>CAZXTJ010000160.1:0-14049 GCA_964643655.1 uncultured bacterium
TTTGGAAGAGAATGCGACCATCATAAGCCACCTCTCCTTTGACCTTGTTGCCAGGTATTCGATAAGTTCGGTGCGATATGCAACGCGGCCATGGTGTTTTGGGTCTAAACATTTCTAACTGTCCACGCCAACGATGTGCTCGCCTCACGGCAGCGTGACCAAAAGAACAACAGAGAAGAGACATGACCAATAAAAAGGCAAATTTTCTGCCCATAGGGACTCCCTTCGAAAACTACTACTACATGTATAGTCGGAAAAGGGAGCGAGGTGTTTTATCGCCTGTTGTGAAATCTTCGCCAACCGTGATATTGCCAAGGTCCCTTTTTGGTCTCTTCAGGGAGCTTTTGTTCTGGAGCTCCACCTGCGTTGATACGCTCTTCATAAATCTCGTACATAGATGGATTGAGCAAAAACATTCGGATGAAATCGTCAGTTTTATCTCGAGAACGTATATGAGGTCTATGGGCCAACTCTTTGGCTTCTTTGCTTTCTTCTATCAATTGCGCTCCTTGGAGTTGCCAATCGACATCATCCATTGCACGCACCTTTTCCAGAAACTGGCTGAAATCAGCAGCTTCTTTGTTTTGATCTATCTTCCCTTGGAAATGAAGCCGCATCCTGCGCACATGGTGGTCAATGATATTTTGTTTCCGCCGTGTATAAACTTCAGGAGAAAGGTTACGGATTTGGGTGAAACGTTCCATCAAACGTTCGGAAGCAGCAGAACCAATCCGAGAAGGATCGGTCAGGTCGACAGTTGGCACTATACAAGGACGATAGTTCTTCACCATAGCTAGCTGCCCAGGATTCAGTAGGCCTTTTGCTTCTTTTACTTTGTCAGCCATCTGCTCGTTATAGTTTGCCTGCACAGCCTTGAAGGGGTGTTCCACTCTGTGGACCATATGTTTGGTCATATCACCTGGAACTCTGTTCTCTTTTAGTTGCTCATAAAACTTTTGCAATACAGCCAGAGCTGAGCCTTCGGCACGTCTAGCCTCACTGAGAGCTGCCTTTTCAAGAGTATTGGCCTGGCGAGCAAGCTCTTTTAATCCCACCATCTGATCAACGTTGAGATTTAAGCCATTGATGAGATTGATTGACTTAATGGAGTGCTGAATGTGGCGCAGCTGTGGGTCAACCTGTTTAAGAGCCTGAGCTGAACATATGGCACAAGAGAGTGCATACAGCGTGACCAGTACCAGAATTCTCACGAGTGCTCCTTTCGCCAGTAGCACTCAGGAGAGGCTACTGAGCCGGGATGATAATTTTGTCTCCAGGATGTATTACGCTACTTACATTTTTCAGCCTTTTGTTGGCTTTGAGCAATGCCTTTGTGGAGAGGTTGTACTTTCGTGCAATGACCCAGAGGTTCTCTCCATTTTGCACAACATGTACGAGTGGCCCTCCAGAAGAGCGAGACACTGTTGTTATTGCGCTGCGGAGTTTTTTATTTTCAGAGTCGACAATCTGAAGTAATCCGTCAATACGACTGAGGACAGTAGCATTGTCTTTTTTGTGTTGAGTTTCTTGTTTGACCACTTGCTGTCGCAGAGTCAACAACTCACCATCAACACGCTTGGAATATTCCGTCAAAGACTTGCGAAATGCAGCCAGCGTCTTCTCATATGCAACAACACTCTGACGTAATGAACTATTCTCTTTCTCAACCCTTTTCTGCCCACGTTCCAAAGAAACGAGTCGTTTGTCTATCTCTTTGGCCAGAGTGTCACGTATAGCCCTTAACCCTTGCTCAACACCGTCTTCCAAGGAACGCATACGTTGTTGCAGTCGAGTAGCATGTACTCGTCGCTCTTCTTTGGCTTCATCACTCTGCTTCAGTTTCTCTTCAATGTCGGCCAACTGTTGAGCAAGAACTGTATTGTTCTTCCTCACTGCTAATTCGAGGGCCTCTATTCTTTTTCTATTGGAATTGTGTGCAAAAAGAGAAGATGAGGACATCAAGGTAACAATCAACAGACAGATTACAGTCTCAAGCCTCATAAGCTTCTCCTCTATTGAACAGCGATACGAAACTGTGCTCTCCGGTTCTTGCTATAGGCATTTTCTGATTGACCTGCTTCAACAGGCTCTTCTTCACCAAAACTAACAGTGTGTAATCTGTTGGCTCCAACTCCGAAGGCAACGAGGAATTCTCTTACAGACAAAGCTCTCTTTTCACCTAGAGCCAAGTTGTATGTATCTGAACCTCGTTCGTCACAATGACCTTCAACAACAACACGTATACTCTCGTTTTTGAGAAGATATTCACCTATAGCCTGCAGTACTTCCCGTCCTTTTGCTGTGAGCCGATGGCTGTCGAACTCAAAGTATACCGTCTTGAAAACAAAACTTGGTGCATTCGTGTCACCACCCAAGATGTCAGTGTCAGAGCCTGCACCAGTTGATACGGCATCTTCGCCACCTGAGTAATCAGGATCGAAATAGCGCCCCATATCTACTTGGGACCCACTCAAGGGGATATCTTTACCAACGACAGAAAATCCTTCATGGCCTGAAGGAGGATCAAATTCCTTGGTAACTCCTTCAGTACCCGTAGGTTTAATGCTCACCTGATTATCTTCTTCTTGCTTGCGTTTGCCACAAGCACTGCACAAAAGAGAACAAATGCACAAAATAAGCAGACAGGAACGGTTCAGCCCTTTCATGCCTACCTCCTCTTGACTAATTCGCGACACGTTGCCAGGAGGGATAACGCACCCTCCTTCGTGACGCAGGCAGTGGAATACTAAATGTCTTAGAACTATCTAGAGTATCAATGACGGTCAATCCTGTCCGTCCTTTTGTTTCTGTGGCATAGACAACATGTCTACTATCAGGCGCCCATGCTGGGGCCGTCTCATGAAGACCGCCCTCTGTCAAAGCAGTAACATCACCTGATTTGACATTAACGAGCATTATGTCGAAGTTACCAGCAACTCGCCCACAAAACACAATATCCTCACCATCTGGAGACCAATCAGGTTCAACACAATATGAGGAACTATTAAAGGGGAAGGTAAGACGTTTTCTTTCTCCAGTGCCGTCACTATTGCGAACATAGAGCTGAGGCTTTCCAGAGGTGTCACTGACATAGACTATCCTCTTACTGTCAGGAGACCACGATGGAGACAAGTCGCAAGCCCTGTCCTTCGTCAATCGTGTTTTGACTTTTCCAGTCATGGAGAGAAGATAAATCTCTGGATTACCGCTGAAAGAAAGAGTTGCGGCAACTGTCAAACCATCGGGTGATATGGCACCAAAGCTGTTCAGACCTGGTCGTCCAGAGAGAACGTGGTTCCGACCAGACATGACATCAATAAGGAACAACTCTGGAAATCTCCTTTTATATGCTGTGTAAACGAGCCAATTTCGTGATGGAGCAAACTTGGGAAAGAGACAGGCAAACTTGCCAGATACTAAGCGACGATGTCCATGCCCATCAGGACTAACGGTAAATATTGCTGGGTGACCTTCGTGATCTGCCACATAGGCAATCTTCGTCGCTGCAAATCCGGGCCTGCCCGTAATCTCTTGATGAATGTCATCGGCAATACGATGAGTTCCCTCACGCAGTGAGCCACTTTTCAAAACATATTGGCGAGCCCAGCGTGCCCCTCCTCCACCAGCCTCGAGCAGATAAGCCGCTGTGACAACCTGCGCACCCTTGTCATTTACATCCAAAACGACTAGGTATGTAGCACCTCTTGGCACTATCAAACCTGAAGCAACAGCAGGCCTCGCCACATTTGGTCCATCATAATCAACGAGTGTGAAGCTATGTGATCTATTCAAATCCTTGAGTAGTGTCGAATAGATCTCTTTGCCCACAGCACCTCCTCTTGCAGGAGGAGCAACTGAAAGGGGCTCTGTCGTAGCCACTCTTCCAATGATTACATCTCTCGTGTCGGCGTGAAGAGGCATCCCCCAAAAGACCGTAAAGGTCAAACAGAAGAGGAGGTGCCAGATGTGACCTACTTTCCTGGACATCGTCTACCACCTTCAAATCAACATTTTGTGCCATTTTCATACATTTTATATCATTTATCGGCATTTTTTGCACGATGTGAAGGCCATTGCGTCACATAGTCAGTCTTTTCTAACATCCAAATGAAGCCAGGAAGAAAGGATATGCCGTGCGTAAACCCTCTATTTCACATATTCATTTGGCTGATTTTGGTGCCATAGACCTCTCTATCCCAGTGCTGACCTACGGCTCTGGTCGTCCAACACTTTCACTCGTCGCTGGAGTTCACGGAGACGAAGTCGCTGGCCTTTTCGTGTTTAATGAGCTGTTGCAATCCATAGACGACTTCAAGGGACAACTTCGTTTGATTCCATCTGCAAATCCTGTGGCACAAGCCCTTTCCTTGCGAGCTTCACCACGAGACAATCTTGACCTAAACAGAATTTTCCCTGGTAGAGCTGATGGCCAATTACCTGAGCTGATAGCCTACAGGCTCATGAAAATTCTCTCTGACAGCGATGTGGTCATAGACTTTCATTCTTTTGGACTAAGAAATCCAATAATGGCAATTTTTGCCGATTGCGGTGATGACACAACGAGACAGAGATCTTTCGAATATATTTGTGCCTTTGGACCAGAGATGATTTGGCTGCTCGATATAGACAATAAGTTAGACCTCAACTACAAAGGAGCAATGGCCCCTGCACTAGCAGCAAGAGGAGTTCCCAATTTTGCAGTGGAGATGCCGGCAAACCACAGAATGACACAAGAGCAGGTGGAAGAGGCCTGCCAGGGGATCAAAAGAGTAATGGCTCTTGCTGGAATGTGTGAGAGAGAATCAGAGGCTCCCGAAGAGCCTCCAATGTATCGACGTTCAGATGTGCACGCCTTGGAAAGCGGCTTGTTTTATCCAAGCAAAGACATTATGAGCCCTGTGAAAAAAGATGAAATAGTAGGTCATCTATCTTGTATTAGAACATTTCAGAGTGAAGAGATTAGAGCTCCTAGAGAGGGAATGTTGTTACAGATTCACACCCGCGATTTTGTCATCACAGGCCAATCGCTCTTTTCAATGGGAATTCCTGCTAAAAGAGTTTGAGCACCTCTATGAGGTGCTCATCACTTATCGTTAAGAGAGTGTGGATCAAGAGGATGCTTCTGCCTGCGCTTCTTCACGCAAACAGAGTCCGTCCACCTCTCGAATCAAATCTGGTACTCGTGGTTTGGAGACGAATGAATCTGCTCCAACAGCTCGACATTTCACTGCCATTTGCTCATCAATGAGCGATGAGAAGAGGATAATTGGAACGTCCTTGATGCCAAGCTCCTCTTTCAGATGACGGCACAATTTGAGGCCATCCATCTGAGGCATTTCAATGTCTGAGACTACGATATCTACGACTTCTGAGAGCGTTTTGTTCTGCTCCAAAGCTTCTTTGCGAAGCTGATCTATGTAATCGGCGGCAGCACGGCCATTCTCGAATGAGTCGAGAACCTTATAACCTGCCTTTTCAAGCTTTTTGGCAACTGATTTGCGCAAGAAACCAGAGTCTTCTGCATAAATGATCCGAATATCTGATCGTGACTCCTTCTTCTCTTTCGCTGGTCCGTCATCATTTCCAGAACCCAAGGAGGAAGCAAGTTCAGGATCCATTTCAGTGACGATTTTCTCTAGATCGACAATGAGAATTTCATTTTTACCTATGTTGACTGAACCAGTGAAGCACATATCAGAGCCACCGAAGACTTCGGTAATGGGCATCAAATGCTCCCAGGTAACACGATGGATACGGTTTATGCCGTCAATAAGGAAACCTGTTTGACGTTCAAAGAACTGTGTCACTAAAACGAGAGGAATATAGCTCTTCTCGGGATCATTTGTCCGTGACAGTGCTCTGTTGAGATTGATCAGGGGTATGGACGAACCACGGAACAAAAAGGTCCCGTCAAGAAATGGGTGTCGGCCAGGAACCTTAGTGAGAAACTCCTCTTTGAATTGGACTATCTGCACTACTTTGGCAACATTGACACCAAAACCTTGCTCACCCAAGTAGAATTCAATGAATTCAACTTCGTTCGTGCCACTCTCTGTCAGAATTTTTTGATTGGAGTCGATGCTAGACATATCCGTATCCGCTCACATCTATTAATTGTGTTATTTAGCTAGAGCTTATTCTTTGGGCTCTTCTTGTTCGTCAGAAGCGCTTGCGCGAGAAACAAGGCTCATTTCAACGTTTGACAATACTCTGTCAACTTCGAGCAGCATGACTACACGGGAGCCAACTTTACCCATTCCGAAGATGAAGTCTACGTCGACAGAATGTCCGAAATCGGGTGGTGGTTCCAGTTGACTTCTCTCAATGTCAACAACTTCGGAAACTTCGTCAACGATGAGTCCCATTGTTGCTTCTCTTCCACCACGGCTCACTTGTACGACGATGATACAAGTGCGATTTGTGTATTCCATGGAACTCATACCAAACTTCAGGCGCAAATCCGTCACAGGAATGACCTTGCCACGAAGATTGATTACTCCACGAACGAAATCAGGAGTACGTGGTACGTCTGTCACAGGCATCATGCCAATGATCTCCTGTACCTTTAGGATTTCAATCCCATAGTGTTCTCCACCAAGTTGGAATGTCAGAAATTTACCTTCTCTTGCTGCCAGCCCAGCAAGTACGCCAGCGACTGTGCCGGAGGTCTTTTGTTCCATACTTACTTGTTCACCCACGACAACCCTCCTTAGGTATATCAACGGGGCCACACTTGGCCCACGTGGGACTCAAAGCAGGAAACGTTCCAACAATGCAAAAATCGGCAAGAGCACTTGTGATTGGCCCGTCACCGCCTTTTCCCACGGCTGCGCCGAAAAACCGAAAAATGCATGTGGGGCTTTTTGCCCAACTCACGCTGCACTGTGCCACTGCATGGCGCAGCAAAATGTGAAAAAGCGCTCTGGAAAAAGCTTCTCTTGGTATGAATGAAGTGGCGTGTCTTTTGCTTTATATCTAAAAAACTTGCGTACATGAAGAAGGGGAAGATATGAGCAAGACACTACCAAAACTAAACGCAAGGCTCATGTTCGAAGCTCCTTGCCCAATCTGTGGTAAGGCGCAAGACATACCGGTCTTGAGTCCAGAAAACATGGAACCAACGAAATGCACTCATTGTGGTGAAACAATCAAACCCAAACTCGAGCATATGACCGCTGACGGTCGAAGTGCTCTCCAATTGTTGGAACTAGCTCTAGGCAAATGGCTCACTGACATCATGCCAGTTTGCGGAGACATTTCTGCTCTCAGTGTAGAAGCTGAGTTTATGTCAATGGCTCCATTAAAGAGCGCTAAGCCAGCAGAGCAGCCAGTTGCTCCCCATGAAGAGGATCATCGCTCAATAGCTGGTTTGGACATTCCAGATGTGAACTCTTTGCTCAACGCTCCACAAGAAGAGGTAAAAGAACAAGATCCAGGTCTGTTGACTAGCTATTCAATGGGATCTGCCACAGGAGTTGATGAGATCACGAAACTGCTCAAGTCAGATCCTGCCAATCGTCAACTCAAAGAGTGGTTGGCTTTTGCTTATTACAGGAACAATGAACTAAAGGATGCAGTAAAGACTTACTTGGAACTCATAGAAACTGATCCTTCGGACATCAACTCTCATTATTACTTGGCAAACTCCTATTACAAACTTGGCTACAATGCAGCAGCTGCCAAGGGATGGGAAAAAGTACAAGCTCTCGCTCCTGATAGCCCACTTGCCAAGAAAGCAAAAAAACGTGCATTGAAAGTAGCTTGATGTAGGTCCAACAAAAACCCCCGCCACAATGGCGGGGGATTTTTTGTCTCTGTTGAAGGAGCTTGTTAACGGCGAGCCAGATTAATACGGTCCCAAGGAACCAACATGATGGATGAAAATCTCGAGGTAAAAGAAACCTCTTCTAGCTCATCCATAGAACTACTTGCATTGTCAGCAAGAAAGGCGATTATCTCGTTAGCAGAAGCGTCTCTAGCAGGCAATTTCTGTTTGGCCCAACTAGCTGGCTTCTTATTGCCCAAAAGTCTATAGAGGCGAACTATGGCGCTAGTTGTTTTATGAGGTTCATTTTTAGGAAAGGTTGCTCGCAGACTAACAGCAGCAGAATAAACATTGTGGCTATGTTTCTTTGCACCCATCTCAAGAGCAGGAACAGACAAAGCCAAAGCTGCTCTCTCGAGCAGATCCCACTCTTTGGACATCTCTGCGCTCTCATGATTTGGTCGCTCTTTAGCCATACCTTGCCAAATTCTGCGAGGATCGATACGAGCCAAACGCATTGTCATCAACAGATTCTGATAGAGTGCAACAGTCTGTCTCATACCAGGACCAGCCTCAAGCTCCAGAATTTCGTGAACTATGGCATCTTTTCGCCATTGAGCCGCAGGAGGTCTAGCTTCCAGCTCTTGTTTCAATAGGCGGCGCAGAGCATTTACCGTTGGAATACGGCAGGGATAACGTGCCGTCAGCTGCAACAATCCTCTCTCTACTTCTCTTACCTCTTCATAAACGGGCTCGAGCTCATGCAAGTCTATCTTTAAGGCATCGGCCACTTGAAAGAGCCTGCCTCCTGCCACGTCCCATTTCTCGGAAAACCCACTATCGGACCAGCATGATTTGTCTGCTTTGAGATCTGCAGGTAACTTTTCATTGGCTCCAGGCAATGACTGCAAGGCCAATGTAAAGCTGGCTTCTGCTCTTCGGTTCAAGTATGTATTCCTTTCCCCGATTTTGGCTTGGAAATCATCTATTCCTTTTTTGACCTGTTCTATTGGTGCCTCTCTTGGTAATCCCGTCAAAACTGCCCCACTATGAAATGCTGAGAACACTTGACCGTAAAGCAAACCAAACAAAATGGCACAAACTACTGCTGAAAGTCGCCATCGAGATGGTTTGGCTTCAGGAGTGACAACTACCGGAACCTCTTCTTTGGTAACAGTCCCAGTAATCAAGGTAGCTGATGCTTTGCTTTTGCACTGCAACTTTGCAGGAGTCTTGATACCACCTGCTATTGTCGCAGAAAGCTCTTCCTTAATCGCGAGTTTATCTATGGCAGCAATGAGTTCTTCGTAACTCTGGAAACGATATCTAGGATCTTTACCGAGCATTCGTTCGATTATTCGACATAGATGGATTGGCACATTCCTGGCCCTTTGACGCAGTGGGATCAAAGGTTTAGTAATGTGATCGATTATGACTTGTGTCACGACTTCTGCATCAAATGGTTTGCTTCCACTGAGCAGATAATAGAACGTAGCACCCAGGGAATAGATGTCACTGCGACAGTCCAGCTCCATTCCTTTTGCCTGTTCAGGAGACAAAAAATGGGGAGTGCCTACGACTACACCGGTCGCAGTTAGGTCTTTTTCTGCACCTAGTACCTTGGCTATGCCAAAATCGGCAACCTTTATCAAACCTTCATTTGTGAGTAGAAGATTTCCTGGTTTCACATCTCTATGAACGAGGTCACATTTCCATGCAGCCGACAGCCCCGAGGCTGCTTGTCTCAGGTAATCGATTGCCTTCTCTGGTTCGAGGGGACCTTGCTCAATGATATCGTCCAAAGAGACACCATCGACATGTTCCATAGCGTAATAATGCAATCCATCGTGTATGCCGGCAAAATAGACAGCAACTACATTTGGATGTTGCAAGCGAGCAACGGATTTGGCTTCACGAACAAAACGCTCGACTATTTGACTATCTTCAGCCAATTGTCCTTCGAGAAACTTCAATGCAACTTTTCTATCCAACGCTGGTTCATAAGCATCATAAACGGTACCCATGGCGCCTGCGCCTAGTTTTCCGTTCACCACAAAATGATCTACTTTTGCTGGAAACTGTGTAAACACAGTTGCCCCCTTCCACAAGGCCCAATGGACATAATCTCCCGAGTTTCACTATGCATGAAACGTTCCATACTTTATGTGAGCCTTTGAAGCCTTATGCGGGCCAAAGCTTTGCATTTAGAGCATATTGCAGCAGGCACAACGCTTCAGTTTGTTATACTGGGTTCCATGAGCGATAAAAGAAAAATTCTTGTTGTTGACGACCAGCAGATAGAAGCAGAAGTTGTTGCCGAACTGGCCCGTACATTGGGATATGAGGCCCTTCTGGCCAACAATGGCCTCGAGGCCTTGGATAAACTCTCCTTGAGTTTCGATATGGCCTTAGTTGATGCCTCCATGCCCAAAATGGATGGCTTCGAGTTGACGCGCCGCTTGAGGGAGTTGGACGAGTGGGGTGATAAACCCATCATAATGGTCACGGCCTTAGGACAAAGAGAGGCTCGGTTAAAGGCTCTCGAAGCGGGAGTTGATGACTTTATCGAAAAACCAGTCTGTTCTACGGAACTCAAGATGAGAACAGCCTTGGTTTTAGAGCTATATGATAGGCGCCAAGAGGCCAAAAAGAGGCAACAGAAACTAGAAGAGCTAGTAGAGCGAAAAACTGAAGCCTTACAAAAAGCACTCGATGAAATGGTAAAGGCGAAAAGAGTTACAGAGGCAGCTCATTTGGAGACTGTCCGTTGTTTGGCCCTAGCTGCAGAGTTCAAGGACTCAAATACTGCACATCATATTGAAAGGATTAGTCTCTTCAGCTCAATCATAGGCCGCGCTCTCGAACTTTCAGGTCAAGAGCTCGACAAGCTCAGAATCGCGGCGACTCTTCACGATGTGGGCAAACTGATGATTTCCGACAGTCTGCTAAGGAAAGAAGGTGAATTGACAGAAGGTGAATGGCAGAAGTTGTGCAGCCATACAGACAAGGGAGCTGAAATACTGGCAGATTCAAAGTCACCCTATTTGGAAGCTGCTGCGTCAATTGCTCGTTCTCACCATGAAAAATGGGATGGAAGCGGTTATCCAAAGGGACTGCATGGAGAAGAGATCCCACTCTTTGGGCGAATTGTGGCCATTGTTGATGTCTTTGATGTGCTAACGAGCAGCAATGACGGTGAAGAGTTGACTAATGAAGAGGCATTCGCTTATCTACGAAAAGAAAGTGGCAAGGCCTTTGATCCCAAATTAGTCGAACTTTTTTGCGCAGAAGCAGACAAGGTAGAGCAATATCAAGCTAATTGGCCTTCTTCACCCAAAACCCAAGAGTTGTAAACCTTCTGAGTATCTTTCAGCAAACGACTGCGACCGTTGACTATATTGCCTTTCCAGACACGAGTTATTCTCTTGGCAAGCCTGACTATGCAGCGAGAGGCCAAACATTGGGGAAATGTCTTAATGAGGATGGTTCGCCTTCTGATGGCTTCCATTACAGTCTCATCGTTGAAGACAAATCCCAAGCAGTCCAATTTCAGTCCCAATCGTTGCTGAAGAATTTTCTCCATTGAGGCAACTACTTGCAACTGTGATGGGTGACTTCCCCTGTTGAAGACAAGACGAGGGCGTATACGACTACAAACATCCCTCATTCTCCTGCTGATAGTTAGATCTACTCTCGAAACTTGATCAAAAAGTGTTCGTAAATCTTCGCCTTGCTCTTCAATGGGACGTTCAATAAAATCGCGCACGAGTTCTGTTATCTCGGTATTGGCCTTGGCTTCAACGGACATTGCCCTGTAAATGAGGTTTTTGCAGAAGGTCATCAAATTCATGATTGCTGTGGGCTCTGGAGTAGTTACGACAACACCTGTACCAGATAGTCGAAAAAAATCAAGGGTGTTGAAGGAGCTACCTGCACCAAGATCCAAAACAACAAATTGAGCCGGTAAATTGGTGATTGCCTCCATTAGACGAACTTTGTCAGGAACAGTAATGTTGGCCATAAATGGTGTGCGGCCATCACCTGGAATGAAACTGAGGTTTTCTATTTCTGTTGGGACGAGTAGAGCTTCTAGTTTATCCTTTTTGGCTCTAACAAAGTCGCCTATACCAGCATATTTATTCTTCAAGCCCAATTGGAAATGAAGGTTTGAGCCACCCAAGTCCAAATCAATGGCGATTGTCTTGAAACCTGCGTATGCTAAGGTTACTGCTGTATTTGCAGCTAAAATTGTTTTGCCAATGCCGCCTTTGCCGCCAGCGATTGGTATTACTGTTGGACCGCTAATCATGCCTTTCAGCATACCAAGCACAACGGTTCAACAGGCAAGTGATTTCAGTTCACGCCTGCCGCCAATGCATTGGTCAATTCCCCTGCAGGGCTTGCCTCACTGCTAGCCTTTTTACCAGAACGGGCAGATTTGACACCCATCCAGCGCCTTAGACCAATGAAACCGCCTGCTATTCGGCGAGCTCGTCTTGCTCTTGGGCGTAAGAGAGCTTTCGAGATGATGGCGCATCTAAAGCCAGTACTTGCTGAACGTGTTGATGGCGCAGCATATCCTCTGTAGGCTTCCCTACAGAAACTACGTTCATATGCCCATGAACCACCACGCTGAATGCACCGTTCATCATAATCATCAAGATTGGGACTCTCGTCTTCAGGTGATTGAGAGTAATCGCTCGAACGTCTATCCAAACACCATTCCTCAACATTGCCCAACATATCGTAAAGACCAAATTGATTGGCTTTCAGTCTACCCACTTGATGAGAGACTCTCTTACTGTTGCCTTTGTACCAAGCAACTTTGGCCAGCTCTCTTCTTCCGTAAGATGAGCTGTTTGCTTTGCTTGCATATTCCCATTGAGTCTCAGTTGGTAGAGCATATACGTGGCCATCGGGAAGTCTTCCCAAGCGACGTTCTCTTATGGTCATGGCACGACAGAAAGCCAGAGCTTCACGCCACGTAACACTATCAACAGGTCTCTTGACACCACGGAACTGACTAGGATTATCACCCATGATTGAACTGTATTGCTCTTGCGTCACTTCGTGGGCTGCTAACCAGAAACCACGTTTGACACTCTTTTGGTGACGAGGGCGTTCATTGGCTTCTTGTTCCTCAGAATATTCGTCACTACCCATCCAGAATGTACCTGGTGAAATCCACATCATTTTCATGGACAGTCCATTGATGAAACTTAGTGAATGACTACCTCGATGAATTGAAACTTTGGCAAAACTGTGACTTACTTTTCGCACAACGACAGGTAAAGCTCGCCGAGGTTCTCTCTCTACTCGAGGCAACTGTCTCACTCGAACATGCTCACTCTGTTCTGGAACCTCGGCAATAGGCACTTTTCTTTCGACTTTGGCCAAAACAGTGGGTTCACTTTTTTGGTTTATAAGTGAAGCACTCTTCACTGGAACAACTCGTTTTTTAGCAACTATATGTGTTTCAACCTTCGGAGCAACAGCAGGCTGTTCTGTTGTCTTCGCTTCAACCTTTGGCTCAGTTTTTTTGGCCAGTTTAGTAGTCTCTGAAGCTGTGTTTTCCTCAGTCTTTTTGGCTTGGGCAAGTTTCTCATTCTTCACATTGGACGCTTGCTTCTGAGCGAGTTGTTTTTTAGCCTTTTCGCTCTTGTTTTTAGCTTTCTTCGCTAGTTTTGTATGTGTCTCTTTCTTCTGCAGCTTTTTGGTTTTTCCCTTACCTTTAGTCTTTGCTTTTTTGGCAACTACGACTTTTTTCTTACGATATATAGGTCTTTGTTGTGGTGAGGAAAACACTGATACATACTCACTCAAAGCAGGGCCAGCCAACCAAAGGACAACAGCAATTGCTGCCACACCGATGCCTACTTTCAACCAGCGAAGTGCTCCTCCGAGACGCATGACATTGTGTACAGCGCCTGGTCCTTCTTCTTGGGCTGGAGCATCACTGACTGCAGGTGCTGCTTCTTTTACGGCTTCTTGTTCATTGAACTCAGCAACTACGCCAGGTTCATCGAGAGCCCGACAGAGAGTGTCCACATCGGGGAATCGATGTTCAGGCTCTTTTGCCAAGGCGCGTGCCAGAGCTGCATTCACATGTTCTGGCTGTTCCTCGATTGGCGCAGGAGTCTCATTCAATATGGCTTCTCGCAAGTCTCCCTGACAGTGGCCAAAAAGAGGTTTTCCACTCAACAAACGATAAATCGTTGCTGCTAGTGAATACTGGTCACTAGCCTTTGTTGAAACTCCCGCGGCTAAGTCTTCAGGTTCAACAC
>CAZXTJ010000161.1:0-14005 GCA_964643655.1 uncultured bacterium
GACGAATGCTGGACCTTGGAGTGACGGCAGGCACAACGATTGAGTGTGAGCTGCGCAATGTCTTTGGTGATCCCACGGGTTACCGTGTTCGCGGCACTCTGATAGCTCTGAGGCGCAACGAAGCTGTCCACGTTTTGATAGAAAAGCCAGGTGATTAAAAGTGCAGAGTTGTGAACAGTGCACTTGTCACGCCGAAGAACAAGAACTAGAGCGACTTCCCGAGGGTAGCTGGGATTATGCCGTTGCCCTGGCTGGCAATCCCAACACAGGCAAATCCACTGTTTTCAATGGCCTCACGGGGCTGAGACAACACACTGGCAATTGGCCTGGAAAAACTGTAACGAGGGCTGAAGGTTTATATGAATACGCTGGGAAAAACTATAAGTTGGTCGACCTGCCGGGTACATATTCACTTTTGTCAGCTTCCCAAGACGAAGAGATAGCACGTAACTTCATTTTGTTTGGCCAACCCGATTGTACGGTCGTCATCACAGACGCCACTGTCCTCGAGCGTAATCTCAATCTCGTATTACAGGTGCTGGAGATCAGCGACAAGGTAGTCGTCTGCCTCAACTGCATAGATGAAGCCGAACGAAAAGGCATAGAGGTGGACCTAGAGTCTTTGAAAGAGAAATTGGGAGTACCAGTCGTTGCAACTGCAGCCTCTTCCAAGAGAGGCTTGGAGGAGCTGCGGGAGGCGATTGCCGGCGTCGTCGAAGGCAAAATCAAAACTACCCCCCACCGCTCTGGCGACGGAGATGAATGGTCCAAAGCAGTCTCGGAGCTCGTTCCGCTGATTGAGGAGGCGGCTCCAGGAGTGCCCAATCCGCGGTGGATAGCAATGCGCCTCATCGAAGGCGACGATAGGATGCGCCGGGCCCTCCTTTCAGGAGAGCTGGCCCAACTTGCCCACAAACAGAAAGAAGCTGCGGAAAAGTTCAGTGCCCAAATCGCATTGGATGGCAATCAATGAGCTCTGGACGGCAATCAATGAACAGGAGGGATGTCCATGAGTCATGAAGAAATTCTCGCTCGTGCTGAGGCCCTCCGCCTGAAATTGGGAGGCAATTTCCGCGACAAAATGGTGGCCAGTCTTTATAAAGACGCAGAAGAGATTGCCACCAAAGTCGTCAAACACACAAAAGACGATCCCTGGGCTTTTGACCGCAAAGTGGACCAATTCCTCACGTCACCCATTTTTGGTTTCCCCACTATGCTCTTGATTTTGGGAATTGTATTTTGGCTTACCATCGCTGGCGCTAATGTGCCTTCTGCTCTGCTTGCTGATGGGCTCTTTTGGATTGAAGGCAAAGGCGCAGCTCTCTTTACGTCTTGGGGAACACCTGCGTGGTTGACGGGTATTGTCTGGCATGGCACATACAAAGCCCTCGCCTGGGTCGTCGCCGTTATGTTGCCGCCAATGGCCATTTTTTTTCCGCTCTTCACTTTTTTGGAGGACTTGGGCTATTTACCGCGAGCGGCTTTTAATCTCGACTGGCTCTTCAAAAAAGCCGGAGCCCATGGCAAACAGGCACTGACTATGTCCATGGGATTTGGTTGTAATGCTGCCGGCGTGATTGCTTGTCGTATCATCGACTCACCACGGGAGCGACTCATTGCCACATTGACGAACAACTTCGTACCCTGCAATGGCCGTTTTCCCACTTTGATAATGCTGGCTTCAATCTTTGTTGGCGGTGCAGTGGCCAAAGAACATGCTTCTCTAGCCGCTACCTTGGCTGTCGTCACAGTTGTAGTCATTGGCATAATCTTGACCCTCTTTGTGTCGGCCCTGCTTTCGCGAACAGTCTTACGCGGAGAAGCCTCTGCTTTTACCTTGGAGCTGCCGCCTTATCGGCGACCAAACATTGGTCAAATCCTCTACACTTCCGTCATCGATAGAACCATTTTCGTCCTCTGGAGAGCCATGGTCATGGCGGCACCTGCCGGTGCTCTAATCTGGATTATGGCCAATGTGCATGTGGGTTCCCTCAGCCTAGCAGCTCATCTGGCCGCCTTCTTGGACCCCTTGGGCAGAGCAATTGCCCTCGACGGAGCCATCTTGGTGGCTTACATCATCGCCATTCCAGCCAATGAAATCGTCGTGCCCACGCTGCTCATGGTTTACCTCAATCAAGGAGTCATGTCCGACATCGAATCTTTCGAACAAATTAGAGTCGTCCTTGTTCAACAAAAAGGATGGACCATGGTGACGGCCCTCAGTCTCATGACCTTCTGCCTCGTACACAATCCCTGTAGCACGACTATCTACACCATGTGGAAAGAAACAAAAAGCTGGCGCTGGACAATCATCGGTGCCCTTTTGCCGCTAGCGCTGGGATTTGCTCTCTGCTTCCTCATTGCTAGAGGCAGCATGTTGCTGGGTACGCTCTTTTAGGGGCGACGGCGAGGCGACATCAAGCGAAGACAGGAAAAGGCCACAAGGCAGCATCAAGCGAAGACAGGAAAAGACCGCAAGGCGGTCTTTTAGCCACGCAATTTGCCGAATTTGATGTCTGTAACGCGGCCATCTTCGTGAATGGGTGTGGGATATTTATCGATGGCCTCGAGCAGCAAGTCGACGAGTGTTTCGGGATCGTCAGAAAAAACGATATTGGGATGAACGGGTCTATCACACCACTGCAATATTTCTTTTATGTGAGCAACAACTCCACCTATGCCTTCGAGGATGGCGATGGGTTTGCCTTCTTCGTAAGCGACTGTGAACTCGTTGAGCGTGCCCACTCCTCCGCCGAGGAAAATGAGTCCGTCAGAGGCTCTGATATTGACGATGTCACGCTCCATAAATCCCATGGATGTATAGAGTAAAACATCAAAACAGTCATCGGGACTTTTGTATTCCACAGTATGTTCGTGGTGAGAGAAAGCTGGTGAAACTCCCATTGTAAATCCGCCAGCTTCTTTGGCAGCTTTGAGAGCCTCGTGGGGCAGACCGGGGCAGGCACCAGTGATGAGAATACAATCTCGAGAAGCAATTGCTTTGCCCACTTCGCGAGCTTTGGAACTAGCTTTTTGTCGCTCCAAGATAGGACCAGAAGCGCTCCCCATCACACCAAGCTTCTTCTTTCGAGACATGTTTCCCACAGCTATCGTCCTCTCACTCATCGAATAGTTTTGTTATCTCATCACAGGGATCATAAACCAAAGGCTCGCGAACTCCCTCAAGATTTATTCTTTCGCTGGCAGCTCCTTTGGCCAAAAACTCCCCAATAGGGGCTCCCTTAATGCCTGCAGCCTCGAGAGCGGCCAATGTTTCGTCGACGCGATCTTTGGGAAGGGCGGCCAATAATGCTCCAGAAGCAATACAAGCTAGGGGATCCAGACTAAAGACAGCGCAGACTTTGGCTGTAATGGGATGGACGGGAACAGCTCGCTCGTCGAGCAGAACTCCGCAACCACAGGCTTGGGCCATTTCGTAGACAGCGGCGCGGACTCCGCCTTCAGTGGCGTCGTGCATGCCGTGGACTCCTTTTTCGCGGACGATACGAGCCTCCGGTAGGGCGCTGATGCCCGGCACGTCCAGGAATGCCGCCGCCTTCTCCTGCACTTCGCGACCGAGCTCCTCCGAAATCTCCTTTGCCTTCTCATTGGCAATGATTGAGGTAGCCTCGATGGCTGCTCCCTTGGTGATTATCAGGACGTCTCCGGGGGCGATTGCCTGGGGCAGGACGAGATCTTTGCGCTTCACGAAACCGACCATTGTGCCAGCTACAGTCACTTGCGAAACTGCCGGAGTCACCTCCGTATGGCCACCAACGACGGCCACTCCGATGGATTTGGCAGCCTCGTGGATTTGGGCAAAGACTCCGCGCGCTTCGTCTTCGGAAGCCGTGAGGGGCAACAAGACCGTCGAGAGGAACCAGCAGGGATCGCCGCCGCTCGTGGCAATGTCATTGGCATTGACGTGGACGGCATACCAGCCTATACGTTCCGTGGCGAAGGTGATGGGATCAGACTTGAGAACAGCGCAATTGTCGTCACCAACAGAGACGACGGCGCAATCTACTCCAACGGCTGGCCCCGCCACGACGTCTTCACGAAGGGCACCGAGACCAGCTCCAAACAAACCTTGAATTTGCTCGAGCTCGAGCTTTCCAGCTTTCATCAAAACCTTTCAGTTAGTCTAATGACAGCGGCATTTTACCAGGGACTCGGCTTGTTTAATAGCGCCAGCTGGGATATCTTGGTCGGCAAGGACGGTGTGATATGGAACAAAACGACGCGACATTTCAGAAGATGGGTGAGTCTGATGTGCCTCGCCCTGGGCCTCGGCGCATTCTCATTTGTGGATATGAAAAGCAGGCGCAGGCGAATATAGAGGGTCTGACGGCCATGATGGTAGAGAAGCTCAATTTGACGGCCATTCCCCTGGCTTTTGCCACGGAGGAGGAGCTGCCGCGCAAGCTACTCGATGTTTTCGAGGGTCCCCTGCCCGATGGTGAGAAAGCTGCTGAGATGGAGCGAGCCGTCATCATGTCGGGGCTCAGTGAGAAGGAGATTCACGCCTTTATGGGTGGTTTTCGGACGCTGCAGCTGCCCAAACCTTTGTGGGCGACGCTGACGCCAATGTCCAGTGAGTGGACTTTGGGATATTTGCTCAATGAATTGTCTTCGGAGCGGAAGGCACTGGCGGAGCAGGCGTCGAAGAAAGCAGCTGAGCGACAATCGAGCGATAGTTCGAATTCTTAATGGAGCGAGCTAACGCTCGGCAAAAAGACATGGAGCAAGCGAGCTAGCGCTCGCTGAGGGTCGTGACAGCCCCGAGCACGAGCAAAGCACCGCCAGGGACCATGAACAAGGCCAGCAACGATAAAGCTCTCCAAATGAATGGTTTGGTCATTTTCTGCAAACGGGGTCGGCTGGCATGGTCGGCTAAGGGATTGTGTTTGGCAGAGCAGAATTGAGCAGTATTCGCCGCATTTTTGTTCATGGTCGTCCTGTCGGTAACTTTTTTATACTTTGCTCTGGAGCAGTGCAAAAAGGCTGCCTGTTTGGTGTGCATTCGTGTTTTCTGGTCTAGAAGCCTCTTTCGGCCTTTCGCAGTCCTGGGAGAACAGAGCATTCGTAACGAACTATGACAAGGTCAGCGTCACACATCGTTACGCTCTGCCCACATGCTAATGTGTGAAGAAATCATAGATGGGAGTTCGCCATGCATTTCGTTAAGGGCCATATGGGTGGAAATCTTATAATACTGCTGCATGGTGACGAGATGAATCAGCCCAGGGAGCTAGAGCAGACGCTCAGAGTTCTGAGTGGAAAGTACCTAACAGGTCATCAGGCTGGCATTCTTTATCCTCCTGAGATGGGAGGAGACTTGCGGGTTCGAATAGTCAGTTGTTCCTGGCGCGACTACATTCCTGCCTGTGGTGGACTTACACAGGTCTTGGGTAAAGCGATTGGTGAAACTGACATTGGCCATCGCTACGGAATAGCTCTTGATGAGGGCAAAGTACCAGTTACCTTAGAATTTGATTGTGGCCTCGTGCCTCTGCAACTGGACGTTAAAAATGGACATGTGAATAGAGTCGAAACAAATCTTTCCTCTTTTGTGGAAGAGTGCACAACTGAGGGCATAGAAGAGGTTATCGTCGACGATGTCCCTATCACAAGAGTGGGCTCTTTTATGGTCGTTTCCGGAGAAGACATTGCAGCCAGGTACCGTGGTGTCGATTTTGAATTAATGAACAGCGAGACCTTGAATGTCTTCGCCGCACTTCAGCAGCGCTTCCAAGAGAAGATAGAAACGGAGTCTTGGATTGTTGCTCTCTATGATGAGAACACTGCCAATGGTGGTGATGCGCGAGCTCTCTTTCCCCATAGCGTTATGTCAGGTCACATCGAAGCAGCCTGTGGAACGGGTAGTGTAGCCCTTGCACTTGGATTGGCCACAAAACGTAGCGGACAGAGTTTGACTCTAACCTTCGAAACAGGCGGAGAACCAGTGTTGGGCGGAAACGACAAAACGACGGTTCACCTCGAGAGAAAAGGCTCGACTGTCACAAGTGCAACCTTCTCTCATGACAACGTAGAGATTTTGGCTATCGGAAAATTTCCAACCATTCCTTGATGAAAGAGGAGCCTCTTCAGAATGACTAAATCCATTGTAAAAGTTGTTCTCACTTCAATTCTTTTCTTCACTTTCGCCCTTGTTTCCCTGCACGCCGCCAATGAGCTGGTCATCGTGCACAATGGTTCCGTGCAGGGAGTACTCGGTAAAGAGTCCGGTGGTAACCAGGCGAAAACTGTTTCTTACATCTCTCAATTGCGTAAAGGGCAAGCCGAGCGCTTTTTACTGCTCTCTTGTGGCAATATGTTGGGCCCCTCAGTGACGAGTAATCTCGATGGTGGTGAGCTATCTCTATCGTTGATGAACCACTGCCACTATGACGCTATGGCCATTGGTCCTCACGACTTTTTTGCCGGTGTTGAGAATTTTGCCAAACAAAACCGTCGTGCTCGTTTCCCCTTTGTTTGTTCAAATCATCGAGTCAGTGGTGAATTGAAAAAGTCAGGTTTTTTGTCCCGAGTGAAAAGAGTCGTGCGCCTGCAGCGGGCTGGTCGTTCCATAGCTGTTTTGGGCTTCATTGATCCTGAAGCTATTGAGAATTGGCCACAATGGCCAGCTGAATTGCAGCTCGATGACCCTGTCGAGACCATGAAAAAAATGAAGAGCAAAACAGCTGGTGCTGACATCGTTGTTGTCATGGGAACGATGTCTTTTCAAAGGGGCGTCAAATTACTCGAAGACTTTCCTTGGATAGATGCCATCTTTGCTCATCCTGCTGCTGGTGAAAATGTTGCAACGGGTTCTACTTTCGTCAATCAGCTACTCGATGGGCGGATCTTGATTTGGTCTGCCTGCCACGGTTCACATTTGGCACGGCTGGTGACGGCTCCTTCTGATGCGGGGATGACATTTTTTGCCCGTGCCCTCAAAGTAAAAGATTCCATTGTTGATGAACCGAGAGCCCTTGCAGATATTCAAAAGCTCGAGGAGGAGGCACGCCAAGAAGCAGGAGAAGTGCTGGCCACGTTGACAGAAAGTGAACGCCAGAATTATGGAAGAACGCTGCTCAATGCGCTTCGCTGTGAACTCGGAGCCGAGGTAGCAATCATCCACAAAGGAGCCTTACGCCATCAAAACATTCCTAAAAAAGTCACAAAACGCGTTCTGTCCATAACCTTCCCCTTCCCTGATAGAGCAGCTCTCATCGAAGTAGATGGAGCAACTCTCAAGAACGTATGGGAACAACGTAATGAGAAGTTGATCAACGATGATGGTTTAGAAATTGTTGGGATGGGAACCAATTGTGGCAGACCGACAGTCAATGGCCGCCCCATCAATCCAACAGAAAAATACCGTGTGGCTACGACAGAATATATGGCCCTAGGCGGTCTGGACCTCTTTCCCCGAACGCCTTCGTCAGTGCGACCACAAAGACTGGTGAATGCTTTTGCTGCGCATTTTGCCAAACATTCGGACAAGGACAGAAGAAAGAGACATCGACGCATTGCCAAACGCCCAATCCGACGTGCAACGACAAATCTCGATGCATCTTTCAACAAACTCTCTTTCCGCGGTGCAGCTGGCGCTTATCAATATTCAGATCCCAACGCAATCTATACGGGCTCAGACATTCCAGGACTTTCAGGTAATGCTCACCGCCAATACACCTGGAATTTCCATCACAAAAATGTCATCGACTGGCCAGAGGCTGATCTGACCTTTGATCTCAGACTGAGTTACACAAACTTCAACAACCTGAAGTTGATAGATCAGAGTTCTTTCGACATCACCTATGAAGATCAATCAAGAGCCTGTCGCAAACCCCACTTCTATGGAGGCATCAATCTGACAGGAACAGTGCTCAATCCCGATGTAGAGGGCCAAGACCATCCACTCTTTGCCAAAACACACTTTGGACTCGTTTGGCAGACCTCTCCCTCGGCGAAAATCTTTGCTGGAGGTGCTCATCTCTTCAGACTCTCTGTGCCTGATGATCCTGACAACTTTGGTCTCAACCTCCGATACGAACTGTCACACAAAATTAGGCCTGATGTGACCTTCTCGACGAACTTCGATTTCTTCAGCTCCTTCGACTCAGATGACATACGCATGTTGGATTGGACATCAGAGCTACGAATGAAACTGAAAGGACGTTTGTCCACAGTGGCTCGTTATACATCATTCATTTGGATGGATAACGTAGTTGATGACACGGCAAGCAGACAGGACCTCTACTTCGGTCTGGGATACAGCTTGCCCTTCAGGCGGTTTTAGAGAGGCGCGCTGCGAAGCGCTACGGCAGGCGGTGTGCTGCTAAGCGGTGCTTCTGACGGCAGTACGCAGAATTTCGCCCAAACGTTTGCGTCCGCGGTCGAGTAAGCGTTCCACAGCTTTTCTCGATACGCCGAGGGCTTTGCTGATGTCTTTATATCCTGCGCCATCGTAATAACGCAGAACGACGGCCATTCGTTGTCGTGGTGGCAACAGATCGAGGGCATGGCGAACGGCCGAACGAGCAGCTCGCTGGTGCACCTGGGAACTGATGCTGTCGGGAGGTGCTGCGATACCGCTCATTTTATCTTTTGGTGTGGCTCGTTTTTTGTTTTTGTAGTCGAGACAGAGGCGAGAGACGATGGTGCGCAGATATGCACCAAAGGTTCCAGCAGCTTCGTAGCGATGGGCATTTTGTAGCACACGCATAAATGCTTTTTGGACAACGTCCCGCGCTTCTTGGACATCACCAAGATAACGTGCAGCAATATTCCAAGCACGCCGCTGGTGTCGCAAAACCAATGCTTCAAAGGCACCACTATCGCCTGCAGCAGTGGCAATTATCAAAGCATCGTCACTTGAAGCCATCTTTCCTCCACCAATAATTATGACGAAAGCGAAAGGAAGGTGCCTAGACCCTGCAGTTTAACGAGCCACCTTCTCTGCGGTATGCTATCTGAGTATGGGTGGAGAACACCATATGTTTTCGGAAGGAATAAGCATGATTAATAGAGCCTGTTGGTTGGTCTTGTTGCTTTTCTTGTGCTCTACAGCTGGTTTCTGTGCCAACAAAGATGGCTGGATGAAAGAAGTCAATGATCAGTGGGCTACTGACTACGACAAAGTCAAGACAGCTGCTCAAAACAATGGCAAACCTATCTTGCTCGATTTTTCTGGCTCTGATTGGTGTGGCTGGTGCCAACGCCTCGACGAAGAGGTTTTTCAGAAAGAAGAGTTCAAGAAGTGGGCCGCTAAAAACTTGAATCTCTGTCTGCTCGATTTCCCACGTAATCCCGCAAAAGTGTCACCTGCGCAGCGAGAAAAGAACCAGAAGGTTGCCAGAAGTTATGGTGTCCGTGGTTATCCTACAGTTCTGCTGCTGGAAGTCGATGGCACCCTCATTGCTCGAACGGGTTATCGTGAAGGTGGCGCAGCCAAATACGTAGAGCACCTGAAAGGCCTCATCAAACACTGCCGCGGTTGGCAAAAAAAGCTCAAAGCCTTGCCTGACTTAAAAGGGAAAAAGCGAGTGCTAACGGCTGCCAATTTGTTCAAACATTGTGCCGATGCCTTGGGTGACAAGATTATCAAAGTGGCTGAAATCATCTTTCGTTATGACAAAAAGGATACGACTGGCCTGCGCGGTGACGCAGCTCTCATCGTCGCTGGAGTTGAAAGCCCCCTGGCCAAACATGCCGAAAAGTTTCTCAAGTCCATTGCCAAAACAGATGATAAAAAGCGATATGGCTTCCTCCTCTTCACGAGAACGACGAATAATTTCCGCGAGCTTCTTTCAACGGCCGAAAAAAACAAGGGCAACGAACTAGGTTCTAAAGATGTAAAAAAAGCTGCCATCAGGCTTTATAAACGCCTCAAAGTTGCCAGAAAATTTGTACCCAACAAAGAGATGATGGCCAACATTTACCTACGAATGGCCGTCGCCCTCGCTTGCGGTGGACGAAAAGAAAAAGCGAAAAAAGCACTGGCCCGGGCAGAGAAACTGGGTGTACCCAAACCCATGCTCGCGGGCTATGGCCGTTTCATCGAAGAAGTGAAATAGTAGCCGCCAACGTCACTGCGAGTTTGCGCGCCAACGTCACTGCGAAGTGCGCGCTATTGCCCTTGAGCCTCAGCCGAGCCTTCTAAGACTGCCTGCCAGGCCACACCCATGAAGGGTATTGACTGGTAAGGAGCCCAATCAGCTTGGTCTACGTTTAGTGTTCCAGTTACGTAAGCATCTGGGCCTGGACAACCTGGAGGTGCTGGTCTCTGCCTACCCAACTCTCGGAAAGCTTCTATCCAGTTGGAGATAGAGAGAGGATCAAAGTTTGTGGGAATGGGCGGCAACTGAGCCGGCGGCAAGTTGTTTGGCGGTGGCTCACCAGGTGGTGGGTCTCCAGGAGGTGGGTCACCAGGCGGTGGGTCACCTGGAGGTGGGTCTCCAGGCTGACCAGGGGGATCAACATTGAGACCGCCACCGGGAGGTCTGTCTACCTGTTGTCCATTGTTGTCAACAACGACTGGTGGTTCTACGTTTGCACCCACGTATCCAATGTCTGCACCAGGTGGAGCTGCAGGTTGGGGTAACTGTTCATCGTCTGAACCGAGTCCATCGTTATCCAAGAGTGGATGACCACTCCAGGGGGTGTTTCCTGGATTGCTCGGTCCTTCGGCCAAGGTCAATTCATCAACAGCTACTTCATTCTGGGCAAATCCTGGCTGTGGTTGGTTCATGAGATTTTCATATTCAGCCTGTGAAATTCGAGTGCCCTGCACTTCGTTGTCAGCCCAAATTTCAGGCAAATCACCTAGTTCGAGATTTGTCGGAGAGCCTGGATTCAAGGGTATCTCGAGAGTCAGCATGTTCGTGTCAGTTCCATCCAACAGGTCATCAGCCGAGTCGACTAGAGCATATTCCTGGGCTGGCCCCAAACCAACAGCTGCTGAACCAGCCACGGCATTGCGCAATCCTTCAGTACCATTTTCCGCCAATGCATCAGCTAGATAGAGATCCAAAGCAGCTCGTAACTGTTTCAAGAATTCACTATCGGCTTGCATAGATCTAGGTGGAATAGAAGACAACAATCTCTGGAACCAAAATTCAGTGGCCGTGAAACTCCCTCCCAACATATCCAAACCAGTTCGCCCATCCCGCAATGTGTCGAGGGCGTGTCGGCTAAAGGGAAATCGGCTTCTGTCAGCTTGTGGGAAACGGCGGGCCAATTCAATGGCACCGCGGCGGAAAGGCTGACTGTCACGGGCGCCCGCTGGACCACCGCCGGGACCTCCTGTCCACCAATAAGTCGCTTCGCCGTCGAGGAGATAAAAGAAATGCTGCAACACGTTAATGCGAGACAGTCTTTGTTGCTGCCGCAGGAGGACGTGAATGATGCCTGCCACTGAAGGGAAGTCACAGGGTTTTTCCATGATGCTCGTATAAAGCAGACGGGCAATGGCCAGCGCCAAGTCACCAGGCTTGAGGCGAAGCCCTTTGAATTCGACCTCTACGTCTGCTGGCAAGGCAGCAATCCTTTGCAAGATGATGTAGACAATCATCAACTCGACTTGGGGACGAGTCATTTTGCTCATGATCTCTTCGCAACTTTCGCCAGAGAGAATTGGGCCATTGTTATAAACAGAACCAAGGATTTCGATGACGTCTTCTTCACCAAGATGAACACCGGCAGCATTTTGCAAAATCGCGTCTAGGCGGGCACGACGATTGAGATTGGCCACAGCATTTGCCAGTTGAATGGAGGCGCGAAGTTCGAGATGACGAATGAGCAGAGCAGCGAGAGTTTTCATCTGCTCTTCATTGCTGAAGTTTATGTTTTCCAACTTTCGTCTGCGCAAAGTTTTAATGAGACCGTCGCGGGCAGCAGTAAATTGACCACTGTTGAGGCCTATTTCGCCATGGCGAATCACTCCGATTTCATCGGCAGAATATCGTTCGGGAGAGTCATCAAAAAGTGCCAACAGCTCCTTTGCATTCAACCACTCCTTTGAGATGATTGTGGCTGAGAATGGACCATCTTTGCGAGGAACGGCACGCATGGCTCCAAAAGCCAGCGAGTGTGCCCCTCCTCCCCTAGTGCCAAAACTCCCACGCGAGAGGACAAAGAGCCGGTCGAGCTCTTCTCCTCCACCATTAAAAACATCACAGACGAAGACGTCAAAATTACCACCAGCAAAAGACTCGCTGAAGGTGCTGTGATCTCCTTCTGAGGCATACCACCTATCAGCCAGAGTCATGGAAATCTGCAGAAGTTTTCCTGCAGCCAAATTAAATCCAGCATTGGCCAAATAGCGGGCGCGGAGGGCAAAAACTCCCTGTTGGAAACCACGGGATTGTGATTGGAAATAGGTTGTGGCAGCTACGGCAATGAGAGCCAAACCAATGGCCAGACAGAGGACGATGACTATGGTTATACCACGGCGATTGTTAGCGGAGACCATCAGGTGAGGCCTCCAATCCTGTGAATGCATGGGAGAATAATTTGAACTCTTCTTTTTCTGAGTTGCGGAAAGAGAGGGTCATGTCCACAGTGTCTCCGGCGCGGTGGAAGAGAAGCCTGGAGAAAGACAAGGGGGAGTTTTCCGTATCGGCAATGACGTAGTTGTCCTTTCGTTCCACGACTGTGAGCAGGAGGTGTCGACGGCCCGGAGAGAGGCGGAGCAAGTGGTGTAAACCGGCTTGGCTCTCGAAGAGGAGATAGTCCGAATAAGCACCTTTCGTGGGGTAAAGAACGCGGCGGCAGTGAGACATTTCGTTAGTCAAACGGTCGAGAACGAGACGTTGGCGGAGGGCGCAGTCGGCGTGAACCATGCTTGTGTCAGTTGTTTTGCGGCCGAAAAAGACAAGGCTATACATGCCGCCAATGGCCAATGACATGAGGACTGCAGCCACGAGGACTTCGAGAATGGTCACGCCGCGTTTTTTGCTCATATTGCCGTTCTTCGGACGACCAGAGTTGCCAAATCAACTTGGTGCCACGAAGTCTCACCTCCTGAGAGGCGGTAATGGACTACGACACTGACCTTTTTCACGTCTTCTGTTTCGCCATAAGCTTCGACGACAGCTTGGACGAGGAAATGTTCGAGGTGTTCTTTCAGGTGGGGATGCAGTTTGACCACACCTTCGCTGCTCAAATCGAGGCGCTCGAAAAAGCGGGAACGGGGCTGACCTTCTTCGGCTACGAGAGGGAGAGCTTCACTGTCAGACTCGAGGCTATCAAATTTCCACAAAGCTTCGCGGCACAGAGTCTCCAAAACTTTGCGGCAAAGGAAAGCTGCCTCCACATAACGTGAGTTGAACTCTGTCGTTCTGCGGCCTTGCGTAACCATTCCCGTGAAGGTGACTGCAACACAGGCAAAAACCAGAATGGCCACGAGCACTTCGACTAGCGAAAAACCTCGAGTCAAAAAATTCCCCTCCTCATGTATAACCATACCCAATTATTACTACGAGTGTGCCAGATAGCTTAAGTTCAATAGTTAAATGCAACAATTTGGCCAACCGAGAGGGGCCACCGATTGCGCTCTATTGGCTGAATTGGGCAGAGCTTGAAGGAAGATCTGTCACATTTGGTGACAGTTGGCCATGATTTGTGTCCCGTTCTGTAACGAACATCTCAAATCTACGGCAATGAAAAAAGGGAGTACACAAAGATGGAACGTTGCGAGGAGGCTATAGCAATACCTCCTGGGCAAGCTACGGGATCGCTTGGTTGATGTTTGGAGACGGGGAATTCAGCGAAAAGCTGGCCATCGGCCTCACCATAGACTTTCAATCGAGGTACTTGATTCATGCCCAATTCAATGAGGTAGAGGTAACCATTGTCGTACAATAGCGAATTGACCACATCTGCGAGTCTGTGTTGCCAACGAATTTGGCCGCTCTCAATGTCGAGACAGACGACGATGTTTGGTCCCTTACCCAAGACGAATACACTTTTGTCACTTTGAGTAAGTGCTCGTGGTTCA
>CAZXTJ010000162.1:0-13990 GCA_964643655.1 uncultured bacterium
ATGTTTATGAACGCAGTGGTAATAGCTGGAGCCAGGAGGCTTACATCAAAGCCTCCAACACTGGACCAGGCGATCTCTTTGGTGGAGCATTGTGTCTGAGTGGTGATGGAAATACACTTGCTGTCGGTGCTCAGTACGAAAGTTCGAGCTCAACAGGCGTCAACGGTAATGAGCTCGATGATTCCAACCTAGCTGCTGGTGCTGTTTATCTGTTTACTCGAAGTTTTTCCCAGTGGAGTCAGGAGGCCTACATCAAAGCCTCCAATTCTGGTGAAAGCGATTATTTTGGTTGCTCTGTATCTCTTAGCGAAGATGGCAGTGTTTTGGCCGTAGGTGCCTATGGCGAAAGTAGTGCTACCAACATAATCGATGGTGACGAGGATGATGATAGTGCACCAGGTGCAGGAGCTGTCTACACATTCGAGCTAGCCAATGGCGCTTGGGCTCAAAGTGCCTACATAAAAGCTGACAACTGCAACTCAGGTGACAACTTTGGTCGCGTTGTCGACTTGTCTGCTGATGGAGGAACACTCGTCGTTGGGGCAGCCTGGGAAGACGGTTTGAATGACACTGTTAACAATAGTGGTGCAGTTTATGTCTTCAATTATGCAGCCTCTTCTTGGTCACAGTCGGCTTGTTTGCGAAGTTCAAATCCTGATGTAGCTGATAATTTCGCTCTATCTTTGGCCCTTGCTGCAGATGGCAAGACTATCGCAGTCGGCGCAGCAGGCGAAGACAGTTCATCCATAGGTGTTGGTGGAAACGAGCAAGACAATGGTGCTGAGAATAGTGGTGCCATTCATGTCTTCACATTGGAAGATGAACTTTGGGTTGAGAAGAACTACGTGAAAGCTCCTAACTGTGGTGCAGGTGACCAATTTGGTTCTTCTGTCTCTCTCTCAGGAGATGGAAACACTATGCTCGTCGGTGCTTATGGAGAGAAGTCAAATGCCCGAGGTGTAGGTGGCAATCAAGGAGACGACTCTGCAGAAGACTCAGGCGCAGTCTATCTGTATTAAAAATGTAGGCCCTCTTTTATCTCTGCCTTCTGGCAGACAGCCTCGAGAAGCTTGTGGATTGTTTTTAGTTCTCTAGCAACGATGACGATATTGTAACTTTGGAGTTTTTCGTTCCATTCGACGTGTATGAACGGTTTATGCCTTTGGGCGGCTTTCTTGATTTCCATGAGATTTAACTCAGGGAATCTGTCGAGAACTTTGAGAGTCTTTGCTGGTAAAACGAAGAGTCTCGTTTGTGGTCCCAGTTTCTTTAGTCTTCTTTGAGTCGTTGGATAAGTAATAGGACTGGAGTAGCCGACACTTTCACCATTGAATTTTTCTGTGAGCAAATGAAAGATGGGTTTGGCTCTGACCTCTTGAGTCGCAATAAAGGTGGCTCGAAAGACATTCTCGCGTCTTTTATGGATGTTTGGGAAGAGCTTTCTGAAGGTTGTAAGAGAAAACTCTGTGTAAGCTTCATCCAGTCTTTTGTTCTCATCGAGGTATCTCTTCGTTCGCTCATAGAGCGCTTTTGCGTACTCGTCATAGGTGGGATCGTTGTACCAAGTTTTTGACCATTTCAATCCTGCCTTTTTCTCTCCATAGCCGTTACCTATAGCGGTGGCCAAAGCCTCGTCGAAAACTGAGCCAAGTAAAAGAGAGGCATGTAAGGGGCTCTCTTTTTTCATCTGACTATAGCAGTCACCGAGCAATGTGGAGTGTTGTTGACAGTAGTGCACTATCTCATGGATGACCACTCCATATTGACGAAACTGCTTGGCGGGAAGGGTCACTTCAATGACCTGTAAAGGGCCGTAGGAATGAGCGCGTGTGGACCTTTCCTCTTTTTTGAGACCAAATAGTGGGACGATGACAATATCGAGGTGTTTTATGGGGAGTTTTGCACCATAAAACTGAATAGTCTTGGAGACGAGCTCATCTGTAGTTCTTGCCATTTTGGGACTGCGAAGATGGTTTAACAAATGCTTTAGAGATTTTTCTGCTCTTTTGGCAAGATGGGCATAACGGGGAGAAAAATGTTCTAGTGCTTCTAGGAGAACCAACTTTGCTTTTTCGTTGCGACTTCTGTGGTCACGTAAACCATAAATGAGAAACTGTAAGGTTTTCGTGTCTTCGCAAGTAGAAGCTAGTTGGTACAACCTGTCATTCATATTACGACTGATGTTCGCCTTTTTCAGTTTTTCAATCAGTTTGGTAGTTTTGTCATTTTTGGGAAAGGTGCGGTTGTGCAAAATCTTTAGTGCTGGTGAGGCCGAACCCAAAGAAGCCAAACTGTCAATGAGGCGAATAGTGCCAACTAATTGGGAATGTCGATAGGTTAGTTTATGGTCGGCTCTAGCCATAGAAAGATTGAAGCAGAGAAGGGCGAATACGATAACACAAAGACAGTTTTTCATTCATACCTCACAACATCCCACGTCGGTGTTGTGAGAAGTATCCCACGTTTTAGAGCTTGGCTTCCACACTAGCCAGTAGCTCTTTGAATGATGAGGCAAATGCTTCTACTCCAGCTTCCTCTAGCTGAGTAGTCACACTGTGCAAGGACAATCCCTCTTCATTCAAATGTTGTACTAGCTCTTCGGCTTCTTTTGCCCCCTTTGTCAGAGTCTCGTTGACCACTCCATGTTCGCGGAAGAGGGCAAGAGTTTTTGGTGGCACTGTGTTGACTGTGTTTGCCCCAATCAATTCCTCTACATAACGAACATCGCGGTATTTTTCATTTTTGGTTGAGGTGGAAGCCCACAATAGTCTCTGTACTTTGGCTCCTTCTTCGACAAGTTTCTTAAATCTCTCACTACTAAACAGTTTCTATGAATGGAGGTAAGCTATCTTTGCGTTGGCTATGGCTGTTTGTCCTAGTAGCTCTTCCAATATCTGGTGATGATTGGGATCTTTGAGTCTCTCTTCTATCAGTTTGTCCATGGCAGTGTCGACACGACTAACGAAAAAACTAGCAACTGACGAAACACTATCAATGGGATGACCTGCAGCCAATCTTCGTTCCAGGCCCTTCAGGTACGCTTCAACAACTTGCTCATATCTCTCTACTGAAAAGAGCAATGTAACGTTTACATTGATACCGTTTTCAATCAACTCTTCAATTGCAGGAATTCCCTCTTCTGTGGCTGGAATTTTGATCATCAAGTTGGGCCTGCCCACTCTTGTGAAGAGCAATCTAGCTTCGAGTATGGTGCCTTCTGTATCGTGTGCGAGATTAGGAGATACCTCGAGACTCACATAACTGTCAGTTCTATTGGTCTGCATATAAACTGGTGCCAATATGTCAGCTGCGGCACGTAGATCGTCGATGGCTATCTGTTCGTAAATTTCGTAGGCAGAAAGGCCATGGTGGCCCAGTTCCTTGATTGCTGAGTCATATAACGAGGTGCCAGCAATTGCTTGGTGAAAGATGGAGGGATTGGATGTGAGCCCCGTCACTCCATCATCTTGAACCATTTTGTCGAAGGCTCCTGATTGAAGTAGGTCCCGTCTAATGTTGTCATACCAGATACTTTGACCAAAATCTTTGATCTTTTTTACCGTACTCATGGTTCCCCCCCATTTGTTCCCCATCAATGAGTCGGATTGGTGGATTGGGAACTTACTATTTTGTGAATAGATCCATGGCCAAAATGGGGCCTTCTCTGCTGGGGAGAAGTACAGAGTCGCCAAAGAAGAACATTCCATAGCGAAAAGTAATGTGATAACGGAATTGCGTATAAATGCTTTTGAAGTTGTTGGTGGGATCCAACACTACGAAATGGGAGTTAGAACAAACGAAGAGAGCGTTCTTTTTTATATATGCGCCATGGGCACGGCCACGACTAACAGAGTTGAGAATTGCTGGAACAACGGTTTTGTACTTTTTTACACTGATGCCATCAGTCTTAAGTGTTAGTTCCGTGAGGCAAAGGCGGGACTGGTTTTTCGCACGACTTGTCAGCCCCAGAGTTTTTGCCAGTGATAGCAAGAACACTTTGTTTCTACCATCGTTGAAAGCTGCCTTTATTTGAGCATTCTCAGGCAGTTCAGTGCTGACCTCCTTTATCTCATTGTCTTCGCTCAAAGTGAAGACCTTGTTTTGGTAAGCAATGAGGACTGTGTCCTTGTACAGTGGTAATTTGTGCAGAACGACTGCTTCAGGAACATCATAGGCAGCTTCAGTGAAGTCCAGAGGACGTAGACCCACCTCAATGGTTTCATCAATGACTAGCATTTTATCGGTAATCCTAATCCGATGTGCTCTGAGCTTCTCATTTTCGCTGACAAATACAATTGGTTGTGATTTTTGTGTGATGACTCCATGGGCTCTATCGCCAGGAAGCTTTAGACCAAGTTTGGCCTCTGCCTTTTCCAGCAGAGCTAGATGGGCCTCTCTCTTCCCCCGTACGTTAAATAGGCAAAAGAATCTACTGTTCGGTAGCAACAAAGTGTGAACATTGCTCACATCAAACTCTATATCAATCTGTTTATGCTCTCTAGGGGTGCCGTAGACCATTGTGGATTTGGAGTCATCGCCAGCGAGAGTTATGACTTCATCGGGGCCACAACTCGAAAAAAAACGCAGATTGAGAGGATGTAAGGGGGAGGTTGGGATAGACCAATCTTCGACTAGTTCAGCCCCCGCTTTTCCAAAGCGGAACTTCAGTGCTTTGATTTTGCCTTTGGTGGTGGCAATGAAAAGATGATCATTGTCTTTGTATGCTCCTACGATTGGGTTTTTGTTGCTCTCTGTAATCTCCTCAGGCTCTTTTTCGAGGTATCTCAGATTAAAGCCCAAAACACCTTTCCCTTGCGCCAAAATTACATTCTCAAATCTCAATTGCCATGAAAACTTTCTTTTTCTGCCCAATCCAATGAAGTTCGAGTTCGTGAAGGGAGAGTGAATACCTCTTTTTTCAACGATAGTTTTATTGTCAGGATGGTTACGTATCACCAAGTTGAGGGGAACTTTGTGTGGCAGTTTCCATGCGATGGCGAACTTGTCGTAGCCATACCTCGTATGGGGACCTTCGATAAAAGGGGTTTCTGGAAAAACCAAGAGCTTAGTGCTCTTTTTTTTGTCGGCCGTATTTATAGTGAAACACACATTTTGTGAATTACCTGGACGGGCAAGATCCAAGCGCCATCCACGAGCATTTTGTTTGAAGGGGCCAGAAATTCTTTTTCCATCCTTTAACTCTATGGACCAACGGGGAGTATTGAGACTGCCCTTAGGGAAAGTGAGGATAAATCTATCTTTCAGCGTCAATTGGATTGAAGCTAGGTCAAAAAGGTTTTCATCTTTTTTTTGCCCGGGAAAAGAGAATAGGAGTAACAGGGTTAAAAAGGACAGAATCAGAAAAGATAAAACATAAAACTGAGTGGACCTGGTTTGTGGCTGTGCGTAAGGTTCTGTCGCAATAGTCTTTTGGTCGCTACAACGTTTAACTCTTCCACCTGTTTTAATATATTCAGAGAGCTCTCCGCCGTCTTGTAGTCGTTTTCCAGGATCACGATGGCAACATGCTGCTATCAGGTCTTGAATGTCCTTGGGTAGACTCTTGTCAATTGGCTGTTGGTTCAAGCCCGCAAAGAGCATGGCATTGATGTCGTCCACATCATCTGGGAAAGCGTGGAGGGAGTGGCCCGTCATGGCCAAGTGTAAGACGAGACCAACTTGGTATATGTCACTTGCTGGTGTGGCTTCTTCGCCAAGGGCTATTTCTGGTGGTAAAAACAACAGTGTTCCAAGAAGAGTACCTTCAGCAGTCATCCTGGTTAAGTTTGGGGCATAAACCAAACCAAAATCCATCAAACGATATGGTCCCTCTTCTTCCTTTAATATGTTTGCCGGTTTGATGTCTCTGTGAACGAGATTTTGCTCGTGCAGATATTTCAGAGGAGCAGTCAAGTCATTGAGCAGCTCTCGTCCATCTTTCTCATTGAGAGGGCCGAGTTCTATGATTTTTTCCAAATCAATGCCACTGACATATTCCTGTACGAACATATCAAGCTGCTCTGAAAAATGGGAGTCATAAACAGGAACGAGATTGGGGTGATTGAGTTTTGCCGCAACGAGAGCTTCTCTATGAAATCGTTTGCGTTTTTTTGATTCCAATTGACGCAAACCCAACAGCACCTTGATGGCCACAGGTCTGTTTAGACGAGTATCTTCAGCGAGATAAACTCGTCCCATACCTCCTTCGCCCAAAGTACGAATGATGCGATAACGCCCATCATCGCCTATCTGTTCACCTGGAGAGAAATTCCGGCTCATGTTTTTCTCTCCTTTTGTCTGCATATACTTTTAGCCAACCAACTGGTTGAAAACCAAACTGTTTCAAGATGGGGGCTGATGTGTCAGAGACGGCATGCGTGGCAGCAAGCTCTGTTCCTACACTGAATGCTATTTGTAAGCGTTTTTGTAGCAATGCCGTATAATGACCATGGCCTCGAAAGGCTGATTTGGTAGTAGCTCCAGATAAGTAAGCATGTCTGGGTTCACTCACGAGTCTAAGACTAGCCATAGCCACTGCTTTTCCCTTTTCGTAAGAGAGGAACCACTTTTCTTCGCCAACATCCGAACGGACCACTGCACTTTCTAATGCTTCGTTGAATTGTCTCTCAGAATGCTCTTCAAAACTGTCATCTATGGACAAAGCAATCCGGATGTCTTCTCTCGACTGAACTTGACGAACCTCGAAATCCGATTTTGTCATTGAGGTTTTGGTGTTTCCTACGAGGGCCTCAACATTTTCCATGAGGACAAATCCTTGCTCTTTTAAAATGGGGGTGAGCCATTTGTCCATTTCGTCGATGACAAGAACAGAGTAGGGCGTAGCCTTTGACTCAAAAAACTCGAAGCTTTCTTTGAGTGCTTCGGCGATTTGATCTTTTCGAAACTCGAAGCGGTTGGGAACGAGCCAATTGCTGTATGAACCAACACGACCATAGGCTAATAGCGAGAAATGGTCTCTGCGTACGATATCTATTCCTCGACGAAGAGCTTCTGCTTCATCAGGTATTCTTATCCAAGTGTCGATGAGGTGGTCTCTGAGGTCTTCCACTATTCAGCTCTCCTTGGAAAAGATCATATCAGAAGTGGTGTTGACAGTATCTTTCTTTCTCATCTGCCTCTTCAATACTGTTCAAAGAAATTCATTCACAAAAGAAATCCCCAAAAGATATCTGATAGGCGTATAATGGTTGCCTTTTGCCAAATTTAGGCTCAGGGGAACGTAGGGGGGCACACGCTTTGGTCAGACTGATAGAGGAGGGGACCCTATGGGGCATGGATCAGCGACGGATTGGGGCGAAGACAGGGCTTCAGAGAAGAAGGCAACACTTGGCTTATGGTTATTTGGTGCCTATTGTCTCGTCTACAGTGGCTTTGTAGCAATCAACACATTTAAACCCAAAATGATGGAATCAAAGACTCTCTTTGGTCTCAATTTGGCGTGCTTTTATGGCTTTGGTCTAATTGTCCTGGCTATTGTCATGGGGCTAGTTTATAACGCCTTATGCTCAAAAGCAGAAGTTGAGTTAAATGCTCCTGCAGAGGGAGGCGATGAATAGTGATCTACGAAGCCTCCTATTTTGCCATTGGTTTGTTCATCTTTTTTGTTCTTTTTGTTCTTGGGTTGTCAAAGTATCTGGCCAGTAGGGCCACATCGGCTGAAGGGTATTTTGCTGCAGGTGGTTCAATTCACTGGGCTGTCAATGGGATAGCTTTTGCCGGAGATTATTTGTCGGCCGCCTCTTTCCTCGGTATCTGTGGCATGATCGCAACAATGGGTTATGATGGTTTTTTGTATTCCATTGGTTATCTCGCAGGTTGGGTTGTCGCTCTGTTTGTCGTTGCCGAACCAATGAAACGCCTAGGTAAATACACATTTACCGATGCTCTCGATTCAAAGTTCAACGACAAAGGTATTCAGATAATGGCTGCCATTTCTACTCTTGTCGTTTCCATGTGTTATCTAATTCCGCAAATGGTTGGAGCTGGCGCATTAGTTACACCCTTGCTGGGTTTGGAGCACCACTGGGGTGTCATCATGGTAGGTGGTATCGTTATTTTCATCGTTGCCACAGCTGGCATGACTTCAACGACTTACGTGCAGTTCATCAAAGGTGGATTGCTCATCGTTTTTTCTACTGTTCTCACAGTATTCTTGCTTCAAAAGGGCCTCAATGTTCCGCCAAGTGCTGAGTATCACAAGTTCCAAACCATACGAGCTTATGTTTCAGGAGATAATATTACTTCTCTGAGTAGCAATGATCTTGGTTTCAAGATGGTTGGTCAACACAAGATTGGTAACCTCATCGTTGCCAAACTGGAAAAGGGTGGAGTGTTTACTTGGTGGAGTCTCAACAGAAGCGGTACGTATCCAATGTTGGAAGAGGCTCTTTCGCTCGTCAAAAAAGCTGATGGGAAAAAGCTCTACAACGGAGAACCCAAAGAAGCTCGTAAGTTCTTTCAAGTGGGACACCTGAAAAACATCAAAGTAAATGGTAAAGAGGTGAAAAAGACTGGACCTCTCGGTGTGTTCTCTTTTCTTTCTACGATTGAAGACACTAAAGTAGTTCGTTTTGTGAAAAAGGTTTTCAAAGATGGCGGCGACAAAGTGACGGTTTGGGTGCAGACAGTTACTGATGGAAAAATTGTTATGCGGCCTGGTTTGAAGTTCAAAGTGGACAAAGGTTCCACCTTTTGGACCAAGCTCAATTTCATCTCATTGATGTTGGCTCTCTTTTTCGGCACGTCAGCACTGCCACATGTTCTCATTCGATATTACACAGTTCCCAGTCCTCGTGATGCGAGAAAATCCACAATAGTAGCCATTGCTGCCATTGGTTTCTTTTACATTTTGACGATGTACATGGGGCTAGGAGCTATGGTCAGTGGAGTCGTTGATGTGGAGAGCTCCAATATGTCAGCACCTCTTCTGGCTAAAGCCTTTGGCATCACATTGTTCTCCATCATCTCTGCAATCGCCTTCGCCACCGTTCTGGGAACGGTCTCTGGTCTCATCGTTGCAGCCTCTGGCGCTGTGGCCCATGACATCATGGACAAATATCTGGGCCGTGAAATGACCAATGAAGGCAAAGTTCGTGCAGGTAAGATTGCCTCAGTTGGTGTTGGAATAATTGCCATAATTTTGGGAATTCTCTTCAAAGGAATGAATGTCTCATTCCTCGTTGGTTGGGCCTTTGCTGTCGCAGCCTCTGCGAACTTACCAGCCATCATGATGCTGCTCTTCTGGAAGAAGACGACAGCCAAGGGTATTTCCTGGTCCGTTGGTGTGGGAATGATTTCTGCTCTCGTAATCATTTTGCTATCACCAAGTATGTTTGAGCGATATGGTATGGGCGCTGCTGCCTCACCAATTCCTCTCAACAATCCCGGTATCATCTCCATCCCCTTGAGTTTCATCACTTTAGTGATAGTCTCATTGCTCACTCAGAAAAAGGTGGAGGAAGCAACTGCCTAAGTAAAGACGAGTGTCCTGAGACCGGTGCCTTCTTGGTACCGGTCTCTTTTTAGTTGGTTTCAAATTGGTGCCAACCTGGCTTAACAAGTGAGCCAAGGTAGTCAGTTTTGTATGCCGTTATGAGTCGGATTGCTTTCTTTAAGGGTGTTTTGCTCAATCCTCTTTCTTGGCCCAATTCTTGGTTAATATGGGGAGATTCAAGGCATCTTGTCCTTTGGCGAAGGATGCTGTGCAAACTGTGTAACAAACTGTACAAGAAATTTCACAGTTCAATGTTTTTGAATAAGAGAGGTGTCATAAATGGATTGGGAGTCAGGTAAACGAGGGTTAACGATTTTACTGCTTTTCGTGCTTTGCGCCACATCAGGTTTTGCTATGGCAGTGAAGGTCGATGAAGCAGCAACTGAAAAGGCTTTTGAAGATGCTCGCTCAACACTGTTCAGCATCAGAGAAAAAGATATCATCCAATATGGCGAAATCATGCATGTGATCAATACTCACAAAGCTGTTGGTCAGCCAATATCAGAAAGTCTGAATGCTCTTCGCAAAGATCACGAAGAGTATTTCACGAAACGTCTTGATCTCTGTGCTCGACTCTCCTTGGTCAAAAAGGGCGAAATCATCAGGACATTGGATTTCATCGAGACTTTTCACGGCACACAGTTGGTTCCTTATCGTTCCCTGCTTACGATATTTAAGGTAGTACTCGAGAAGCGAAAGGAAAAGAGTGGCTTTGCCTCCATGTATGAGCGAGCCAAGATTTTGTTGTCCATCGCTCGCAAGGAGAAAAACAGGACGGCTTATAAAGAGCAGCTCCTGCTCAATAATCCAAAGGACGAGGACCGATTGGTCTTTGAAGCCAAATCAGCTTTGCTGCGAAGAAAGCTGCTGGCTGATGGGGCAAAGGTCTCCCTCATCGAACCATTCATTGATGAGTTGGCTCCTCACTGGCAGAACGATCCGCTTTTCATAGTGCTAAAAGCAAATCTACAATTTGTCAAAGCACGGAAGGCTGAAAAGAAGGAGAAATCACAGCTCCTCCACAAATCATTTATCCTCTTCGTAGAAGCTGTGCGTAAAGGGCAGCGAGATGAGAATGCTGTTCCTGGTTTGTACGCTGCATGCGCCGATGACATTGCCAATGATTACAATGAGCTAGTTCATTATTTCCCTTATCCCACTTATATGGCCAATTTCCGCGAAGTTGCACAAGATGTGGTGAGCAGAAGCAAAAAATTCATAAAGTTCGTTCCTGACAAAAAGCAGAGAATTCGTGTTTATGGCATGTTGTCCAACATCTATGCCTATTGGCCATCGCAGGCTGGTGAAAAGGTTATAGACTTTATAGAATGTTCTTCCTACAGTCGTCTTGCTGGGAGAAGTGAACCTTGGGGAGACATTAGATAGTTGTGTCAATCTGAAGCAGTTGTCTGAGAATGACGCAGTATTTTTAGCGGTTTTTCTCGACACATGAGCTGAAACCCCTTTCCTGAGCCGGTTGCCATCTTTGGCACAGGCGTTGCGATTACGCAGGTGAAAGGGGTTTTAGTCATGTATAAAGATGTCATTATCATAACCTTGTTGACTGCCTTGTTATGTGCACCTCTCGTTTGTTTGGGAGGAGACTTCTGTCGCGAGCAAAAACATGCCACTGTCGTATCGAATGAAAGGAACATTGTCATCAATGGAGTCCGTTGGGGATTTCATGGCGAAGACTTGGCCCCAAGATTCAAGCGAACGACAATTGATCCCACCAAAGTAGTAGAGGTTTATTACTGGTCCGAAAATTTCCCTCCAGAATGGCTGGCCGCCCATGGCATGTTGGCTTTTGTCATGGAAGGAGAAGATGGAGTCGTTGCAGAAGATGGAGAACGTGATGGTGGCATTGCTTTGTCCGTTGAGGCTCATCTTCGCAAGGGCGAAAACTACAATCTCGTTCGTGGTTTGGGTAAACATTTCCCACTCGTTTATCAATTGTCCACACTTTCGGACAGGCTACAGAAGTCTTTGGTCATGGCAAAAAATCGTGTCTCATCTTTCCGACTGAAGTTGACAGATGAGCAAAAGGAAAATCTCTTACGTAATGTATTGGAAGCAGCGGCTGAGGAAAGAAAAGACGTTCTTTACAACACTCTCACCAATAGTTGTGTCACAAATGCTTGCAAGATGATTAACACTGTCGTCCCCGAGAAGCAGCAGTTGAACCAATGGGTGATCCCTGGCAAGTTGGTCAATATGGCCGTATCTTATCCCAAGTTCACTTATCGCTCACTCATTGCAAAAGGTTTGGTCGAGGAGCAAGAAGAGTTGGTCCTCGAAGATGAGTTCATTCAGCTGAGTGAACATAAGATTAATCTCCGTTTGATGGATGGGTATCACATACCTCGAGCAATGTTGCCATTTTCCGATAGGTTGGCAATGTACTGTGATTATGCTCAGGCTCTCCATGCTTTGGAGCGGTTGCAGGAATTGGTACCAGTTACATCTCCAGATTTCTTTGTTTATCAGAGAGAGATGTATCGCGTAGGCGAAATCGTTACTGAGTTAGAGAATGTTGTTCTATCGAGTCTTGATGATGAGTTCGAAAGTAAGCTGACATTCTTCCTCGAGCAGGAACTCCCTGAAGTTCGTGCAGTCACTCATCTGCAGCGAATGGTTGTTGAAAGAATCAATTTCCGTCTCGTCAATGGCAGCTCCAATAACGAAGAGTTGCTGCTTGGCGCTAAAGAAAAGTTGTCATAAAAAAACTGCCCCCGTCTTGGGGGCAGTTTTTTACTATCTCCTACTCTTGGGCTGAGATTGCTTCGTTCACGGCTGGAAGTGTGTTGTCAATGTTGGTGATACAATCGCTAATCCACTTGATGTGAGCACCACGAGCGCGAGGAAGTTGGCGGCGAAGGTTTTTTCTTGCGCGGAGCATCCAAGCTTTGGCTCGTTTGTATTGTTTCAGTTGGTAGTGGCAGAAACCAATGTAATATTCGTTGTACCAAGGGAAGTAATGTTTGTTGAAAGATACTTGGAAGTTTCCTAGGGCTGCTGAATAGTTACCTTTGCCGTAGAGTGCAATTCCTGCAGCGTAATGAGCTGCTCCCGTACCCGCTTTAGCGGCTTTGGGACCAATGACACAGAACAATGCACCGATGACGAGTGTGAAGAGGACCATTTTCGTTACGTTTCTCACTGCTAGACTCCTTTACTTTAAGGGACTTGTTTGCTGTTCACGCTGGAGTCAATGCAGGAGGAGTGCCAAATTGTGCGCATTCCTTGAGATGCCCTTCAATAGTGGACTTAGGCTTTTGAACGATCAATTGCATGCAGAACGGGCGCAAAATATTGCGCCCGTTCATGCAAAATTTTGCGTTTGTCTATTTCATAATCATATTTGCAGACAAACCTTGTTCCTGTTTTGAACGGCGAGAGAAGTTCGAACGCAGCATTTGTGATACTCGTTGTTGAACCATCTCGTTGGCCTGCCTGATGCCCTGGTCATAACTGACCTGTTCGAAGGCATCTATGTATGGTTTGTCCTCTGCAGTTGTTTCTGCTTTGGAGCGGAAGAAAGCATATTCATCTTTACCACGACGAGCAACGATAGTAATTCGTTCTCCTGATTGTGCAGCCAATGTGACGGCACCTCGCAAGTCTGTTTTACCTGAGGTGAAGTTATGACCATCTGAACATTTGGAGAAGACGTTGTTGGCAGGTTTCCTCTCTTTGCCTTGCAGCACCGTTACCCTCGCCGCTCCTTGCAGCTCTTGAACTTCCATCGTCAATGGTGTGATTAAGGCAAGACCTGAGGCAAAAGCTTCATTGGCTCTTACGAGTACGAGATAGGCGCCAACTTCTTCAAAGGGTAGATCTATGTTTGCCTTTCCAGTCGTACCCTCAGGTACTTGTGGAAGTTCTCTCTCAAAGGTACAGGTTGGTGTTATGCCTGCCAATTTGACGCCAGCTATGCGATCTAGGTTTTTCTCTTTCAAGAAGAGGCGCATTAAATCGACTCTGTAAGCAAGGACTTCGACTTTTGTTGCATTGCAGTACGACAACTCAACTGAAATAGAATCTCCTGGGACTCCTACGACAACTTCAGGCATTTGCAGGAAACGTCGTTCCAGATAATGAATGGACATTTCTGCGTCAGCAAATTCAGAACGAACTTGGCGATAAGCCTCTAGGGCTTCAGCGGCTTTGCCCAAAGCCTGATACATTTGTCCCAAGATGAAGCGAGCATAGTTCGAATCGTCAGAATAGCTATCTGCAACTGCTTTGGCGGCTTCAATTGCTTCATCGTATTTGTCCAAGAAGAATGCAGCCAAGGCTCTGATGTATTTGAACCTATCTACATAGTCACCTTCTTTGTAGCTTTGCGCAGCTTCTCCGGCTTTGTTGAGACAGTCTTCATGCATTCCCAAATCACGATAGGCATTGAGCAGACTGAAGGTCGCTTCATCTGCATAGGGTTGGTCGCCATGGAAGGTAAGGAATTCATGGAGCAGT
>CAZXTJ010000163.1:0-13958 GCA_964643655.1 uncultured bacterium
ATTGAACACTGAAGAATACTTGCCCATTTGGGTAACTCGATTTCTCTCTTTTTCCACCAGGGCCAAGCAATATGACCAAAGCCAGACATAAAGAGAATTATGAATAAAAAGAGCAAAAATGCGTGTACTAGCTGAGTGTCATACCAAGGCACAGCATCAAAAACAGATACAGGTGAGCTAGAAAAAGCCATGTATTTGACTTTGTCACTATGCCCCAAGACAAAAGCGACCAAACCTCGGCCATCAGCTCGTCGAAAGAGGTTTTCACCAATGGGATGCAATTCTGTTGCATAACGTGAAAAGAAGTAAAACTTCACAGAATCCATTACCAGTTTTCCAGAGCTGTTCAAGGCTATGCGTTTTTCGCTAATGACAGGTAAGACGATGGACAGCATTTTGGCGCAGGTCGATCTGGGAAAGCGATTACCGCGATAACGACCGCAGTATTTTTTCAACTGTGATACTTCTCGTTTTTCTTCAGGACGAGGAGTCTTTTTGTGAGGGAAATATTCGTTGAGTATGTCCTTTTCCACGTCATCGAGAAAAGCAAAGGCGTTTGATAGGTTAGTCGAAATGAAATAAGCAAAACGGTCTTTGGGTACGAGATAAAAAATGGATGAAAAGCCCAAGACTCCACCACCGTGACCAACCAAGCGCAATCCATTTTTGTTGTATTGGAAGAAGCCGTAACCCATTCCTGCAAACTCTTTATGGCTGCTGAATTGGGTTTTTTGCATCTTTTGCATGGTCGATAGACGAAGCAGTTTTCCCTCTTTTTTCGAGAGGAAGAGTTCACCCAAACGTGCCATGTCCAAGGCTGTCGAGCTTGCGCCACCAGCTGGTGTAATGGGCACAAAGGCATAAGACAAGGCATGGTGTTTACCTTTGTGCCAACCGTAACCGCGAGCAATGTCCTTCTCTAAACCACTGCCCACATAAAACTGTGTTTTTTTCATTCCCAAAGGGGTAAATACCCGTTTTTGGGCCGTTATGGACAATGGTTCACCGCTTAGTTTCTCTACGAGCAGTCCAGCTAGAGAGGCACCAAAATTACAGTATTGGATTATCTCACCAGGTGGTCGAACGAGAGGAGGTATGTAGCTATGCATATATGAGCTGAGGGGAACGAATGGGGCAGCCGTTCGGCCGAGAACATTCATGTATCTCGCATCAAAACCCGAGGTGTGAGTGAGGAGATGGCTCACCTGAAGTTTGTCACCATAAGGTTTCGATAGCGGCACAGTGGGCAAGTGCTCTTTCACCAATTGATGGAAATCTACTTTTCCCTCGTCGTAATAGGTCATCAAGGTTGTAGCTGTGAGCAGTTTGGAAATGGAGCCCAGGCGAAAGACTGTTTTCTCTGGGCTCATAGGGATCTTTTTTTCTATTTCAGCAAAGCCATAACCTTTGGAAAAAAAGAGTTTACCGTCCTTCAGGATGGCGATGACTGTACCTGGAGTGTGGTGTTTGGCCATTTTGTCGGCCATGACTTTGTCTATGTGTTTTTCCAGTTGCTCTTTTGTGAAGTTGAGCTCAGCCCAGGAAGTAGCACAGAGACAGAGGACAGTCAGTAAAAACAGTAGTGTTCGCCTCGTCATGCTTACCCTTCGCTCAGTGTGTCACTTCGAGCGAGCTTACAACATTAATACAAAAGAAACCGAGAAAAGAAAAACGGCCAATAGGCCGCTTTCCTTTTGTGAACTCCACGAACTGTGGAGATAGAGCTCATCAACAGCTTGATCAGCCAAAGTTATTAATGGCTCCAAATGGATTGGGTGGAATATAGGTCGTTGGACTTGCGCTTGTATTAGTGTCCGTTGGCACAATGGGGTTGGAGGTTGAACTCGTTGACGTTGGATTTGTTGGCGGAGGAGCATTCCAATCTGTGTTCATACTCGAGATGGAGGCGCCACCAGTTTGCAGGAAACCTCCCTGAGTGTTCACAGTTCTGATGCCAAACTTTTCATAGTTGATGACAGCTTTTCCCAAAGATAGTTTCGATTTGGCTGCTTTGCGGTCAGCCTGCCATTTCACTGTGAATGAGAGCAATCCTAGAGACTCATCTCCAGAGACATCCTGAAAAGATCCTGTGACTGTGTATTTCTCGAGAAGCTTCTTGTAGGACTTGGGCAGTGCAGGTGAAGCCAAGATAGGATCTGAGCTCAAGGTAGAGGTCAGATCAACGTCACCAGTACCAAACTTGTCGTCGAGCCAAGCAAAAGGCATAGTGCGATATCTTTCCATGAGCTGATTGGACAACATTGTGGCTGTAATACGATGAATGTTGAATCCAGTTCTTTTGATGCCTTGGCGAGACATTTGAATGATTGGCAACATCGCTACTGCCAAGATGGCGACGGCAAAGACAATTTCGAGAAAGGTCACGCCGCGCTTCTGGCGAAGTTTGCTGACCATGCCGACCTCCCCAATCTATCGATATTTCTGTAATTTGTTTCTGTATTTCATGTCGACGGGAAATCCCGCCTCAACGGCCAAATCACAGTGTTTGACTGCTCCCTCATAATCCTTTTGCAAAAAGTACAAGAGAGACAAGTTTATGTGAGCCCCACCATAGTTGGGGTCAATCTCAACTGCTTTTTTGAGGTGTTTGATGGCTTTATCGGGTTTGTTCTCTTTGGCAAAACAATAAGCAACGTTCTTATGAGCTTTGGCGTTTTTGGGATCTTTTTCAATGGCCTGCAGAAACAGTTCTTTACCTGCTTTGAAATCTCTTCGCAGGTTGACCATCTTTGCACCTTTCTCAGAAAGTTCCTTAGAAGACTCAAAACAGCCAGAACAGAAGAAAGAAAGGCTCAAACAAAAGAGTAGCGCAACAATCTTGCAGTCAAATCGCATGTTAGCTTTACCTCGAAGCAGAAATTTAATTTACACCACTTAAAATTATACCGAATTCAAAGGCTCTTTGGGCAGTAGGTGACAAGTTTAGCCCTCAGTAGCACTTTTATGTTAGTCTAACGACGGAAAGAAGCTCTCGAAGGGGACTCAGTGGGCGCGCGAATAAAAGGGATCTGGCAGTGGCGACATTTGTTGCACAATCTTGTCGTTCGCGACATTCGTCTTCGTTATGGCCGAGCTCTTCTCGGACCTTTGTGGTTATTGCTCAATCCGCTTTTGCTCGTACTCTTATACACTTTCGTCTTTTCTCTCGTCCTCAAAGTGGGAATAAAGAACTATCCCCTCTTTCTCCTCTCTGGGCTGCTTCCTTGGCTCTGGTTTGCTTCGACGATGTCACTTTCAGTCTCTTCCTTGTCCCGTGATTCTAATCTTCTGAGAAAAGCCTCATTCCCTGCGGAATTGCTCGTTTTACGCTCTGTTATCGTTGCAGCAATAGACCTCTTTGTCGCTCTTTTTCTGCTGCTGATTTCTGTTTCTTTTTGGGGTGGTGGCATTAGCCGGGCTATTGTTGCTCTGCCTCTTTTACTTCTCCTTCAAGCACTGCTCATGGCTGGTTTGGCTCTGCCCTTGAGCATGCTCGGGGCTGTCAGCCGTGATTTTGACCACATCGTTGCCAATGGCATTAGACTTCTCTTTTTCGCCACTCCCATCGCCTACTCCCTTGATAGTGTGCCGGCATCGCTGAGAAATCTTGTTTTGCTCAATCCAATGGCTCTACTGATGCAGAGTTATCAAGCAGTGCTCATAGGCCGGCAGTTGCCCCAAGTAATACCAATGGCTCAGCTATTTTGTGGTGCCCTTCTGATTTTTGTCATTGGTTGGTCATTTTTCTACAAGCGAGCCAATCTTCTGCCGGAGGTCGTCTAATGGTGGAAGTAAAAAACTTGGGTAAGAGATTTCCAGCAGCAGATCCAAAAGCCGGTGTCTTTTCAGCACTGAAGTTTTTATGGACGGCTGCCTCCAATCCCCAGGGACGATGGTCCTTGGCTGACTTGAGTTTTTCCCTTGAAGAGGGTTGTACCTTGGGCATTGTAGGTCGTAACGGTTCGGGAAAAACTACCCTTCTTCGTTTGCTTGCCGGAGTTTATCAGCCAACGACGGGAACCATCGTTGGTGCAGAGGATATCTGTGCTCTTCTCGATTTGACAGGTGGCATCAAGGAAGAGCTGTCGGGACGAGAGAACATCCACACTCTTGCCCTTTTGGCGCGTTGGTCACCCAGTGAGTTTGCTGCTGTACAAGATAGTGTCTACGAGTTTTCTGGCTTGGGCAAAAGGTTGGACGAACCTTGTCGAACTTATTCAGCAGGTATGCTCTTGCGCCTAGCTTTTGCCGTAGCAGTGGCCAAACGACCACGAATTTTGCTCATTGATGAAGTTTTTTCAGTAGGAGATAAAACCTTTGCTCTCAAGTGTCAGGAGAAGATTGCATCTTTCGTGCGCCAGGGAACGACTGTTTTGTTTGCCTCACATGATCTGGATTTCATTACTCGCTTTTGCCAGAAGAGTTTGTGGCTCGAAGGGGGCAAGGCGGCAGCTTTTGGTCTTTCCGGCAGAGTAGTTGGTGCCTATCGAGCCTTCCTCGCTGAGCACAATTTATCAAACATCGAGCCCGTAGCTTATGATGGCCCCTCCAAAAAAGTGAGTTCAGCATTTGGCACCTTGCTTTTTTCTGGAGAGAGCGGAGCGGCAGCTTTTGCTGCTGGCGAGGCCATCACCATCGAAATTCCACTTGAAATCGAGGAGGACAAAGGTCCTTTGAACCTTGGAGTCGCCCTGAAGGGCAGCAATGGTCAACTTCTCTGGGGCTCCAATACATTGCGTGAAAATCTTCCTCTCATGACCCATCCCTATCCAGAGAAGGTCGTCCTCGAGTTGACTGGTGGAGAATTCCAACCTGGCGAATACACGCTCGATCTCTGTCTCTCCGACAAAGATGAAAATCCTCTTTTTTATGAGCTGGACTGCGGACATTTCGCCGTTCTTGAACTGGAAGGCACTGGGCAAGAGGGAATTTTCCGTCCTCAACACAAATTCACTATTCACTCGGTGGCAAAAAAGCGCCGAGGCACGTTACAATAGAAAAGTGTTACTTAATGCAATAGCAGCCCGCGAATGAGGTGCCTGGTGGTTGAAACTGGAATTCTGCGCAACGCACACTTGAAGTTTTCGTCACCCCAGTTTGTTGCGGAACAGATTGACTTTGTCCTGCGGCTCTTGGGTTACCGTCCCATTAGACCCCTTGAACAGGGCCATTCCCACCACAAAGTTCCTGTTCCTGAAGGTGTGCAAACACAGGATTTTTTGATCTCTATGCTCACTGGTGGCTGGATATCTATTTACAACGATGACTTTTACCTCATGGAAGAGGTTGCTCGCCGATTGACAGGTGTTCTTTCTACTAGGGGCTTTTACCTCTGGGCAGAAGAAGGAAAAGCCTGGGGGTATTCCTATCACCTCAATGGAAAACTGGAAGACGAGTTTTGTTCGGCCATCGAAGAGTTGTACGAAATGCTCTTTGATAGTCCACCAACCATGGAGGAAAGAGCTCGTTTAGCTGGTAACCCCAAACAGCTCCTGGCCGATTTTAATGTGCGCACAGTGTCACCTGAATACGTGGCCAAACTTTTCCGCGTTGATCAGTCCTATTCCAAGGGCTGTATGGTCAAATTCGCCCAGCTCTTTGGCATAGAGACTGCGGGTCGAACCTTTCAGACAATCATGGCTTTGGATGAAGCTGAAAAATATGGGCGTGAACGTTTCACCCTGTTGAGGTATGTCTTCACTGATGAAAAATCAGAAGAAGAGAGACCCACTCCTCCATCTCCTCAAGATGAGGACATTGAAGTCGTCGTAGATGATTTGTAGAGGCTGGCGTAGGCTGCCACCATTTTTTCTTTAGAGTAGATCTTCCGTAGGCGTTTTTCTGCTGCTTTGAGCATCTCTTCTCTTCGGGCAGGGGAATCGAGCAGTTTTTGAGCGCTGGAAACCCATTCAATAGCTGGTTTATGGCTGTTGACAAAACACTCGTCTCCCAAAAATCCATAAACCTCGCGTAATGGTGGCAATGAGCTCAGTAAAACAGCACAACTGGCCAAAAGAGCTTCTCCTGGAACCAAACCAAAACCTTCCCTGTTGGAGGGTAGTAGGAGGAGGTCTGAAACTTTGAAGTAGGGCGAGGGATCGTCCACGCGGCCAACATACTCAATGCGCTCGTCCAATGAACGGGTTTTTTCTTTGAAAGCCGGCAGGAGAGGGCCATCACCAATGGCCAGGAAACTTGTCTGGGGCCTTTCTTTGGCCAAGTGCAGAAAGATGTCAGCTGCCAACAGGGGGCGCTTCTGTTCATAAAAACGCCCACAAAAGGAAACCACCTCATCCATTGAGATATTCAAATTGACCTCTTTATCGCTGGGAGGGCATATCCCATTGGCAAGATGAGTGAACCTTTCCTCAGGTATCTGAAGCTGCTTGGCCGTCCAATGGGCTACCGCTTTTGTTGGCACCACCAAATTGGATGAGATTTTGGCCATTTGACGGTCTAGATAGCGGGCCAACCAGCCTTTCCAGGGATAGAAGTTGTGATAGCCATGAATGATGACAGGCACTGAGCAATAAGCGGCAGCCAGTCGTCCGAGAGTTCCAGCGTAAAACATCTCCGCCTGTAGTGCTGTGGGTTGAAGCTTCCTGATGTGATCAACCAATTGCTTGAAAACATAAAGATTTCGAGGGATGTGCCAGGGGGCCAAAGAGCTTTTGCCAGCAAGGACTTTGATGGGAACTTCGAGCTCTCTAAATTGGTGAGCTCCAGCTCCTTCTTCGACGAGACAGCACACATGGGGAGCAAAGCCGTGCTCTTTTGCTCCTCGGCAAATCTCCAGCAATAATCGTTCTATACCGCCAGTAGGCAGGCTGTGAACGACAAAGAGTACCTTGACCAGCTTGAGCCATCCTCCCTTGCTCCTTAGGTAAAGGGCCTTCTCTTCCGAAAAGGATAACGAGGAGCATGTAATAATCATGAAACGTTTAATGAGTATAGTAGTAGGGATACTCCCAGGCCAGATGGTAACATTGTCTATTGTCTGGAGGAGTGCATGAATACCTTTGCGTTCGCAACTGCGATGGCCGTCGGCGCTATTGTGCTGCTCTGGCTGCAATGGAAGCACTTTCAGACTCGCCTCAATCGCCTGGAAAGAGAACGTGATGAAGCTTTGACGGGTCCGCAACAGGCTCTTGTTGCCGAGAATACGACTGAGCCCGACGTAGAGCCTGAAGCAGAGTCAGCAAAGACTGAAGAAACCACTATCGACGAACTCAAGGACTCTCTTAGCGAGCAACAAAAACGCTTGGAAGAAGAACTTCGTGAGGCTCGTGAAGATGGGGAAAGAAACCATTTTTTCGTTCGATATCTTGACTGCATTCTCGACAGTATGACCTCAGGTGTCATGGTTTTTGACATCTTGTCTCGTTTCACCCTTCTCAATCGTGAAGCCGAAGCAATCTTGAAGAAATCTGGCGAAGAACTCGTGGGAAAAATGCTCATTGAGTGTGCCAATTTGCAGGGATTGTTCACCATTATCAATCAGGTTAGAGGAAATCGCCCACTCGTCACTCGCTCCAATAGCCAAATGGAAGCCGTAATCGAGGATTTCGAAGGAAATCTAGTCCCCTTGGGAGTATCCATTAACGGCCTCGTCGATTCAGATGGCACAGTCATGGGTTATGTCGTCATTTGCAAAGACCTCTCAGAGCGCAAACGGATGATGGCCAATCTCGAGCGTGCTGAAAAATTATCAGCTCTGGGAACAATGGCTTCAGGTGTTGCCCACAACTTCAATAATATTCTTGCTGCTATTCTGGGCCGAGTGCAGCTGCTACTGCGCTATCCCGACAAAGCGAAGATTCTCGAGGGCTTGAAGACCATTGAAAAATCTGCTCTCGATGGTGCAGCAACAGTTAAAAGAATACAGGATTTTGCCCGGAAACGTCCTGTTCAAGAAGATTTCACCAGTGTCGAAATCAATGATGTCGTCCGTGACGTCATCAGTTTCACACGTGCTCGTTGGGATTCCGCTGCTGCCAAAGAGGGTGGCAAAAAGTATGAAGTAGTGACCCAATTCGAGGCAGATAGACATGTTCCAGGTAGTCCCTCTGAACTGCGTGAGGTTTTCATCAACTTGGTTATCAATGCCATTGACGCCATGCCTGATGGTGGCACATTGACCATTGAAACCAAAACAGACGGAGCTACTGTACGGATTGTCTTCCGCGATTCAGGAACTGGTATGTCCGATGACGTGCGCAGGCGGATTTTTGATCCCTTCTTTACAACGAAGGGTGTCAAAGGAACAGGTCTTGGCTTATCAGAGTCTTACGGCATTATCAAAAGACACAAGGGTACCATTGCTTGTGAATCCCGAGAGCAAGTGGGAACGACCTTCATTATTGATTTGCCTGTGACCTATTCAAGACCAGATTTGGTTACACCTGGTGAGCGGCCAAAGTTAGAGCGAAAGCTGAAAGTGCTCGTCGTTGATGATGATGAAGCACAATGTGATTTGCTCAGCGATATATTGTCCGCCGAAAACCATGTCGTCGAAGTGGCACTCAATGGCACTCGCGCACTGGAGTTACTAGAAGAACACAATGATTTCGATGTCGTCATCTCAGATTTGGCCATGCCAGGTCTTGATGGCTGGACTGTTGTTGCTAAAGCCAAAGAAAGATTTCCTGCCTTACGCAGCATTATCATGAGCGGCCTTGGAGCTGAGTTTCCCGAGGAGAAGATAGAACAATCAGGTGTAGACATCTGCTTGGCCAAACCTTTGACCCTCGAGATGCTCATATCGGCTCTGGCGAAACTTTTTGCCGCAACGTAACCTGTGAGTTTGGTGGGTAACCAACAAAGTTGGGAGGGACGATAAAATGAAAATATCGACTCTTTGTGGTGTTTTTCTTTTGCTAGTGAGCCTCACCGCACTGCCTGCAGTCAAGGCACAGGGAGAGGCCACTGGAGACGACGTTGCATTGGTTTCTTTGTCCGTAACGGATGTGAAATTGACTCATTCTGTCGAGGGAGATCCTTCCAAAAATTGGACAGTTAAAGTTTTTGTCCGAAACCAAGGAAGGAAACCCCTCCGTGACGTTGGTGTCAGTCTGACTGCTTGGTGTGGTAAAGCAGGAAAGCCAGCTCCGAACAAACGTTTTCTCCGCCGTAGGCGTCACTCTTTGACGCGGAAAAAACGTATTCAAACTTTGGCTCCTCAGAAGAGTCAGGCAATTGTTTTCCATGTTTTGACCCCAAAAAAGACTAAGAGCATCTTGTTTGGTGCTTTGGCTGATTGTGGCAAGCTCGGTAAAAACGTTACAGCAGCTCAAGCCAAAGCCGGAAAAATCAAAGGTTTAATCGATGAGGGGAAGAACGAAGGGAACAACTATAAGGAACAGCAGGCCAAACACTGATTTCTAACCTCTTAGAGAGGTTGGAAGAGCAGCTCTACGTCTCCACCACAGATCATTGGGCTATTCGAATGTTGGCGACCACGCAAACCAAAGCGCTCTATGCGGGCTCCAGAGCCCTCTTTTAGAATCTGTCGCGCTATTCGTGTGGCTTCCAGTTCCAGCCAACCTCCTCCAACCGTTCCCAAGGTTGGACCCTCAGCTGGGACGAACATTCTTGCTCCTGATTTTCGCGGTGTCGAGCCACCAGTCTGGACGACGATGACAATGATACCGGCTTCATTTTCCAATTTGTCGTTGATTAGCTCCAGGAAAGGCTGCACGCGCTTGTCCTCACTTTCACAGTGCTGCTAATATAGCTGAAGGAACCATTAAATGAAAAGGGGGCCTGAAAAGGCGTGACTCTAATTCCAGGTCAGAAGTTGAGAGAATATGAAGTCCTCGGTCTCGTACGACGAGAAAAGGGGAGGGGTAACTTATTTGCTGCTCGCCACACTTTGTTGGGGACAGCGCTAGCTCTCAGAGAGATCCCAACTGATCTCTTCGCTGAAGCAGCAACGCGCGATTGGCTCTTGAGAGAAGCGCGAGTCTTTGCCGAATTTGACCACCCTTCCGTAATGAAGGTCGTTGGTTGTTTTTCTGAAAATGACCTTACCTATCTCGTCTATGATTTCGTCGATGGTTCTCTCCTCGATGACATCCTGAAACGAGGTCCACTGCCTCCATCACAGGCCGTAAGAATAGCCCATGCTGTAGGAAAGGCCTTGGAGGCCGCCCACTGCCATCGCTGGCGTTTGGGAGAGGCCTGGGAAAAAGGAATTCCCCATGGTGACTTAAAAGCTAGCTCCATCATGGTTGGTGGTGCAGATAGAGTCAAAATTATGGACTTTAGCCCCCTCGGTTCTGTACGAGATCCTGGCAGAGATAGGCGTGCAGTTGGTCGTTTGCTTGCAGAAATGCTCATGGGAACTTGCGAGTGGAATGACGATGACTATCCTCAACGCCTCCCACCCTTACCTGGCAGCCTTCGTGAGTTGCTCGACACCCTTATCGAGGCTGATGCTTCTGGGCAACCGCCAGAATTTGACGAGTTTTTGCCCATGTTGGAAGACATTTGTCTCGCTTACGATGAAGGTGGCCTCGTACCAAGGGCATCACTTGAGATTCCAGACAGTATGCAGAGACCTTTGGCTTTGGCCTGTAACGGAGCAAGAAAAAGGCTCTATGTTGGCGACGCACAGGGCAAAGTGGTCTCTCAACACACCTTCGAGGGTGACTGTGAAGAGGTCTTTGACAATCTCGACAATCGAGCTGCAGGTATGGTTTTTATGCCCGGTTACGGCTTGTACGTCTTTGGTCGAAGACGAGGCGAAGTATCTCTTGTCACCATCCATGGCTCATCACCTTTTCAGATTGAAGGTTATGAGAAGACTACTGACGGCGGAGTCCATGCACCTCATGGTGAACTCATCGCCACTGCAAGATTGGGTAGAGGCCGTTTTGTCTTGGCTGATGACGAGAACCTGCAAGTTCTCATAATTGATGCCACAGGCCAGGTCACATCAACCATTGGTTCTGAAGGGCAGTCTCCTGGCCAGTTTTTGGCCGTTTCAGGTTTGGCTGGCGGTAAAGAAGAGATTGCTGTCGTTGACTGTAAACGCAAGGTCGTTACTCACTTTGATGGAAATGGTTCTTTCATCCGTGAAAGAGATGCCGTTGCTGAAGGTATGACTTTCCCCGTTGGTTGTGATTTCGATCCTTTGGGTAATCTCTATGTTGCTGACAAAGGTGGCGGTTACATTACAATTCTAGAACCAGGTGGAGGCCGTGTCGAATTCGAAGACGTAGTCGTTGGTGACGAAATAATAATGACTCCTGGCGACATTGTACTCACAGAGGGCGGCAGCCTCTTGGTAGTCAGTGATCCTGATGAACGTTTGGTCCTCGTTTTTGACAACTACTTCTTCCTAGCAGCAATGGAGAGATCTGGGCGCTGTACTGAATGCGGTTTCCAGAATCCCGTTGGTGTTGCCCGTTGTCTGGCTTGCCAGAAGTTAGAGCATGTGTTTGCACCAGCTAGTCGCGAAGTCGAAGATGAGGACGACGATGATGATCTCCTGAGCGACACAACGGGTCTCGAAGAAGAGATGATGTTGAAGAGTTTCATTGAAGCAGGAGAAGGTCAACGAGCGATTGAGCCTTTAAAACGTAAGTTGAAGGAAAATCCTCAAGACTTTGAAGCCAAGCATCTTCTTGGTGAAGCATACGCTTCATGCGGAGAGACTGAGCCATTGGCGGTTCTCGAATTACTGCGTAGAGCTGAAAGTGACAATGACGCAGTCTATCTACTCAGTAATGTAATGCTTGGGTTACGGGCACCTGATTTGGCCAAAGTGTTCGTCGACGAATTGAAACGTCGCGTTGGCAACACTGAGGAAGTGCGTGACATCAAACAGAGATTTGATGGTGTACCTGGTGAACCGAAAGCTGAACTATCTCGCTTTTTCTTGCGTCTTGCCGGCTTGTGCGAAGTTGAGAATAGAATTGGCGACGCTCTAGCATTTTATTCTCACCAGCTATCTCTAGATCCTCAAGATTATGGCACACGTTCATCTTTGGGGCGCCTCTTGCTTCGGGAACACAATTTTGATGATGCTGAACCACATTATCGTTGGATGCTCGAACGAAATCCCTATGATGTGGAGGCTCTGGAAGTGCTTACCTGCCTTTCCAATCGGAAAAAGGCTTGGAGAGATACAGAAAAATCACTCTCCTCTTTCTTTAATGATCCACAAATTGGCGATAGGCTCATCGCTGGTCACGGCAAATTGAGGTATAACTACGGCCTCGCTCTGCGTGGATTGGGTAAGACGGATAAAAGCCAGCGCGAAATGGCGAGAGCCAAACGCCTTGGTTTTAAACCTTTATCAACAGAGAAGATTAGTACATTTTTTGATAGGTTCAAGGAAAGTGACCATAACAAAGTAGTTACAATTGGCGAAGAGCTTTGCTTGGAATTTGAACTCTTCCGTTGGCCCGATGCAGATATCAGCAGAAATCTGCTTTGGAAAATGGCCGCCAGTTACGAGGAGTTGGGTGATCTTGATCGTGCAGTTCGTTGTTACCGAACCTTCTTGCAGCATTTCCCAACTCATCCTGCTGGCGTGGCTGCCAACAGTGCTATCGCCGATTTGGCTGAGAAGATAGCTTCAGGCTCTTGAAAGGAGCACCTCCTGTGAAAAACATTGGAGTAGCTTTGACACTGATACTGACTGCCTCTACTGTCCTATATGGCCAGTCCACTTTTTTGCTTCGTTACAAAAAGGCCTCTGGTCTTCGTTATTCACTGAAACGAACAGAAAAGATGAGTCGGAAATATTGGCGAGGTGAAGATCAAGATTTCCACTACAACATCACCAAAAAGCTTTCAGAGAACGTTGTCCAGTTGAAGGACGGCAGTCTCATGCGAAAGGTTAAGCAGTTGCAGGGGGAAATGACCTATATCGATAAGGTCAAAACGAAAGCAACGCAAAATCCAACTTTCGAAGAGCGAATTGATAATCTTGGTAACGAACTGGCCCTCGTGGAAGGCACGGAAGGTTCCGATCCAGGACGTATGCGTCTCGTCTTTCCCAAGGGAGAAATCTCTCAAGGAGCCACATGGAAATATACAGCTCCAGCTTCTCAGCTCTTTCCCGCACCCTTGACGACAAGATACCGTCTTGCTGGCTTCAAGAAGTTTCGTGGTAGAAAATGTGCTTACATCAAAAGCAAGACCGTTTATCGTGGGCGACATGCCGATAGAAACGTTCAAGCTGAGTTGAAGAGCCGTGGTCAAATATATTTTGATGTAGCTCGTGGTGTCATTGTCAATGCAGTATCCACGACACGTTTCACTCTCAATTTCCTCAAGGATTTGAGAGATGGCCAACCCAAAAGAGAACAACGAACTATCGACATTCGTTATGGGCTCAAGTAGGCAGCTCTAGCAACTGTTCAGAATACTCAAAAGAAAAAGAGTGAGAGCCAAAGGGCTCTCACTCTTGACATCTAAGGTTTAACTAAGCTGCTTGCAGTGCTCTATAAGCATCATTTGTAGCTTGCTTCAAATTAGCAGCAGCTTGTTTGATAGCACGGACAGCAGATTCTCTGGCTGACTGGCTCGAAGCTGCGCGGAAGCTCTTGAGAGCTTGTTCCAGAGAGTTCATTCTGGAAGCCATTGTACGTACGGCAGCGTGATTGGAACCAAGGGCTTGTACGAGTTGACTCTGAGCCAAGTTCTTCTTGAAGTTGGCTGCGTCGACTAGGTAAACGTCAACCATAGCCATTTGGCGACCATCACGTGTTTTTCCCTGCTGCTGCAGGAAGTTGACGACGTTTTTGTTGTCTGTCTGCAAGAAGCGGTCAGAATAAACGACGTTCAAGTACTGAGCTGTTTTTTGCAATTCAACGACTGCGTGCTGTTTGGCAGAGTTGTTTACAGTTGTGTTGCCAGTGTTATTGTCGTTCCAAGTGCCATTATTGGTCCACTGACCATTGTTTACCCACTGGCCGTTACTGTTCCACTGGCCACCACTGTTGTTC
>CAZXTJ010000164.1:0-13892 GCA_964643655.1 uncultured bacterium
ACAAATCATTCAGCAGGCTATGGCAGTGAAGAAGACCGAGCGTTTCCCCTCCATGGAGGCTCTTCTTACGCAGCTCGAAAAACTCTGGAGTCAATATGAGCTGAGCGAAAATGAAAAGCAGTCAGAAGAAGTGAAGATGGCTAGCCAGTTGAAGGCCGTCATTGAAAGTGACACCAAGTCTTTGCTCGACAATCGCTATCAAATAGAGAAAAAAATCGGCGAAGGTGGAATGGCTGCAGTCTACAAAGCTCTAGATACTAAGACAGGCAAAGTTGTAGCGCTGAAAGCCATTTCAGGCCACTTGAGGAAAGTCGATGGACTAGTCGAAAGGTTTGATAGGGAATTTAAGACCTGCAAAAGTCTCAACTGTGAAAACATAGTCAAGCTTTACGACAAAGGTGAACTTCCTGGTGGTTCTCCTTATTACACGATGGAGTTTCTTCCTTATCCAAGCCTCGACGATGTGTTAAAGAGCGCCAAGGAAATAAACCTTGCTCGTGTGCAGTCCTGGATGGTTCAACTTGCCAAAGCTATGGTCCATTACGAAAAGAAAAACATCCTCCATCGGGACATCAAAGCTTCCAACGTACTCATTACCGATGAAGATAGGCTTGTGCTGGTTGACTTTGGTTTGGCCTATAAAGACAGTGCGACCAAACTTACCAAGACCGGGGCTATACTTGGAACTCCGTATTATCTCGCTCCCGAATTGTTGACCGGTACCAAAGCAACAATAGCCTCCGATATCTATGCAACTGGCGTATTGATGTATGAGTGTTTGTGTGGTCAGTTACCCTTTCGCGGGAACTCAATGGAAACTTTGGTTCTCTCTATCTTGTCCGGTGAATTTGAGAAGCCTTCTGTTTTCCGTAAAGATTTGCCCCCGCGATGGGAGACTATTGTTAGTACTTGTCTTGCGCGTAATCCCAATGATCGTTACGTCTCTGCCAAAGAATTGCTCGACGCATTACAAGGTAAAAAGACCAAGAGAAGAAAGAAAACTCTACCCACCAAGAAAAAGAAACAAGCTCATAAAGCTCCAGTTGCAAAGAAAGAGCATTCTTCAGGAGGCAGTTTCTTCAAGTTGCTACCATTTGTTTTTTGTTTGCTTCTGTTGTCTGTCATTGGAGCACGCTCGCTTTTGTTCAAACGGGAGCAAACAGTGAAAAACAAAAACCAAGGATTCAAAGGTCCAAATACAAAGCTGGAACTGAATTCTGTCGAGAGAGTTGCTGCTGGTCTCAGAATAAACTTGACCAGGATAGAGGGGGCAGACAAACTGCAACTTTTACAGAAGGATGGAGAAGCTGTCGTTCTTCCAGTCTATGCCAAAGAACAGCACATGTATGCGCAGCTTTCCAATGTTAATGAACAGACTGAAGATATGCGACTGCTCGTCGAACAGTCTGGAAGGTTACGTAAAGTATCTCTACGGGGATTGTTGCGTAAAGAAGCGAACAAGCTGTCTGAAGTTTTGCTGGAATTGGATCCAAAAGACCTGATGGCCAGGAGACTAAAACCTGACAAACCAATAAAAGAACAGATTTTTTCTTTTCTTCAGCAGACGGAGTTACTCGACGAGTATGAAAGGGCCTTGGAACTGTCGGCATTAGTACTCTCGACAAGCCTATTGTCACTAGATGAAAGAAATCAGTACCAACAAGGACTGCTAAGAGTATGGATTTATTTTCTTGCCAACCTTATTCGCAAGGACAGGATAAGACTTCCAATTGCTCGACCTGACTTGGGGGCCTATGAGATATCCACCAAATCAGCTGGCATTGCAGAGAAAGAGTTCGTACTAATTGAGCCTAGAGAGCAATTGCGCTTGGGCTCTATAGCTTTGACACCGCATAACAATGCACCTAGACAGGTTTTTGAAAAAGAGTTCGAACTCGCAGATTTGCAAAGCTTTAAAGCTTGTGAGTTACTCGTTGAGACTGATTCAGGCTTGCATGATGCAGCTTTCGTTTTAGAATTGAATAAGCGATACAAAAACATTTGTTACGGATCTCCAGCTATGCCAGAAGCAACGACTACTGAGGGGATGCGTGTTTACTGTCGTGTGCCCATTCAAGTGTTAAAACTTGGTGGTAATCGTCTGGTGTTAAGAAATCATGAATTGTATCGTGGTAAGAGTTCACGCAACATCACTGTTAGACAAATTGCCTTGCGGCTCATTCGTTGAGAGGATTGCAGCATTTGAAGCTCTTTGTTGTTCTGTTTTTTGTCGTTGTACATATCTGTACTGCAAAACCATTCACAAATGAAACTCAATACTGCCAAGCTTGCCATGCTTCCACAAAATCGTGGTTACAGGGTAAAAGACTCACCCTTCGCAGTTGGATCAAGGAAGATGAACCAAAAACCATGGGGCACCACTGGTGGTTCAAGAAAGAAACCTTTACTACCTTGGCAAAATTACGCTGCGCCCATCAAGGTGCCAATGGTCACAGTTTTTATGAACAATTGAAAATTGTTGGAGAAAGACTGCAGGAAAGGCCCTCTGAGGAACCACTTCGTCAATGGGATGAACTGATGAAGCAAGGAAAGAAAGAGGTTCCAGGATTTCGAAAGATTTGGCAACGTGGTTTGAAGTTGCGAAATCTGAAGCTGAATGAATTGAAGGACGAGTGTGAAGCCGCTCTTCTAGCCATAAGAGAACCATACACAAAACTTCATCTAAAAAAGGGGAGTGTTTTTAACTACCACTCTTCTCATCGAATGCACGTGGGGCGAATACTTTTCTTTTTTGGCGGAATGAGAGAGAAAAGTCTCAGTCAGACGCTTTTCAAGGTGAAGGATTACAAAAACAAAAACTACTCCATGACTACTTCTTATGGTGCCAGAGCTCGACCTGCTCCTTTACACGCAGCATTCACCATCGATAGGGCAGGCACACTATTATCCATAGATGGTTATGTCCCTTATGAAGACTATCGCTTGAAAAACTTGGCAGACTTCTTTTCTCGTGGTGGTGGAACTGAGTTTGGCACCTTTACTTTCGACAAAATTGTTCACTTGAAAAAACGAAGCCGAATGACACGAAGCTCCGTTGCCGTAAAGGTGACAATCAAAGTAGAGGGAATGAAAATCGTCGAGGATGAACCTTGTTTGATAGGCACATTCACCATACGTGAAAGACCAGACGGTCACCGAGACAGATTTACACTCTGGGGTAAAGGTAAGTTCGTTCACCTTCCCAATGGATTGGTAGCCTGCCAAGAGACGAACATGAAGTTTCGAGTAAAAATACTTGGCATACCCTTTGTCAAAGGTTCAGTAGTGGGCCGTTCGTGGCTCGCTCCCGATGGCCGAGAAGGCGGTCCTTATCGACCCACTACCTTTGGTTGGACCAAAGAGGATTAACTGCCAGCAACTCGACGTACGACATCGATGACAGTGCCGTCTCTGTATTCGATGACACCGATGATTTCGTCAGTCAATTCGAGAGGAGCTTGTTCTCCGCAAATCCTTTTGCAGAGAGCACGCATTTCTTCAATGGCCATAATTGGCAATCCTTTGCCTTTGACAGCCTCAAAGAGGTCCTCACGCTTGGGATTGAGTGCAATCCCTCTTTCAGTGATGATGGCATCGACTGTTTCGCCTGGGCTCGTAATGGTGAGAACGTCGTCTTTGATCAAAGGAACACGTCCGCGGAACAAAGGAGCTACGATGATGGTCAGTCCAGCACCAGCCGCAGTGTCCATATGGCCACCGATGCCGTGTAGAAGAGCGCCATCAGCCTCTGTGTTGACGTTGACATTGAAATTGACGTCTACTTCTGTTGCTCCCAAAATGACGGCATCTAGCTTGTTGACGACACAGCCACAATTATGGGGATTACCATACATCGTAGCGCTCATTTCCACGTGGTGTGGATTTTCACCAATGGAACGAACTGCTTCCAAATCAAAGGATTGAACATCAAACAAACGGCGGAACAAGCCCTCTTTCTGCATTTCGACGAAATAGGAAGTGATTCCTCCAGAAGCGAATGAACCAACTACCTGTCGCTCACGCATGATATCTCTGACGTAAGCTGCTCCTGCCAAGGAAGCGCCACCGGCACCAGTCTGGAAAGAAAAACCATCTTTCAAGAGTCCAGCCGCATCGATGAGTTTGGCAGCCAGTTCGCCCATTTTGAGTCTGGCGGGATCTGTAGTGACTTTTGTTGTACCCGATACAATCCCCTTGGGATCACCAATGTTGTCTATCTCTAAGACGTAGTCTACTTGTTCCTGTGTGATTGAGGCTGGAGCGAGGGGGTACTCCACTAGATTGTCTGTTAAGACGACAACTTTCTTGGCAAACTGTGCATCGGTCATCGCATAACCGACTGCACCACAAGCCGACGCACCGCCTGTTCCATTCATATTTCCATATTCGTCAGCAGCAGGTGCCGCAAGGAAAGCCACATCGACTTTCAAGTCTCCAGCAGCCATTGCCCTAGCTCTACCACCATGTGAGCGCAATACGACAGGTCGAGAAAAACAGCCCTGCGAGACTTTGCGCCCAATAGGACCATTAACGCTGCCATATATACAAGATATGACGCCGGATTCTATGTGTTTGACGAGTTCACGGTGCACACCAAAGAGTGCTGTCGGCACGATGGTGATGTCCTTGATACCTCGTGCAGCAATTGCATCCATTACGAGGTTGACTACTTTGTCACCATTTCGCAGATGATGATGGAACGAAATATTCATTCCGTCTTTGAGGCCTAATGCATCAAATACTTCCTCGAGAGAGGAGAGGAGTTTTTTGTCACCAGGTCGTACAGTTTTCAATGGAGCAGCAGTACCATACTCCTCAGGTGTACGGGCAAAGGCTCCTTCATATAGACGAACCTTTTCGTAGCCAGGAAGTGTTGTGGGGATTTGGCGACCTGCTTTGTTGAGAGCCATGTTATTTGTCCCCTTCCGCTAGTCCTAGTCGTCTTGCCAAGATGAGGACATTGTTAGCTTTCTTGGCTACTGGTGAGTCGATCATTCTTCCGTCGAGTGAGGCAACACCAAGACCTTTTTCCTCAGCCTCGGCGAGAGCTTTTTCAATGGCTAATGCTTGCTTTATCTCCTCTTCTGAGGGGCGGAAAATACTGTGGATTGTATCAATCTGTCTTGGATGTATTATCGATTTGCCATCAAAACCAAGTTGGCGTACGGCTTTGGTTTCTTTGGTCAGACCATCAGTGTCCATGACATCGGGGAAGACAGTGTCAATGGCTTGAATGCCTGCAGCTTTGGCAGCCAGAACAATAGCGCCTCTAGCATGTCGCAACTCACTACCCTCTTTGGTTCTACTCGTGCCTAGATCGCGAGTGAAGTCTTCTGCACCAAAAGATAGAGCGGTCACACGGGGGTGCGCCGCTGCAATTTCAGCGGCATTGGAGACTCCAGCAACAGTTTCGAGGATTGGAGAAATCTCTATCTCGTAATCTAAACCAGCTGATTTCTCTATCTCTTCGAGTAGCTTCACCAACTCGAGAACAGTGTCTTTGGATATTGCTTTTGGTAAACGCAAAGAGTGTGGGCGGGCAGGAACGATAGCTTCCAAATCAGCCTTGGCAAAGGGCGTATCCAAGCCATTGATCCTTACCATGACTTCAGCACTGTTGGGATTGATTAACTCGGGCTTGCTCAAGGCACCAGCAACGAGTGCACGGGCAGCATCCTTTTCACGAAGTGCAACAGAGTCTTCCAGGTCGAACACGATAACATCAGCACCATAAACACCAGCGTTATTGAGCATAGCTGGGTTGTTACCAGGAATGTAGAGTAGGGTTCTTCGGAGTTTTTTCATTAGCCTCACTCCCCACTCTCAGCACGGGCTCGCGCAACTGCTACTGCTGTTCGCGCTTCAATGACATAGTCTAGAGCGCCACGGTCAACTATCTTGACGCGTGCTCCTTTGACTTTCAATTTGTTGAGAGTTGACTCAGCAACTTTTGATACAGCAGGACCAAATACTTCTTTCATAGGTCCTTCCACTGAAATCGTGAGCTCATCACTGTCTGTAAGTTCAACTATGACGCGGGCATCACAAGATTCCAAGGTGCCAGCTTGTCCTGTTTTCGTGCCAACTGCCATGGGCGACCTCCCACTACTTGATACATTACCTGTGAACAAGCGATGATACCACGGTGACTTGTCGTTGACGACAGCTGTGCAAACCCATAGGATCATTTTATAAAAGAGAGGATTCTGTTGCTCAATCAGCTGTTAGAACAATACTGGCTTGGCATCAGTATATGGATTGTTCTGATGGTATCAGACAATCTACTTTCAATGCTGGCCGTCAAAATGTACCGACAGGGTGCAAAAGAACATCTTGTTCTAGAAGATGGTTCTGAACTCAATCCACTTTTTCAGGACGACGTGGCAAACTGGCGAGCTCTGAGCCCCAAATTCATGTTTGTGTTGGCTACAGGTTACTTCGTTGGCTGGGTCATATGGTCTTATGGGGTTTATGCCAAGCAGGGGGCCGGTGTCTTTGAGTTTTTTCTTGGCCTCATCATACTCGTTCACATACCAATTCACCTTCGCCATGCTCATACTCTGGTGTTGTTCTACCATCTTCGTTTGTCTCATGGAGTCGAAGGAAAGATTCGTTATGCAAGCTGGTTGATGGCGCGTCTCAATGCTGTCTATCTCTTTGTCTTTTCCCTTATATTCTTCATAACTTTCCTCTTCGTTCAGCGTTTGTTCTTTTTAGGAGGAGTGGCAAGTTGCCTCATAATGGCCTGGTCTCAGTGGAGAGAGGCTAATACACCGCCGCAGGCAGAAATTAGAGACGAACTCTGATAGTTGCTCTGTTACCATATATGAATAGAAACAAACATTTGCTGAAAAGGAGCCGACTATGAGGTTTATTCTGAAACGAATAGCCTTGTTGGCCATTCTCTTTACCCTTGTTGGTGTTACTCACGCGCGTAGCCTGAGATCACAGATTTCTTGGCGTCAAATCTACAAAGACTATCAAAGAGCTAGGATGGCCTATCTACGTGGGGACGTGAAAACCGCACGTTTGCACTACAAAAAGGCGGCAGTCTTGCCTAGAGATACACCTTCCTCACAAAGGGCAGCGCTAGAACGTATCAATTATCATCGAATGCAAGCGATGCTGGTCCCAGTCATGCCCGATTTGGCAGTTGCTAGGGCTGCTTTGGCGCATGCCAAATATTTGAATTACCACACCTCTGAAGGCTCTCTGACCCTTGCCGAAGCCCATCGAGAAACGCCAGGGAAACATTGCTTTACAGGGGAAGGTCCTGGTGACCGTTTGGCAAAACAGGGATTTTATGGTGGTTCCACTGAAGTTGTAACAGCAGTAATCGAGCCAGTCGAAGCCGTTGATCATCTAGTCAATACGGTCTACCACCGAAGCGGCATTTTGCGTCCAGAGGCTCGTTATGCAGGCTTTGGCGCTGTTAGCAGAGGTGTAATCGACTTGGCGTGGAAAACAGGTTCCAAAGCAGAGACCGATTGGATTTTTTATCCTGGGGATTGGCAAAAGGACGTGCCACCACGCTTTCCTGGCGGAGAGACACCAGAACCTTTACCAGGCCGGAAGTATCCTGTTGGTGTTCCCATATCTGTTGGTGGAGGAAAGGGAGCTCCAAAGTTAATCAAAGCTCTCTTGAAGGGACCAGATGGGAAAGTACCTTTGAAGCTGCTCGATAAAAAGAGCGCACCAAATGGTTCCATGCTGGGAAATTACATATATCTCGTTCCTCTAGAACCATTGAAAGAGAACGCACGGTATCAATGTGCCGTCAAAGTAAAGACAAAGGCAGGCATTAGACAACGTTCCTGGGGTTTTAGAACTGGAAAAAAGGTCCCTGGTGAAGAGTTGTGGCAGGTAAGCATTTCGAAGTTTGACAGAAGCCCACGGACCATACGCCCTGGGAAGAGTGTCATCTTTTCAGTGGAAGTAGAGACCAATAGACCAGATGAGGTTGCAATCAAATGGACAGTCAACGGACAGGTGATGAAGAGTGGGCCTGGAAAGACCTTTCGCTGGCGAGTACCACTTGAAGGAACCTATCTCATAGACGCTTATGCCTTTTATCCCAAGAATCCTAAGGCTTTTGGTCGTCGCTGTCTGCAGATAACTGTGCCAGGAACAAGTGCAAACTCCAATACTCCCGGCAGTCAGGGATTGGTAGATCCCTCGCAAAAGAATAGGTCAATTGCAGTCAAGCTGGACTTTCAACCCAAACCTCCTTGGAAGAGAGGAGCCAATGTTCAATTGAGAGCTTCGACTACGGGGATGAAAGGTGATGTCATCTATACATTCGCCTGTGATGACAAAGTCATTGCTTCTTCCGCTAGGCCTTCAGCTCGATGGATTGCTGATGGGGAAATAGACCACGTCTTTACCGTCAAGGTTGAGTTTGACGGTGGCACGATGACCCGAACAGTCACTTTCCGGTCTCAGTGATTGTGTCTCTTACGAGACAAGATGTCTCGATTGAGACACAAATCATGTTTGCCTTGCATGTTGTTATTGTTTCGGAATGCCTTCAATGCCCGATTTTTCTCTGTATGAGTAAGTTGGCACGAATGTTGGTTTTGAGTTGGCAACGAGGCTGAAACTCTTTGTTGGGTTGCTGAATACAAAAAAAAGAAAACACCGGGGCAGGCTTTGCCCCGGTGTTTCGCTATTCTCTTATTTTCTTTTGCTCAATTTCTTAGCGAATTTGAGGTAACACTTTGCTCGTTTAACAAGGCGATGTTTTTTACCCATTGATGGTCGGCGAGAACGAATTGCTTGGCGGAGTTTAGCTTTTGCCTCTTTGACTCGGCCTAGGCGCAGATTGACATAACCGAGCTGAGCTGAATACCAACCAACCCAGGGGTGTTTGTCTCCAAACTTGTTCCGATAAACCGCTATCGCTCGTTCGACTAGTGGTTGACCACGTCTATCACCACGCTCAGCGTAGAGTAGGCCCAGATCTCCATAAGTCTCTGCAGTGATTGGTGAATCTTCACCAAGCGTCTGTTGTCTCATAGTCAGGGCCAAGAGGTACAGCCGCTGAGCTTTGCGGAACTCTTTTCGATAATGGTGGATCATTGCTCGATTGTGGTGGATAGTAGCTCGCTCTGAGTGAAGACTGCCGGTGCACTTTTTCAAAAGGGCTTCTGTTTTGTCAATGAGCTCTCCCACTCCTCGGCGTGAGTGAATTGCTTGCTGCAGTCGAGTGGAAGCAATCATATTCATGGCTTTTGCTACTTCAAGGTCATTGCCTTTTGTTAACTTTTGAACTCTGATGTACTCCTGCAAGTATTTCTCAGCTTCACTGTAACGAGCTAGTTCTCTAGCTACCTCAGCAGATTTCCAGAGGGTCTCCTTTCTGCGTGGGTCTTTGCCAGAGAAGCTTTTGGCCACTTTCATTGCTCGTTTTAGCTGGCGATAAGCAGGTTTCAAGCGAAACTTGCTTCTTTTCCGTTGAGCTCTATTCATATGGTTGAGCCAACGTACATCAAGGTCCTTTTCAGGGGCTGAAAGCCCTATTAATCTGCCAAGCTGGATTGCGCCATCGAAGGTACCAAAGGTCAAAACGCTGACAGCCATTCTCATACCAGATGGACGCTTATTGGGTCTGACGTGGAAAGAAAACACGACAATTCCAATTATGATTAGAGTCAGAGCTAACTTTTTCATCTGCGTCCTCCTTATGTTTTTAGCGTGGAGTGAGTCACCCCAATAGATATTATTGATCCCTTATTGCTTCTTTTGCCTGATTTCGCAGGAAAAAATATGGATTTTGTTGGTAAAAGGATGATGACAACGCCTTGAACGTAAGTCGATTGCACCTTATGATCGCATTGGGAAAGGCTGAAAAGTGAGCAAGTGGTTCAATCTGAAAGTGTTGGCTGGCGCTCTTTTTCTGCTGGGATTCGCTCTATACCTCACAACAATTTGGATTGTCGAACCAGTAGTAAACGACCACCTAGCTTCAATTAAGGCAAGAGTTGATGGTCAAGTTGATGCTGGAAAAGTAAAAATCGCCTTTTTTCCCCTGTCTGTCTCTGTGGACCAGATTTTAGTAAAAAGAGATAAGGAAGAGGTCTTTTCCTGTGCTCGACTCTCCGTTGCTTTTGATGTCTCTCTGTGGCCACCTGCAATTGAGCCAGAAAAGGCTGTTTTTTATCGACCAAGGTTAAACTTTTATCAGAGGTCTGATGGCTCAAACAATCTTGAGGGTATTTTCAAGGGGGAAAATAAGGGGAGTGGAGCAATACCGTCGGTAGTCATCCACGATGGAGAAGCTCGCATCAAGAGTCCGTGGTTGCCCAAACCATTGACCATTTCATCGCTCACTGCGGATGTTGTCCATAGAGACAAACGTGTTCACATTGACGTAAAAGGTCAGCCCTCCTTTGAACGATACCTTGCTTTTGCTCGCTCCTGTTCGATTGCAGGAAGTCTTACATCGCTGAAGGACATTGACGTTTCTATCTCTTTGATTGAATTCCTTGCCAACCAAGTTCCTCCAGAGTTGTGTCGTGGAGTGAGTCACGCTAAACCACTCTCCATTTCGACTAGTTATTCACGTAAAAGCAGCTCAATTTCTATCAAAGGAAAAACGGAGAATGAAACTATCGAATTGACCATTCCAGGCCTTTCTCAACCCATGGTCGTGGAAGCATTGGAAGTAGACCTAAGACGTACTTTGCCAGCTCCTTTTTCTGGTGCTGTCGTAGCAAAGATATGCCAAGGAACTCTGGCAGTTGAACCACTAGGCAGCGGTGATTTTCGTGTGCTTGGTTCAGCAATAGATGCAAAAGCTCTCACTGGCATCATTGGCCTACCAGGATTTTCTCTAGCGGGGCCTCTACATATCGAAGGTGTCATTTCAAAAGATAGTCATGAGTTTGTGGCCAATGTTGCTAGTGACAATCTTCGTTTTTTCTACCAAAAGGAGAAAGAAAAGTACCTTGGTGCATTTTCCGACCTGAAGTTAGACATCGGTACAGAGGGAGAAGTTGTTTTACTCAAGAGTTTCTCAGCAAATTTGAACGAAAAACTTAGCTTGAGCGGTGACGGTAGGTATCAGCGTACTGGTGACAAATACTCCAAGCTATCAGTACTTGTGGAGGGTGTTACTCTATCTGCCATTGAAGAGATAATGGCTGGTCGGAAAGTTGTCTCCAAAGACGTACCACTTCCTGTTTCACCAATGAGAGTGAAAGCCTTCCTCGAACGCAAAAACGACTATAGAGCCGATACCTTTGTTATGTCTGTGAAAGAGACGAGAATCAAAGGAAATAATGGAACCGTTCCATTAAAAAGAGGCAACATTAGAGTTTATAGTGATAGTCAGAGTGACTACATTACTTTGTCTGCATCGCTGCAGCTCGATGAAAAAGCCAAGGTAAAAACCAAAGGCAAATTTAATAATAATGGTGGAGATTTAAGTATTGAATGCAGCAGTGTCCACTGCGCTGCAATTACTAAACTCTTGCCCACAATCAATATGGCGGCTGGCGGTCGCATTGATCTCGATGGAACCATTCAGTGGGAGAGGGGCAAAAAAGATGCCCAGTTTGTTTTGACAGTCCCGCAGAAGGCTTTTTTGACAGTTCCACGCAGCTACTTCGATAAGGATGAAAGCGGCAGTTTTAGACTCAATTTGGGGAAAAGCAAGGGAGCAGGCAAACTCTCCTGGCGGGAGAATCAATTTTCCCTCTCAGCCAAAGATGTAACTGCAACATTTAGGCAAGGTGGACGCCTCTCACTTTCTGCAGATTACGAGAATAAAGGAAACTGTAAGAAGGCAGAATTGGACTTCAAGCTGGCAAACATCTCTTTGATGTCTTTGCTGGATTTTGTAGAAGTGGATAAAGTGGAGGCTAAAGGTAAAGGTTCTGTTTTAGGCAGTTTAAAGCTCGATGGTGGAGTGACCAAGCTTCATTGCCGAGTCAATTTTCCTGGTGCAAGGCTTTATTCATTCCCCTTTTCCAAATTTGCTGCAGAGTTTATTTATACAGAAAAAGGCAAATCACAGCGTCTACATTTGAAGAAGCTGAAAGCCTTGACTCACAATGATGGAAAGATTGCAGCTTCTGGTGTGAATGTTCTCTCGCCCACGATAAAACACGATATCCGCTTTCTCTTGGAGAACATAGATGCAAAAAGACTCTGTCAGCTCATTGGTGCCGATGACTTTTCTGGTCGAGGTCGTCTGAGAGTTGAAGGTTTGTTAGAAGGTACTTTCTGGCGTCCAAGAGTGAAAATGTTAGTGAAATGCCCAAAGCTGAATACCTACTTCAAGGCCAGTGGTAAAGGTTATCAGCAAGCCTTTGATAGTCTTTCTCTATCTGCTTCTTTGTCCAGACACAAAGGAGGGTGGAGAATGGAGGTTACCAAAGCAAAAGCAGGTGCTTTTGGTGGAGAGCTTTCAGCGCGAGGTCCAATTCAACTATCCCCTCAGACTTCATTAGGATTGAAAATATCTCTACGAAAAGCAAAAGCGAAAAAACTGGCCACCTATTTAGCCATTCCATCCTTTTCTCTGGCCGGTGGACTCGAAGCCGATGGCTCTTTGGTCGGAGCTCCGCCAAACATTGTTTTGAATAGCAGAGTAGTCATTCGTAATGCCCGTATTTATTACAAATTGAGTGGCTTCAATATTTTATATGAACCAGATTCCATCGCAACGAACTTACGATTGAGCAAAGGCAAGATACTCCTCAAAGACATGAGGGGAAGTTATCACGGTGGCGCATTCGTCATGGATTTGGCTCGCTATTCGGGACGGAAAGCCAAGTGGGATGGAACGGTCAAATTTCATGCAGTTGACTTAAAAATGTTCTTTAGAGAACAGCTAACGCAGAAGAACGACATTCGCGGTTTGGCTTATGTGAAGGTCACCTTCAAAGGTAATGAAGGCGACCCAACTAGCTTTACGGGAATTGGCAATTTATCAGTAAAAAAGGGAAAGATAGTCGAACTAGATGAGTTACGACGAATAGAGAAAGAATATGGGTTGAGAAATCTCATAGGCATTTCTTTCCAAACCCTAAAGTCGCAAGTCAAGCTGGTCAAGAGTCGATTGGCTTTTTACGACATTCTTGTAGAATCAAATAGAGGAAATGCTCGTGGAAAAGTTGGTGTCAGTTTCAACAAGAAGCTCGATGGTACATTAAAGGTCAGCCTAAATCGAAGAGTCATGTCCAAAGGACACCGCTTGTTATCGCTCATCGAAGGTGGAAGGTACTTCGATTTTAAAGTTCACCTTGCTGGCACGACTGATAAGCCAGAGTACAAGTTCTCTTCAAAGGGGGTAAAAAACGGGGCTATCATCGGTGGTGCTGCTTTGTTTACTCCATTGGCACCTGCCGCAGTCATCTACACAGGTATCAAGAAACTTTTTGGCAGAAAACGATGAGATTTAGAGAAGTGTTTCCAACATCAGTCTCTCATCCAATCCCACTTTTCTAGGAAGACCTTCGAGTATTGCTTTTGCCTGACCAGCATACAAGCGGGAGTTTTTGCCATCATTCTGTTTTTTGCTTATCAGGGCTAAACCGATGAATGCTTTCGATTGAGACAAGGACCGACGAAAATCTATTCTGCTGTCGTCTAGACGATAACTCGAAATTACCCTTAGGTAAATTGACTGAGCAGGTTCTGGTATAGAAGCCAGCAAAAGAACCTTTGCTGTCGAACATGCAATTTCATGGTGATAATCCCAGTTGAGTTTCTGTGCTTCCTCGAGAAGTGTTAAAGCCTCTCCTCGTTTTCCTGCTTTGACGGATAGCTTTACTCCGTTGAACAATGCTGTCAAAAATGCGTTCTCCAGATTTTCATCGCGGGCAAATGGTATGACAGCTCTGACTGTTTCCAAGGCAAGCTTGTCCAAGTCCAAGTCGCTGTAACAG
>CAZXTJ010000165.1:0-13887 GCA_964643655.1 uncultured bacterium
CCGTAGGACTGTTTGATGTCCATGGTTTTCTTCATATTGCCATCAGTGATGTGAAGGCGAACTTTGATGTTGTTATAGAACTCGACCTGACCAGCAACTGGATCGTAAGAAACAGGAGAGATGGTCAACAGTGCCAAGTTAACGTGGCGCAAAGCACCGATTTTTTCAACGGAGGCGATGGGATTCTGATGGAACCCTTTGACGTTGTAAGCACGTTTTTCGAAAGCGAAAGGTACTTTTACGCCAGATTTGGGTTGAGGAGCCTGACGAGGCATAATTTTGTTCTCAATACCCAAGTCAGCCAGTTTGTGGGTTTCGATAGTGCTATCGATTACTTCGACTTCGACTTTGGCGTCGAATGGAATTTCAACTAGTTTGTTCATAACTGGCAAGCTCGGTGCACCGATGGTGGCACTGTGCTGGTAGCCAGGAATGGTCAACTGAGTGAACGTTCCTTGTGGGGTCTCGAGATCTGTTGCAACGATTTTGGTGACGTTTGCCTCAAAGCCGAGGGCTGCGCCGCCTGTTGCCAAGATTTCGTCAGCTGCCAATTTTACCCCAGTTACGGCACCACGGCCTGCATCTAGGATAATTTCCTTAGCCGATAGACCACTAGCCATTACGGTTAGGGCCAAGACGATGAAAGTGACCTTCTTCATACCCGCCTCCTGTCACAAAAAATGAGAGTAACTCACTACACCCGTACTAAAGTTCTTCTAAGTTGCTCTTGTGAAAAGCTTGAAAGTATAACAGTGGAATCGAAAAGTGTATACCCCCCCATGTGAAAAAAGTTCAAACTTTTATAAAAATGGGCCGATAATGTCCTTTCCATTGCGTCGACATTATATAAAAGGAAGGGATTGGAGGGAAGAAATGGTTTCATCTTTTTCAAATTTGCATGCAAATCTGTCCGAAATGGAGCTAAAAAGGCTCTTGAATGAGGCGAAATCAGAGTTCCCACCTGCAAAAAGCAACATTCTTGTCATCGTGCCCGATTTGACTCGTACAGCTCCTATTGACAAGTTTTTCCCCATCTTGTGCGAAAGATTCCTCAAAGACGGAAGCAAAGTCGACTTTATTGTGGCTTTGGGAACTCATCGGCAGCCCTCAGAAGATGAGGTGTCAAAATTGGTAGGATTGGACAAAAAGGAGCGCCAGGAACGCTTTCCAGGAGTCCGAATTTTTAACCACCAATGGGATCTTTCTGCTGAGCTCACTCTCTTGGGCAAAATTTCAGCTGATAAACTCAAAAAGATATCCAAAGGACTGTTGGCTGAAGATGTTCCCATCACCATTAATAAACGGGTTTTGGACTATGACCATCTCATAATCATTGGTCCTGTTTTTCCCCACGAAGTTGTTGGTTTCTCTGGTAGCAACAAGTACTTTTTCCCAGGTTTGGCTGGACGCGAAATCATTGATGTTTCTCATTGGCTAGGGGCATTGGTGACCAATCTAGATATACTGGGCAAACAAGACACTCCTGTACGCCAATTGATAGATGAAGCAGCTCTGTTGATTCGCAAACCAATCACCTACATTAATCTTGTAATGGCGGGAAAAGAGCTCAAAGGCTGTTTCGTCGGTCGAACAAAAGAGGCTTGGCGAAAGGCAACGGAGCTTTCAGCACAACTTAACGTAGTTTGGCACGACCATCCATACGAGTCTATTCTCTCCATTCCATCTACAAAGTATGAAGACTTGTGGACTGGCGCAAAAGCAATCTATAAGCTCGAATCCGTTGTTCTAGATGGTGGAGATTTGATTGTTTATGCCCCTCATTTGAAGATTCTCTCCTTTGCCCATGACGAGCTCATTAGAGAAATCGGATACCACGTGCGCGACTATTTCCTGTTTCAAGAGCAACGATTTGCTCACGTGCCAAGAGGTGTCTTGGCTCATTCAACCCATGTTCGTGGGGCAGGGAGTTGGATTGATGGGCAAGAGAAGGCTCGCATAAATGTCACTTTGGCTACAGGCATTGACGAAGAGACCTGTCTTCAGATGGGTCTCTCATATCGAGATCCAGCAACAATAGATGTTGAAGAATGGAGAAAGCACTACAGTGGCCGACTTCTGGTTGAAGATGCTGGAGAACAAGCCCACCTTTGCAAGGCTTAACCACTATCTTTGCAAGTGAAACTCTGCTGGCGTTGGCTCTGTGACACCCAAAGGTCCAGATTGACCATGGCTTTGAGGGTGTCCTCTGCACTGTTGGCCAAAGAGTATTCTGAAATATCGGCTCCAACAGCAAAACCATCATAACCAATCCTGCGAAGACCTCGGACGATGGTTTTGAAATCCATATGGCCTGTTCCCAAAGCGTGGCGATTGTTATCGATGAGATGGATGAGACCTATGTGTCTTCCTGCTCTTGAAATAGCCGACGCGATGTTTGCCTCTTCTATGTTCATATGAAAAGTGTCGAGCTGTAGTTTGACCCGAGGATTGCCAAGTTCTTTGAGGAAAGCCAAACCTTCATCAACTGTATTGATTACAGATGTTTCGTATCGATTGAGTGGCTGCACAAGCAAACAGGGACAGCCGCCCTTTTTTAGTTTGGCTGCTGATTCATTGATGGACTCTTGAAACCAGAGCAAAGCATCAGAATGGCGTTCTCCATCAGCAATCGTGCGTACCCAATCGTCTGTCAGTCCACTTCCCATGAGGGCACCAACTGTGACAGGACACTTCAGCTTTTCGCCAATTTCTATGAAGTTCTTCAAACGCTCCAAGGCTCCTTGGCGCAGCTCCTCATCTGGAGAAGTAAGTGAGAGTCCGTCTAGGAGGGCTGCTCCGTCAGTGTTTAATGCAGCAATCTCCAGATGGGCTGCAGCACAGAGTAAACGCAAGCGCTCAGCATCATTTTCGTCGGCTTCTGTGAGCACCAATTCCACTCCCATAAAGCCCATCTCGCCGATACTACGAAGTTTGGCCTCGAGAGCGTCCTTGTTTTCCCCCACTTGGACGACAAAAGCTGTTTTCACGGCTCCTCCATTCATAGACTGACTTTGCTGTCCCTATCGTACTACGTAGGAAGCTTCTTTCTATAATGGGTAGAGAAAAGAGGAAGAGAAAATGAGCAATCTTGAGCTTTTTAAACATATAGATAAAAAGGAAATGGCCCATCAGTTGGCTGCTGAGATAGTTGAGATGGCAAAGGGAGCAGTGGCTGAAAATGGTGTTTTCAGCCTGTTTCTTTCTGGTGGTTCCAGCCCACGTCTGCTTCATCAGACACTTGCCTCTGAGCCCTTTATCTCTGAAATGCCCTGGAGCAAGGTCCATCTATTTTGGGGCGACGAGCGAAAGGTGCCCAAGGAACACAAAGACAGCAACTTTGGTTTGGCTTACCAAGATTTGGTGTCCAAGGTTCCTATCCCTACTGACAACGTCCATCCAATGGTTTGTGAAATCGGGGGCTGCGAGGAGTGGGCTGAAGCATATGATGAGCTGCTCAAATCATTCCTGCTCCAAAATGATCACTTTGATTTGATTGTTCTTGGCATCGGTACTGATGGTCATACAGCCTCACTCTTTCCAGGGACACCAGCTTTGGAGGAGACAGATGGTTTGGTCACTGTGGGGCAGGCACCTGCAAGTGCAACAACAAGGGCTAGAGTGACATTGACCTACACGGCTTTCACCAAAGCCAAAAGCGTCTATTTTGTTGTGGCAGGGGATAATAAGGCTCACATCATTGAGCAGATCACTCGTTTGGGAGAAGAGGCTCCATATCCTGCTGCCAGGGTCAGAGCGTCTGAGAGTGTCCAATTCCATCTCGATGGAGCCACAGTCACCATCTAAGAGTGACTCAGTAGTCGACCAAATCCAAGATTCTAATGCCGTACTGATTGGGGCCTAGGAGTAGAGCACCTGAAAGAGTAAAAACATCTGAGTTGGATTGAAAGAGCTGAATCTTGTCGACAAGGTTCAGCTCTTTTTTGGTGAAGACGTAAACACTTTCAAATGCAGGTTGTATGAAGAACTTGTCAGTGCTTGCCCTGCGATAGACGCGAAGAGTTCTGTCGTTGAAGATGACGGCTCTGCCAAGCAATCTAGACTTGACCTCTGTTGGTTTCTGAGACAAGTCATATGTTAGCTGTACCACTTCTCCTGCTATCTGAAAGTCCTCTTTTGCTTTTTCTTTTCTCTTTCCCTTGGCGGAGATGCCAGAACGAACATAGATGAAAGCAAGCCGCTGCTCAGAGCCCAGCATTGGTTTTGCCACTTCCCAAGATTTTGTTTCAGGTAAGGCAGGAAGACTCTCTACTTCGAGCTTTGTTCCGCTCTTTTGGTTTATCAAAGAGAGATTCTCATCTTTTTGTAAAAGTAGGGTTTTCGGTGAAAGAGGAAACAGTCTGGTGAGTTTTTTGTGGCGAATGTGTTCTCCAATGACTTGCAGCCTTGGTTTGTCTGCCCAGCTTCGGAGCTGTAGCTTATTACCTGAATAGGTGAGTGCAGTCAGTTTTTTGTCCCAAAGAGTCGCCGCGATGATTGCCAATGGTTTTGGCTGTCCTAGCTCGAGTTTTGAGACTTTCCCTCCCTTTTTGAGTTTCAATAGCTGCAGTTGACCTTCGGTGTTTGCAGCGAAAACATAAAGAGAGCCTTCATTGGTAGGTATCAGTTTTGTTTGTAATGGATGATTAGCTGATAAAGCCGTAGTCCACTCTGTATGTAGAGTGCCCAATTCAGGCTGTATTTCCATAGTCAAACGTTTGCGAATGTCCATTCGCAACACATTGATGAAACCTTTTCTTTTGGTAAGAACAAATGCTCCACCCTTGTCATCGGCTATCAATCTCACATGTCGGCAAGGTGTGAGGGGACCAAAAGAAGCCGACCAGGCCATCTCAAGAGTGGTGCCTTTTGAGGAAGGAACTGCTCTATAACAATAGATATCGTTGACATCATTGGGAATACAGAGAAAAGAACCTTCCGTTACGATGGCAGATGAATGACTGAAAAAGCCGAAGGAAGTGTTACTAACTTTGGTTGCGAGTGTTAACTGCACTGTTTCTTCAGCCAATAGAAAAGAACCAACTTTGCATTTGATGTGGCAGTTTTTTCCTCCTTTAGGTGCCCTTACTCTCAAGTTCTCCTTGCGGCTGCGAAGAGTTTCTTTCTTTTCGATGGATAACCAATGAAGAGAATATTCAATGGCTGCTGGGCCATGTAACTTGCAGCTAATTTCTATGAAACGTTGCCCTAGTCGGCAGCTGAAGGGAGTAGCCAAGTTACTCTTTGGGCGGATGAATTTCCGTTCATAAACAGTCTTGCCAGAAGATAGAAGTCTAAAAGTGAGTTCTACAACAGAACTCTCTATTTCAGTGGCTTGCGCAAAGAAGTTGTTACCCTTCTTCTGACAGTTCCCTTGATACAGAAGCTCCTTTTCTTGCCAAAGCTCCCAATGGGGACTGTCCTTGAAGCCTGATTTGGGAAATTGGCAAAAAAATCCTGACGATAATGGACAGAATTCTATGGCCAGATTGTCACGAACACTATGCTTGCTCATGTGGACGTGAAAGTAGAGCAAAGTGGAAAAGAGTAGCAGAAGTATGAGTAGAGGCCATTTCTTCTTTGGTTTGTTTTGGGGAGTTTTGGCTTCTGCTTTTTGTTTGGTTCGTTTTTCTCTTGTAAAACCGCTCTTGAGAGCATTTTCGAGAGCACTACAGTTCCGAAATCGCTTCTTAGGGTCTGGAGCAATAGCCCGTGATATGAGAACATCGAGTTGTTGAGGAACTTCTTCATTGTATTGAGACGGAGCAGGTAACTTCTGCCATTCTTTTGCACCGGGAATGGGAGCATTAAAAGAGATCTCTCTGCCAGCAACCATTTCATAAAGGACCATGCCGAGGGCGTAGGTATCGGCGTTTTCCCTGGCAGGGGCACCTTTCCAGATTTCAGGGGCAATGTAACGAGGAGTTCCCAATAGCTCACCTGTGGCTGTCAACATTGTTCCATCTGTCGGTAGAGCCAAATTGAAGTCCATCAAAACGACTCTGTTTACCTCTACTATGATGTTTTCTGGTTTAACGTCGCGATGGTAGACAGAACGCTTGTGGAGGTGCGCCAGGGTAGAAGCTAACTGTCGTGCAATACTGACGGCTTTACTTATGGGAAGTGGCCCGTGGTTTAGAATTCTATCCAAAGGTTGGCCTTTGAGTAGCTCCATAGAAATGAATGCAGGCTGTCTGTCCAACTGCATGTCGTAGATTTCAATGATGTTTCTGTGATGGAGAGAAGAGAGCAATTCACCCTCGCGACGAAAACGTTTCAAATGTTGTCCAGCTTGATCTTTCAGTACTTTGAGTGCAACTAGCTTTTCTTTCTTGCAGTCGAAGGCACGATAAACAATGGCGAAAGCACCTTCTCCCAAGATTTCTTGGCAGTCGAAGCGTTCATCAATGGACAGTTTCTCTTTTTTCTCCTTCATTACTCATACGTTACATCAGTTTCTTCATTCCCATCATTGCCGAAACTGAAGTACCATAAGTTTCAATCTCTAGGACAATCCTGATGATATACAAGGAGTTTCGATGACAAAAGCATCTACTTTGGGCTTGGTGGCACCTCTCTCTGGTTATTTAGTGCCAATCGAGCAGGTGCCAGATCCTGTTTTTGCGCAAAAACTCGTAGGTGACGGTATCTCAGTTGATCCAACGACTACTCTGCTGATAGCTCCCTGTAACGGGGAGATTATGCATATTCATCCAGCTGGTCACGCTTTAACCATAAAATCTCCCGAGGGTGTTGAAGTAATGATGCACATTGGCCTCGATACTGTGAAATTGCGCGGTGAGGGTTTTACGACGAAGGTCAAAGTAGGTGACAAAGTATCCCCAGGCGATGAACTGATTGAGTTTGAAGCTGATTTGGTGGCCCAAAAGGCTCGCAGCTTGTTAACGCAAATTGTCATTACGAATAGTGACTTGCTTACTTCAGTCAGTTACACGGCTGGCAAGGTTACCGCTGGTGATACTGTTATTCTCGAGTTGGAAGTTGGTGCTTCCGAGGAGGACAGGAGTACAGATAGCGGCTCTTTGATCACTTCGGAGGCCATTGTCGTGCCCAATCCAGCAGGACTGCACGCAAGACCTTCTGCTGTTTTGGCCAATAATGCAAAACAATACAAAGCAAAGATTTCTTTGCGCCGTGGTGACAGTGTTGCTAATGCCAAGAGTGTCGTTGCCCTTATGGGGCTCAATGTGAAACATGGCGACAAAGTATCTCTCGAAGCTCAAGGTACTGATGCACAAGCAGCTATTGATGATTTGCTGAAACAAATGCGCGATGGTCTTGGCGAAGAAGGAACAGAAGCTCCCGTCGCAAAGAAAGAAGAGAAGAAGGAAGAGAAGAAAGAAAAGAGGGAAATCGAAGATTTCCCCAGGTCAGGTGATCCCAACCTTCTTTTAGGACTTCGCGCATCTGCTGGTTTGGCTGTAGGAACAGTCTTTCAGCTTCGTAGAACAGAAATAGAGTTCATTGACACTGCAGAGGATCCCCATACAGAGCGCAAACGCTTGGATAGTTCTCTGGAAGAAGCGAAGATTGAGCTAGAAGCTCTTCAGGAGAGACTAAAAAAAGAGGACGACCCAAGTAAGGCAGAAATATTTTCTGCCCACCGTGAGTTGCTCGATGATCCCGATCTCATTGAAATTGCAGCAGGAGCCATTGCCAAAGGCAAAAGCGCAGAAGGAGCCTGGCGTTGTGCTTACGAAACCCATGCTGGTGTGTTGGCTTCTCTCGACAATGAGTTATTGGCTGGTAGAGCAAATGATCTTCGTGACGTTGGCACGAGGGTAATGAGAATTCTCACTGGAGCTGTAGAAGAGACATGTGATTATCCAGAAAACACCATCATTATTGCCGAGGATTTGACTCCTTCAGATACGGCAAATTTGGACAGGAAACGAGTGAAGGGGTTCTGCACCATTGGTGGTGGGGCAACCTCCCATGTGGCAATCATCGCAAGATCCATGGATTTGCCAGCCATTGTTGGTTTGGAAGCATGTGCTCTCAATGTAGAAAATGGTACTTCCGTCATTCTTGATGGCGGTGCTGGCACTCTGCGGCTCTCTCCAGCCGAAGAAGAGATGAAAGAGGTTCAAGAACGTCTCATTCGTATGAAAAAGAGACGTGAGGAGGAGCTTGCTTCTGCTCTAGAGCCTGCGGTGACAAAAGATGATCACAAAGTTCTCGTCGTTGCCAATATTGGTGGCGCTAAGGATGCGGAAGAGGCTGTGAAACTTGGTGGCGAAGGTGCTGGACTTCTGCGATCGGAGTTTTTGTTTCTCGAGCGACAAACAGAACCTTCAGAAGATGAACAATATGAGGCTTATCAGAAAACTGTCGATGCACTGGGTAAAGATAAACCACTGACCGTTCGTACTCTCGATGTCGGTGGCGATAAACCTCTTCCCTATTTACCTATTCCCGAAGAAGAGAATCCATTTCTTGGAGAACGAGGCATTCGTGTTTGTCTCAATCGGCCAGAGCTTTTTAGAAAACACCTAAGAGCAATTTTGCGTGCAGGCGCAAAGGGTGGTCTGCAAGTGATGTTCCCAATGATCGCTTCCCTAGATGAGTTTCGTGAAGCGAAAAAAATGCTCGATGAGGAAGCTGAAAAGTTGGGACAAGATTCAATCCCTGCTGGAATTATGGTCGAAGTACCTGCGGCAGCCGTTCGCAGTGAACTTTTTGCTCGTGAGGCAGAGTTTTTCTCTATTGGGACAAACGATTTAACACAGTACACACTTGCCATGGATCGTGGACATGCCAAATTGGCGCCACAGATAGACGCCCTTCATCCGGCAGTCCTGAGTCTCATTGAGAAGACAATTGAAGGTGCTCACAAACATGGGAAAAAGGTTTCGATCTGCGGAGGTATAGCCTCTGATCCTTCAGCTGTGCCAATTCTCGTTGGATTAGGAGTCGACAAGTTGAGTGTATCCGTTCCATCTATTCCGACAGTGAAAGCGGTCATAAGACGAATGACTCTCAAAGAGTGTAAAGAGCTTGCGGAAAAGGCTCTTCAGTTAGCAACTGCCAAAGAGGTCCGAGCACTCGTTCCTGCTTTGGACTGAAAGGAGGGAACCAATGAAGATATTCAGAGATGCATTTGCGATTTTGCAGAAGATTGGTAAATCCCTCATGTTGCCCGTGTCGGTCTTGCCTGTAGCAGGCATAATGTTGGGTGTGGGCACTACATTGCACAAACTTGCCGTGGCCAAAGATGCTTCGCCTATGTTGGCCAAGTTTGCAATCGTTTTTGCCATTATGAAAGCCTCTGGCGACGTAATTTTTGGCAACTTGCCTCTCATTTTTGCCATTGGCGTGGCTCTAGGATTGTCGAACAACGATGGTGTTGCTGCCCTTTCTGCCACTGTAGGACACGTTGTGCTGCTTGCAACCATGGGTATTTTGGCTAACTATCGTGGCATCGATACCAAAGCAATAATGGGCATTAAATCACTGGAGACTGGAGTCTTTGGTGGGATTTTGATCGGTGCCGTGGCTGCTTACCTGTTTAACAAGTATTATCGAATTGAGCTGCCCCCTTATTTGGGTTTCTTTTCAGGAAAACGTTTTGTGCCTATTGTGACTGCAGTTGCAGCAGCTGCTCTTGGTGCAGCCTTGTCCCTTCTCTGGCCGCCAATTGGTAAGGGCATTCGGGCCTTTTCTGCTTATGCAGCCTATGGCAATCCAACAGGGGCAGTCTTTGCCTACGGTTTCATAGAGAGATTGTTGATTCCCTTTGGCTTGCACCACATCTGGAACGTGCCCTTCTTTTTTGAAATGGGTAGCTTCACCACTGCTGCCGGCGATGTAGTCACTGGAGACATCACCAGGTTTTTCGCTGGCGACAAAACAGCAGGCATTCTCGGTGGCGCATACCTTTTTAAAATGTGGGGACTACCAGCTGCTGCATTGGCAATGTGGTACTGCGCTCGTCCTGAGAACAAGAAACGCATTGGCGGCATAATGATATCTGCCGCACTTACTTCCTTTTTAACGGGCATAACAGAGCCAATCGAGTTTTCCTTCATGTTCGTAGCCCCTGCTTTGTATGGAATTCACGCCTTGCTTGCCGGTTGCTGCCAAGCGCTCTTTTCTGTCCTTGGTGTAAAGCTTGGTTTCACCTTTTCTCATGGTGCAATCGATTACATTCTTTATTATGCCCAAGACACGAAACCTGAGTTGGTACTCATCGTTGGCCCCTTGTTTGCCCTCTTGTATTTCTTCGTTTTCAAAACTGCAATTATGGCCTGGGATCTAAAAACTCCTGGCAGAGAAGAGCAAGAGGCGGGAACAGGCGGAGCAGGTTCCCTTGACTCAATGGCTGCACGTCTTGTGCGTGCCTTTGGTGGAAGAAAGAACATCAAGAGTCTCGATGCTTGTATTACAAGACTTCGCATTGCAGTCATTGATGTTGACAAGGTTGATAGAGACACCTTGAAAAAAATGGGTGCTGCCGGTGTCGTTGTTGTGGGAAATGGTCTTCAAGCCATCTTTGGTACGCGCTCAGAAAATCTGAAAACAGATATGGAAGAGTATCTCAAAACGGCTGGACCAGAAGCTGATGAAGTCGACATTACTGTTACTCACCATTCATCTGCACCTGCTGGAAAACGTGCAAAGTTGAGAGACCCTCAAGCTGCAGACAAAGCACGAGACTTTCTAACGGGATTAGGTGGCGCTGAGAATGTGTCAGACATCTGTGCCTGCGCTGAGACAAGATTGCGGTTAGTCGTCAAGGATGAAAGAGCTTTTGATGAACCATTCCTTGAACAGGCTGGAGTTTATGGTATTCAACACTTTCCCGACGGTGTCGTTCATTTACTCGTAGGGCTCAATGCCGATCAGTATGCAGCAGAGCTGAAAGGTCAGATAGCAAATAGCTGATCTAGTTATCTTCAAGACCAGAAGCGTCAAACAAAAGGTAAAGAGGTGACCAGAGGGATAGTCTGTTCATTGCTCTTGCCCCTGGCAAGTCTTGGCAAGACAGGGATACTGTGTTTTTTCCTCTTTTGACAAAAGCTGGTGGAATGTCGGCAACAAAACAGTGTTTGGCGTCCAATGCATCGGTAGAAGAAACCTTCATGATACCTGCGTAGTTGTGAATGATTAAGGGACTGCCATTAATGACAAAGGTAACTTCGAAGTCAGGAAAAAGAGAGTAACAAGTGAAGGACAATCTTGTTCGTTGAGGCGGCCAAGGTGAGAAGTTTTCCTCAATTTGAAACTCAAACTCAACCAAATCAACACTGCCATCGCTTCTCAATAGCTTGGATAATGAGTTTTTTGCATCTGGATTATCCATGACAGCTAACCTGCGCGGTGTTGCCAATCGGATGAAACCTTTAGGTTTCATTTTCTTGAAAGTGCCCTTGGCTTCTCGGCCACGCAAGGCTGGAAGTGGCAGTATGGTGTCACTTTTTACACCAGTCCGATGAAAGTCCACATGAAAATAGCGGCAGCTTAGATGTGGAGAGATGGCACCCCAGGGAAGGGGCTGAAACTGTTTTTCCTGCAGCAGAGATTCTAGGCGACGCAAGATCAACAAACGTCGTGCCACTAGTGACCCCAGAGGGATTTTGCCGAGGCCCTTGATATTCTTGGCGATTGCAACAAGAGACGGTTTGTCCAACCCTATAGGTTCTATGAGCTCGAGCAAGCGAGCTTGTGTATCTTCACCCGGTTTTCTGCCTCCTTGCGAACGAAAGGTGGCCAAGGGTCTGGCAATACGCACAAGAGAGGCTTCATTGGTTCTATCGAGGGGTTTCAGCAATTCATCGACGTAGCTATCACGATTGGTGGTCAGATAAATGTTTTCTTTCAAACTGAGAGAAGTGATTGTCAGTTTGATGTTGTCCGCTCCCTTGGGTAGCTTTACATAAGTGGATATCTGGTTTTTTTGGGGCGGAACCGTAAAAGTTTGCTTGGGCTGAGCTAGCTCTTTGTCGCCTCGTTCTAATGTTACTTCGTATTCTCCTGCTGGAAGATAACGGCAACTAAGGTAGAGTTCAGTCAGAGAGAGAAGTTTAGCAGTACATTTTGCGTCTGTTCTTGTTTGCACTTTCGGTTTACTTTGCATCACTTTGTTCCAGGCGAATAGAGCGAATAGGACGAACATTAAAAGCGCTCCACCGATGCTTAGTAAACGAAGTTGTTCTTTTTTGCCTGGTGTGCGTCGGCGTACTGATGAAGGAAGGGGAAAGTGAGAAGAGTCGTCACTAGATGAATCACGTCTTTGCTCCAGAGCACTTTTTGCCACCTTAATCGTGGCACCTTGTCGAGCAAGTGCATCGCCGCTCTTTAGTGCTTCCTCTGTCTCTTCTAGAGACAGTAGAACTTCTTTTATATCTTCAGGTCTATCACTTGGATTGTGCAGTAATAAACGGGCAGTCAAATCAACAAGTACTGATGGCACTTCAGGGTAAAAGTCAGAGATGAGAGGGGGGGCTTTCCGCAAACGTGCAGCAACACGTTCGGCCAAGGTTTCACCTGTGAAGGCCTGTCTGTGAGTAACCAATTCAAAAACAATCAAACCTAGTGCATATAGGTCAGTCTTATGAGTCAGCTCTTCGTCCTTTAATTGTTCTGGCGCCATGTAATCAGGAGTGCCAAGGATCATACCCGTTTTGGTCAATCCTTGACTATCGTTCAGAGCTTTTGCCATACCCCAATCGGCCACACGTACATTGAGTGAGTAGTCGACGAGAATGTTGGAAGGTTTTAAATCACGATGAATGACGCCTTTATTGTGTGCGTGGTTAAGAGCAGCGGCAATCTGTTTACATAGATGAAGTGTCATTGGCAGGGAGGGTTCAGCCTGCAATATGTCGAGTAGAGTTACGCCGTCCACATACTCCATGGCTATGTAAGGAACACCACCACTTTCATCGATTTCGTAAATTTTGACTATATGCTCGTGATTGAGTCTGCTATTGAGGCGTGCTTCGCGAATGAAGCGCTCAAGACTTACGACGTCAGCAAGAAGGGTAGGTTTGGGGAGTTTGAGGGCAACCAGGCGACCGCGCGCCAATTGCCAAGCTTTGTATACGACACACATTCCCCCCTGACCCAGTTCTTCAATGATTTCGTATGTTACAGGTGCTTTAGGCAAGCTTTATCTTTTTTCTTTCATTCTTAGTTTTTTGGGACTTTGAAAGACTGCGAAACCTCGCAAGTCCCTCAACCTGTCTTGTATATCTTTTCTCTCGTTACTGCTGATGTCCAGTTTCAGAGCCTCATTCAGAATCGATACAGCTTTTTTGTAATTGCCTTGATAAGCCTCGATGTTTGCACGTATGTAATAAAAGGCATAGGTATCAACTCTGTGAGGTTGTTCCTTGGCGACCTTGTCGAGATATTCATTGGCCTCTTTGAAGTTGCTCAGTTTCAATTCTACGCCTATCAGTCGACTGTAGATTATCCATCGATTGACCTTGTCGTTAGAAGGCAGTTCAGACAGCACTTCCAAGGCCATCTTTTTTGATATATCTAGATGTTCTAACGTGTTGTTCTGAAGGCCTACACCTCGATATGCCGTTAACAAACCAGACACTTTCATCAAAGCACTTAGTTTCTGTTTTTGCGTTAGATTGGCTTTGCGACAGTAGTCAGCAAACTCTATTGCCTCATCTTTAGCAGTGGAAGTTTCGAGATATCTCAATGCCGCAAGATAAGCAGCACAAGCAGTGTCCCATTCTTTGATACCTGGAGTGTGATGAACGACAGGTAAGAGCTGTTTTCTCATGGCTTGCGCCACACTGAGCCGCTCTTCGCTGTGATAGGCCTCTCTGTATTGTTCTAATCTTTCTTTGGCAACAAGTGCCGTGACACAGTAAAACTCAGCAGTAAAGTGATCTTTCATCGTTAATGGAA
>CAZXTJ010000166.1:0-13804 GCA_964643655.1 uncultured bacterium
CAAAGACATTGCTTCTATTGATTCCATCGACGAGGGACTGGTTATAGTTCGCCCAACCTTCGATGAAAGCAGCTGTAGGTGTAGTAATTTCAGATAGGTAATGACGATTGTCCAAACCGTATGAGCCGCGTGTAAGCACAGTTCGGTCCTGAGTGTGCGCCAACTCATGGATCAACAGACCTGCAAGGCGCGAAGAGCTAGAACCATATCCTTCCAACCCGGGACGGTTATCCAGTCGATGAGGCATGTGAATAGTGTTTCCTGCCTGAGGCCAAACGTGAAATCTATAGCCATTTCTCTCTTCCGTAAGCGATTCTTGACGTAAACGTTCCGCACGTTGGCGTTCTTCTTCAGTTAAGGTTCTCGGAGGACCGAAGACTCTCGTAGAAGCACTTCTTCTAAGAACAAACTGCCTTTGAATCATCCAATCGAGTCTGTCTGTACGCCCATCGATGGCGTTTACCCGTCTCTCACCAACACCGGCCAAATTTACTCGTTCACCTTCGAAGAGTCGGTCGGGATTATCATAGTGTATGTGGATAGTTACAGGGCTTGAGGCACGAGCCAAGAGTCTGCGAAAGTGGGTTGCAGTATTAGGATCACTTGAGACAATCCTAACTATCCGTGCTGCTAAGCAGTCAGACGAGTTACTACCATAAACTGTCGACAATATGTCTTGTGAGCGAAGCAAATCATACTGTTGACGGTTGTACTCAAAAATGACTCTAAGATTTCTGGGAGTTTGAGCATAAAGCGAGTTCGATAGAGCAAGGATGAAAAGTAATGATAACAAGAGTTGAAAGTGTTTCATTTTGTGATCCCTTCAGAGAAGGCACTCGCAAAATGGTTGCCATATAATCAGATGGCTCTAAAAGCTTTGTTTCAAGGAATCTTGGAACAAAATGTTCAGATAGTGAACGACTCAGATGTTCAGATTGTGAACGAAATCAGCCATTCTCCACGAGTTCATCGCGTTGGGTCTCAAATTTGATTCTCTCTCCTTGAACGAGCAGCCATTTCTCATTCAATCGAGGTAAGAATGTTTCTATGCAATCCACAACTCTCTTTAATCTTGCTGCCAAACCCTGCACCTTTTGATGGTTTGCAGCAGAGGATTTGATTTCACGTTCAGCCATGTTGGGTAGTTCGAAAAAATCACTGGAGGAGAATGAACATCCAAGATTGCTGCCCAAGCACTCAGCTCCGTGCAAGACTTTTTGCCACAGTAGCTCTGCCTTGGTAATTTCTTCCCAAGCATCTCTGCCGTAGTCGGCAACGTATCTCAACTCATTCTTCCGCTCTTCATGATTGAGCTTTGCTGGAGCTATGGCTTTCGCTAAGTTGTCTACGTTGTAGATAGCAGCCGAGAGCGAACCGATAGCTTCAGTTGCAGCCAATATGGAGCTTTCTAAAATGATTTCACTGTCCAGGGCATTTTGAGAAGCCTTGGCGAGTTCCTCAAAGCTCTGGCGAAACTGATCATCATTTTTCATTAGTAGTGAGGCTTTTCGATTGATGGCCTCTTCATATCGACTACTCGGATTCCCAAGTGTGTCGAGTTCATTTTGAATGCTCGCTACCTGCTCCTTGAGTTGTATTGCTGACTTGGATAGCTTTGCATAACGTAGTTGAAGAGTTTGATTATCAATTGCTCTGATTGGTATGACATTATCTTGCGATGATAGTGCTTCCGAGCCAAAAAGAACTTCAGTGAAGCTGCTTACCAGATTTCTCAAAAATCCTGGTTCTTCATCTTCTCCTTCATCCTTACGACGAATGATTTCTTTTCCAAGGCGCTTGGCTTCGCTATCGTCAATCTGCAGCTGAGATTGGGCTTTCTTCAAGTCGACATTTAACTGTTTTTCCTTATTGGCTGCTACTTTGAGCTCTCTAATCTCTGCCGTAAGCTCTTCGTGCATTTATGTCATCACCCCCACTTTTACCTACCAAACTTGTTAGTACTTTCAGACTAACATATCAACAAAGAAGCCTTTGCTGAAGATGTAATGGAACGTGTTACGATTTGGTCATCAATAATTATGTTTTCACAGTCAGAGAGGCGTGATTTCGTGAGCTCCTGTAAAGAATTTGTCGAACGATTTGATTTAGACATATCACCAGATGATTTGATGAGTTTGTTAGCTGCAATTTCAGTTGCCGATCACTCACGAGACAAAAGATGGATGGGGCTCGTAGCAACGGATCGTACAGCTGAAATGGAAGCTGAATTGGCAGCTCTTAAACTAAAGGTTGAGCAAGAAAAACAATATGAAGCTGGCTCAAAAGAGGCTTCAGCGAAGCGCATAAACATGCTGCGTGGTGAGATGAAGAAACTGAGCATCGACGCTCTCTTTGTGCCACACAATGACGAATTCATGATCAAGTTTTTGCCAAAATGCTCAGAGCGTATAGAGTGGTTGACTGCTTTTGGTGGGTCGGCAGCAGAGCTTGTAATAACAGGCGATAAGGCTGCGATTTTTACAGACGGGCGTTATATCGATTTGGTTCCTGAGGTATGCGATATGACTTTGTTTTCCTGCCACCATTTTCACGAGTGCTCGCCACTAGATTGGTTGCGTGGTGAATTGAAGGCTGGTGGACGCCTCGGAGTAGCAACAAAATTACATTCTGCAGCCTGGCTAGATAGAGCTCAAAAACAACTGAGTGAAAGCGATATATTGGTTACACCTCTTGAAGAACACCCTCTAGACACTATTTGGCAGCAACGTCCTCCTGAACCAGTTGGTGTTCTGGAAGCTCAGCCGATTGAGTTAGCAGGATTGACGACAAAAGAAAAGCTGAAGCTTGTTGAACCAGCTTTTGCAGATATCGATGCAATCGTTTTAAACATTCCTGAGACAATTTGCTGGTTATGCAATATTCGTGGCGCTGATGTTGCGACTTCTCCCATTGTTCGCTCTATGGCCATTGTTCGAAGATCAACAGTTGACCTGTTTGTGGACAATAGAAAGCTCACCAAGGAGCTGACTCTGGACAGTGCTATTAACGTCTTCGCCATTGAGAAGCTCTGGACAGAGTTACAGCACTTGGAAGGTTTCAGGGTTCTTTATTCCCCTGGAGCGACTAATGGCAGAGTCATGAATACACTGCTTGCAGCTGGCGCAGAGTTAATACCAGGTATGGACCCTTTTGGGGTGTACAAAGCTTGTAAACACCCATCTGAGCAGGAAGCTTCACAACGTGCCCACATACGAGATGGTGTTGCAGTTGCTAAGTTCCTTCACTGGTTTGAAAATGAAGCTAAAAGTGGTGAGCTGACTGAGTTGTCGGCAGCTGCAAAGATGAATGAATTCAGGTCTGAAGATAGCACCTTCCGTGGTGTGAGTTTTACAACTAATGCTTCAGTTGGTGCTCACGGTGCAATGCCTCACTACAAACCAACAGAAGAAACTAATCTGCAGATCAGTGATGGGGCATTGTTCCTCTTGGATTCTGGAGGTCAATATCCTGAGGGTACAACTGACATCACAAGAACAATAGCTGTTGGAGAACCAACCCAAGAGATGAAACGCTGCTACACGACCGTTTTAAAGGCACATGTGGCCTTGGCTTCATTGCAGTTCCCCTCTGGTGCCAAAGCTATTCAGCTCGATACGGTAGCACGTTCGCAATTGTGGCGCCAAGGTCTCGACTTCGATCACGGGACAGGGCATGGTGTCGGTGCCTTCCTTTCTGTTCACGAAGCGCCACCCAGTGTGGGCAGCGTGGACAATGGACATAGAGTTCTTCCTGGTATGATCTTCTCCAATGAGCCAGGTTTTTATCAGGCTGGTGTATGGGGAATTCGTATAGAGAATCTGGTTCTCGTAAAGGACACGGGTGAAAAAGACTATCGTGGTCGACCTCTTTTGAAGCTGCATTCCCTAACTCTTGCGCCTTATTCGAGAGAGTTAATTGATATGGCCTTGTTGTCGGAAGAAGAAATCGAGTGGATAGATGAATATCACAAACGTGTCTATTCTACTTTGAGTGAAAGGGTTGATGAGACTCTTAAGGGTTGGTTAAAGAAGGCAACAGCTAGGTTGAGGGACATTCCGCAAGTTTAAAATCATCCATCAGGATGTAAGTCTCTGCAAACATTGTTGGTGAGTCTCGAAATGTCTTTTCCTTTGGCAGACATGAGGCAGAGTTCAAACTCGTTCCACCATTCGAACCACGTTGTTAAGGGGGCTCTTAACTGAGGTTGCGCAATCTTTTTTCCAAAGCGATTAGTGTGGAAAACTATGGTTTTGTTGTCAGATAACCACTTTGGTCTAGACGACATTGTGTGTCCTTCAGTGAGCCTCTGAATGCCCGAGCCATCACTGTTCATTGTGAAAATGTCCCAATCACGAAGAGGTGGTTTGAAATCAACGACGGCGTCAAAGACTATCTGTCCATCACAGTTGAGGTCAAATTCAAATAGGGATAGCTCTCCTGTGTCGATATGGTCCAAGGCCCCCGTAGCGAGTTCCATCCTCCAAAGATTGTCTGAGGAACTATCACAAAGTTTTGCTACGAAATAGAGATATTTACATTCCGGACCAAAGGCTGGATTGAAAATACGAACGTCTTTGCCAAAGTCAGGTGTGATCTTACGGCTTGCTCCTGTTTTGAGTGATATCTCTATGAGTTCTGATCTCTTTCGGAAGTCGTCGACAAACACGAGTGTGCTGCCGTCTAAAGACCAAGTCGGATGGTTGGCATTGGATTCTTTTGAGTGAGTAATCCTTCTAGTTGTTTTCTCTTTCAGATTAAAAATGTATATGTCTCTTTGTCCGTCTCTGTTCGATTGGAAAGCTATCTCTTCTCCGTTTGGCGACCACTCTGGAGTTCTGTTGGTTTCACCCTTTTGGCTAATCTCTGTGCAGCGGCGAATGTTCTTTCCTTCGCAGTCGATCAAATAAATGTCCTCATCGCCATTTTCAGAGGATGAGTATGTAATGTCACGAATTGTCAAAAGGATGCCCTAACTTGTAAGCGCTATTTAAACATCGAACCTGGTAAAGACATGAGAATTGTGTTCTGTTTGCGTGTAACCATATAAAACATGGCTGTTGGTGGAGTCATGGATTGAGTCTTCTCATAGAGCTTGATGGCGGTCTTTCTTTTCTGCGTAGCCCTTGCCAATGCGCCGCGAACTCGCCAATACCACCACTCCCACTTTTGGGGTACATCGTTGTTTTGCATCTTCCCAAGGAACTTGGTCGCTCTTTTGGGACTGAACTCAGGACCAGCGATTGCTGCCATTGCTTTGACCGAGATAATCAAGTTTTTCCATTGGCGGGGGACTGCTAATGCTGCAGCTCTTTTTAGCGTTACTTGGGCTTTCTCAGCTTGTTCTCTACAGGTTGTCAGTTCTCCGGGACGAATGACTAGGTCAACGATTGTCCGATGAAAGAGCACCTCACACCGATCAATATCATTAGTGCATAGTTTTTCTGCCTCGATACAGAAATTGAGTGCGATTTGTTGTTCCTTGATCGTGGGTGTAAATGCAAGAGATGTTGCACGAGCAGCCTGGAGATACAAAAGTCGTTGTGCATTTTCATCGCGCAACGTAAGGGCTGTCTGCTGTTGCAACCATTTGTGGAACTGCAGTTTACATTCATCGCCGCCTGGCAAGGAAAAACAGTCGATAAGAAGTTTGCGGTGTGAGGCTGCTTGGTCGTCAGTACATTTCGCTTCGGTTAGTGGTACCAACCAGCTTGCTGCAGCCAAACATCGTTTTTCAATTCCTGAGTCTTTTCTACCCTTCTGGACTGAGTTGAGGGAAAATTGAAGTACAGAGTTGGCTGCAGAATGAATGTTCTCAAAGTCAGTGAGTTTTTCACAGAAGCGTAGCAACTCTTCTTCTCTGTTTGCTTTGCAAGCCATAGGTAGCCAGTTATCGACTATATCCCTGATGGTCTCCTTAGATGCAACTAGAGCATCACCTAGTTCCTCAAAAAGATTACAAGCCTTTTGGGGCGAATCCCTGCCTGCTGCAAAGAGGGCAAGGTAAAGCAAACCTTCTACTTTCGCTGAATCTTGGGATCTTTCGCTCAGCCTTTGATGAAGCTGACCTATCTTTGTAAGCTGGGAGTCTGTCAGTTGGTTATCTGATGCTAAAACTTCTTTGGCATGTCTTTGCAGCCTGACTTCCAGTTGCTCTTTGCTTAGCTTGGGTTCCCGAAATGTTGAAAGGAAGTAAGCAATTATGGAAGAAACGACAAAAAGGATTACGAAGAGTGGGATTGCTGAGCGTTTCGGTTTTTCATAAGGTTCAACTCTCAGCGTGTTTGGCGAAGTTGCCACTCGAGTTTTGGCAACACCTTTGGTCTTTGGAGCACTCAAGGCTTTTGAAATCTCTTTTTTGAGCGTTGCTGCATCAGTTATTCGCTTATCAGCTGAGCGATGGATCCCTCTGGCAAGTACCTCTGCAAGAGCATATGGAATGTTGAGTTTTTTTAACTCGCTAAGCGATATGTCTCTGTCAATCTGCTCACGGACAATTGCTCCAACAGTTTTTCCTTGAAAGGGCATTTTTCCAGAGATGGCGCGGACATACATCATTGCTGCGGCGTAAACATCTTGTTTGGCATTGGCCTTTGGAGGTGGAGCAGTAAAACGTTCAGGTGCCATATAGCCTGGTGTTCCCCAAAACATGCCTGTTTTTGTGCGCACTGAGCGACCATGGAAGTTGGCCAAACCAAGATCAGTGAGCTTAAACACGCCATCACTATTGGCAACAAGATTTTCTGGTTTGATGTCTCTGTGAACAATACCAGCCTTGTGCAAGGTATGCAGTGCATCTAGCATTGTCGCGCCAAACTTCTCGTGCACTAACTTTGGAGTTAGCGGTCCCTTGTTTTTTAACCACTCTTCTAAGGTCCCACCATCGAGGTATTCGTAAACAACGTAAGGACCAAGCTCTTTGTCATGGCCTGCATCTATGACCTCTACAAGTCCATGATGGCGCACTTTGCTCGCAGCCATGGCTTCATCTTTGAGGCGCAGAAGTTGATTTTCTGTATCGTCACTATCTAAGTCGCTGGCAAGAACTTTGATGGCTACAACTCTATCTAGCTCTGCTTGTCGTGCACGCCAAACTTCCCCACTGCCTCCACGGCCAACTAACTCAAGAAGTAAATATCTGCCCTTGTCGAATGGGCGAGGTTTGCTGTTTTGAGCCTTTGCAGGATCTTCCAATGAGTCACCTTACTTGCCATAACTATACTGCGCAGCACCAGTATAACTCATTAAATCAGCCTTTTGGCCAACAGAGAGGCTTTCGTGGTAAATTCTCAGATTGTTCCTTTTGGTGTTAGATCGGTGGCTCACAGATGTTTACTTTGTCTCAACAAGGCGCATTCGCTGCCCTTACAGCTGCTTGTTGTTGGGCAGTTGCCACTATTTTGTTCAAGGGGATGACACGTGATATTCCGCCCCTTCACCTCAACTTGATGAAGGGCTTTATAGCATCTGTTTTTCTGGTGACAGCAGTAGTATTCACAGGACACTTGAGCGATAGTTTACCCTCCTCGACAGTAGCCCTTTTGGCTCTTTCAGGAGTGATTGGCATAGCACTGGGAGATAGCGCTTATTTTGCTGCACTTGCAAGGTTGGGGGCAAGAAAGACTCTTCTGACGGAGTCCATCACTCCACCTTTGACGGCAATCATTGCCTTGGCTTTCCTTGGTGAATGTCTGACTGCTAATGCTTGGACGGGCATACTCATGACAGTGTTGGGAGTGGCTTGGGTAATTGCAGAGCGTGTACCTAATGTACAGGGGACAGAAAAGAGTAGCCACATTGAAGGTTCCACTAAATCAGGCGCAGGATTTGCGCTATTAGCGGCCTTTTGTCAGGCAACGGGGGCTGTTCTTTCCCGGAAAGCACTTGTCTCCTCTTCCATTGCTCCCATTTGGAGTGCCTTGATACGTTTAGTGGCTGCAGTTTTTTGCCTGATGGTATGGATATTTGGTGTCAGAAGTCTGAGTGTTTGGGATTTTTGCCAGCCCCTGAATGAAGGTAAACTCAGGCGTCTGTTAGTTGCCGTCTTCATTGGTACCTTCGTCGCAATATGGCTTCAGCAAGTGGCTTTGAAACTCAACAATGCAGGAGTAGCACAGACTATGTTGGCCACTAGTCCACTCTTTGTTTTGCCTATGGCTCCTTGGGTTGGCGAGAGGGTAACGTTACGCGCAATTTTGGGTGCCCTGATGGCCATACTAGGAGTCGCTGTGCTTTTTGGTATTTGGGCTTTTTAGTGGACTAAGGATTCTATTTCATCGAATAGTTTTGGAAGCCAAACGTCCTTTAGTTCATTCATGCGAGGATTCACCAGAGCACGATCAACGAACCAGAGGGCCAATCCAACACGACGAGCAGCAATAAAGATGGGAAGATGCTCCAGTTGCTTTTTGGGTAACTCTCGATTCTCTTCGTAACCAGCTAATAGGTTTCGCTTGAGCAAAGAGAAGGTATTGAGCGACAGCCAGTCTGCAAGTGGAACAGCAAAATCGAAAACCCAAGGGCCATAACCACAATCATCGAAATCAAGAGGGAGAGCAATCCCTTGATGAAATAATACGTTTCCTAGGTGGAGATCTGCGTGAAGAAGACCATAGGCAAAAGTCGATTGTTTCCAGCGTTCAATCAGTTTGCTTGTTCTACTGGCAACTCTTTCAAAAAGCTTCACACATTCTCTTGGAAGCAGTCCCCAAATTTCTTGTGAGGGAAGCTCAAATCCTGCATTTTCTCCAAAGAGGCCATCATAATCCAGATGTCTTCTTTCAAAGGAGCATGGTCTTTGCCACCCAGAAACGTGGTTGTGAAGACCTGCCATTGTTTTTCCCAAAGAATATGCCTGTTTTGGTGTCGGCTCTTGATGGCAAAATCGTCCCGGCAACCAACGTAGGAGTGAGCACGTTCTTGCTTCTGGTATTCCTTTTATTTGAATCTCTGTTATCAACTGACCAGTTTTAGTTGTCAGGGGTTCAGGTACTTTTATGGAAGTTGTTTTGTTGATGTCTGCCAACCACATCAACTCAGATAGAATGCTGTTCTTCGTTTGGTAGTTACTACGATGTACACGCAGCAAAAAATTTCCAGGAACGAAGAAGCCTTCATCAGGCGTGTCCTTGGGGCTTGTAAAAACACGAAAGGTAGTGTTTTCTGCATGCTTCAGAAAACGAAGACGGACAGGACGAACAGAATACTCTTCTAACGCTTTTTTAGCGAGAAGACGAAAGCGCGAGACTTGCCCACGATATGTAAGATTTTCAAAAGGTATCACTGTAATCAAAACAGAGCCTACAAGAAAGTAGGCTCTGTTGAGCAAGCTTTAATTTGCTACTTGGGGGTACGTCGACCGTGATAGAGATTCCACTCAGGTCGAGACATTGGTCTTTTTACAACGCGCCCCAAAAGAGAATTGTTGTCCACAGTAAAGGACAAACCCATGAACCATCCAATGTGAATACCTACGTGACGGGGACGAAAGTCCTGGGCGTTTTTGGCCCAAAAAACAACGTCTCCTTTGCTAAGGTCGTCAGTCTTCACCTTTTTCCATCCCGATAGCGCTTTATCCAACCTCAAACAAGCGCTGTGAATGCCTTTTCCTGCTCCAGCCTTTTTTAGGATGGCACTACAAACACGCGCACAGGAAAGATAGCCTGGGAACATATCTGGGTAATCAGGATGGGCTGTTATGGAAATGTGTGTTTTGACACCATATAGAGGAGAAGATACGCCAACAGCTTCGTTTGCCCACTTTACAACACGTTTTCTTAGTCCACGCTCTACTGTCTTCGTCGCGATGAGATTTCCTAAAGTGTCGTCTACCACACTCGCTGCTTTGCCATAGAGTGTGAGTGCATCTGTATCTCTATCTCTATCTCCATAAACGGTGGCGAAGTTCAAATGGCGTTTTAAGGCTTTGAGCAAAGAGTGAAGCTGCCTTTGTTCATTTTTAGCCAATGTGTCTTTGCCTTCAGTAATCTTTCTCTGTAGCAGAGAGAGTGTGTGGCTGATGTATATGTCATCGCTGCATGGATATTTATTCCGTAAGTTGGTTTCAAGGTGCTTGCAGACAGTAATCAGATAAGCAAAATCTTGTTCGAGAGTCGCGCCAAAGCCAGATTGAGACAGAGTCAACACAAAACAGAGGAGTAACAACAATTGACTGAGAGATTTCACCATATCAATGCCCCTTTGGTAGGATTAGAGTTCCATTTTTTGAAGGAGTTAAAGCAACGGTGGTGCCAATGATAGGACATGGCTGATAATGCAGTTGTCAGAGATCGGTTCATCGACTTGTGCATCAATTTGGTGCAGAAGGTGAGTGAAGCAGTTTCACAACGTAATGACATTCGCGTTAGGCAATCAATAGACCACTCTTTTCGATTGGAAAAATAATGGAAATAGTGAAATTAGAAGAGAAACTCTCGCTCATTACGGAGTTATGGTCCCCCAAGATAGTGGGTGAACTAAACAATCAGTACGTTAAGCTCGCAAAAGTAGAAGGTGAGTTTGTTTGGCACGACCATGAGAATGAAGATGAGATGTTCCTCGTGATAAACGGTGAGTTATCCATTGACTTTAGAGACAAGACTATCGTGCTGCACGCAGGTGAGATGTGCATTGTGCCCAAGGGAGTAGAACACAGACCTAGGGCTGAAAAAGAAACACATATTCTACTCTTTGAACCAAAGGTAACTGCTCATACTGGCAAAGTCGAATGTGATTTGACCGTAACCAATCAAGAACATATTTAGAGTCATTATCATCTGTGATACCAGGTTTTATCAATGTTGATAAGACTTTTAACCTCAAGGAAAGCGCTATAGTGCATCGCCTTGGGCCTATGACTTATCACTATGACAATTGATTTGTCTCAATTATCTTAATTGATAAGATACTGTATATAAGGGGACTTAGGTCCCGGCCCCTAGCTGGCCCGTTGTTTGCTTGATTTCCAGTGACGACCAACTATGTAGAAGATAAGGAATAAAGCATGCAGCGTACATGGCTGCCTTGGAACTTTGCAGAAGCTCCATATCGATGTGTTGGCCCCATTGACTGGGCAAACAGTGCGAGAGATATTGCTCGAGAGCTGCGAGAGGCATCGAGACAAGGGAAGATCATCTCTCGTTCCACTTTGAGGGCAGCCATTTTGGTGTTGGCCAAAGTCCAAGACGAAAGTTATGTTTTTGACCTACCCTTTTCAATGTGGTGTGCTTCCGCCCTAGATGTCTTTCAGAAGGCGGCGGCTGGCGAGTTCCTCAATATTCCTCAGGAGGAAGCTGCTGATTGGTTCGAACTGTTGAGTCTATTTCTCGAAGCTTAACCAGAAGGTCCGCCTGGAGCGTAATCTCTTCCACGCCACTGTGTCGCTCGGCGGAAAATTGTTCTGAAAGCAGCTCTCCAAACGAGCAGAAGAAAAATCAGACAGCCTATTGGAAAAGTGGGTATCAACCACCACCGAAACTCATCGTGATAAACAAGTAACAATGCACGAACAATGTGCATAAAGATGATTATGGTAGTTAAGACAGAGATAACAAACCAATCAAAGGCGACCTTACTAAACAGGCAATAGAACCACATTAAATATGGGGCTACGTATATAACCAAAACTGGAATCGTGGCAATAAAGAAGGCAAGCAGCACAGAGTTGAAAAAGACAGCGAACAGGTTTTTCTCAGTACCCTTTATTAATGCCGCCGCACTGGGGAATGGACGAAGTTTAATAAGGTGTTCACCTCGCGCTAAGAATGTTTTTCCACCACTCATCTTTACGTTTCGCCCAATGGTTAGGTCGTCAATGAAAGCGCGCTTAATGGACTCTATTCCGCCAGCTCTATCGAAGGCCTCTCTGCGCACTAGGATGTATGCGCCCGCCGCAGTTCCAGCAAACCAGAGCTTTTGGATGTTGAATAACCAAATTGGGATGAACGAAATCATACTGATTGCGGCACCAATGGTAATATCCTCAAAAACGGAACCGGCGATGACGCTTGGTCCGAGGCTGAGCAAGTCGCCATCATGTTTTTGCAAAAAGGCTAATCCCGCTTCAATTGAAGTCTCACTATGTATGATGTCTGCATCAGTAAAAAGGATGTACTCCCCGCTGGCTACTTCCAATCCTTGAGCCATCGCATGTGGTTTTCCTAACCAACCCTTTGGTACTGGTTTTCCATCGACTACTCTGACACAAGGATATTCCTTGGCGATTTCTTGGGCCAAAGCCAGTGTTTCGTCTTCTGAACAATCATTGACCAATATTACTTCGAGATTTTTGTAGCTCTGTTTACCAAGGGAGCGAAGAGCTGGGACTATAGCTTCCTCTTCATTCCTCGCAGGTACTACAACAGATATTTTGGGATGGTCAGATGGCTCTTCATTTTTAACTATTGGGATAAAACACCAGTTCAAAAAGAGTTGGAGTGCATTGAACAACCACAACCCCAAAATGATATAGACGAATGTGATTAATCCCATTATGTGCCTCAACCTGAGTATACTCTAGTAGAGTGATGAACGATTTGTTAATGCTCTTTTTATTTGTGCAGGAGTCAACGAGTGGACGACGTTAGTTCTTCTTCAACAGTTCAGTTCCTGGCTTATTTACCAGTTGTCTTTGTTGCCGCTGTCATCATCGTTGCCGTCACTCTCGTTGTTGTTCACTTTCTCGAGATGAAGCGCTGAAGTTGATTCTTACTAGTCGTGGATAATAGACGGTGTTGTCTTTATAAACCACATTAGCGTTTGTGCTGTTCGTGACATAAGACAAGACCAAGTCAGCACCTGAAAGTTCAGGATGACTCTTAACTGCATATAATAAGAGCTCTTTTCTTCCCTTTTCCTCAGGTTGAAAAACTTCAATAGGCTCTGTCCAAGGCCCAGTCAATGTCTCTGCTTGTCGTAGTGCAAGCGGAACCACCCCAAAACCAATGCCTTGAGCTTGCAAATACTGCTTTGTATGTGGGCAGTAATGAACAGTGAATTCAGTCTGTCCTTTTTGGATCACAGGCTGAGGAGAGTTGTGGTTTATCGAAGCAAAACCAACTTTGTCACCGCACCACCAATGTGAAGTTGAGAGATCAGCATTATAAAAATCGTTTATATTCCATCTGACTAGGTAGATGTCGTGATTTTTGTCTTCTTTGGAGCCAAAGGCATAAACAAAGTCATCTTCAATTACTAGACTTGATGAACCAACAACAACACCTATGTCGTTTTTCAGTGAAATTACCTCGTTGAGATTCCACTCGCTAGGGTTATCATCTGGATTATCTACCAGAATGACCCGTGTCTCAAAAGCTTCGAAACCGAAACCAAAAACATCCCCTTTGGTGGGCCTAATGGCCATCAGAAAAATGAAGAGTCTATCCTTAACACGTGTTACTCCCCCTGGCCAAAACCACACTTCACCATCTTCAGAGAAATAAGATGAAGGATAACCTTCAGCGGTTTTCCAATAGAATTTCATTTTGGCTTCTGCCGGATTTAGGCCATGTTGAATTCCAATAGTATTGCGCACGAAGGCCGCATTTTTTCGATCTGCACCAGGCTTTTTCGCAACAAATGTGTCTCCGAAAAGCCATAGAACTCTGTTGTTTTTTAGTGGATAGGACATTGCCCCATCTGCCCCAAGCCACCTATTGTCCTGTCGGAAAAGAGCCTCACCTTCGGGCCAGCCTTCTGCATTTACTGCAGTGAAATCATCGCCACTTGAAATACCTTGAAACAAAAACAGTAGAAGAGTAGCAAAAACCATGGACTTAAGGTGCACGAAATCACTCCTGTTCCTTTGGAT
>CAZXTJ010000167.1:0-13774 GCA_964643655.1 uncultured bacterium
TACGAGAAACGATCCACCACTGCTCGTTGATGGCACCGATGTATATGTCTGTGTTAGGGCGAGAAACTTTGCCGGCCAGGTGTCTGAAACAGTCTATTCAACGGGGTATCCCGTAGATGTATCTATGTACACCGATTTGACGGCCAAACCACGGTCTGGTTATCAGGCCATGTCTGTTGAATTCTCTGTGTCAGTGACAGGTGGTAAAGCGCCCTTCGACTACACAATGCTCTTTGACGGTTCATATGGTAACCCGGCGAGAATGTGGCTAGAGACGTCGAACCCTGCCTCGCCCTATACGACTTCATTCCCTTACGATATTGCCACCTTTGGCGCAGGTCGCCATTCTTGTGTTGTCAAAGTGCGAGACGCCGACAAAGTTCAGTCGACAATGGATATTTATTTCGATCTCCACACAGCACCGCTCTTTGCAATTGTTTTGGGAAAGACAGGGACCAATTTTGAGTTTTACAAGTTTAATGGTACAGCCTTAGATCCCATATCTTTGGGGGGAAGCAATACTCTAAATCTGTTTACCGGTGCTGCAACTGGTGCTACACCAGTTGCAATGGATCTTGGACCAAACCACAATTTCTTTTTTGTCGCAGGCAGTGGTGGTGGTGCATCTATCTACCGTCGTTGGCATCTTGAAGGACCTCGTACAACTCACTTTGACCAAGTGGATATCAAAGAGACAGCTGTCATGCAAAATCCACGTGACATAAGGATTTCTCCTGATGGATCTTTTGCCTTATTTGCTGGAGAAGGACAGCAGAAGTACTTTCATTTTGGTTGGGTTGCTCGAATCATGCTCTATCCCAACTCTGGTAGAAAATATGGTGCGTCACCATGGTCTATTGGAGTATTTACGGATGCAACGGACTTCAGTGGCTTGGCTTGTGAGATTTGGGATGGTGGTTTCTCAGCTTGTGCCGCTGTGCACGACTCTGATTTTGGAGGTTCCAACGTCCGATACGGAGTGTGTCCAGTTGACTTAGGTTTCACAAACGTTCTGCAGCTTCAGACAGATAGGTACTTTGGTACTAACGGCGCAGGTACAGAGTATCGGGATATTCAGGCCATCAAGGCTAGTCCCGACAATAAATGGTTGGCATTCACTTCTGCCTACTCGTCAAGCCGACAAGTGTTCTTGGCAGAGGCCATTCAAATGTCGGCAGGTACTGGAGCCATGCCCTGCACTTCAGCAACAGTTCCAGGGCGCTATTGGACCAACCCTGTTTGGCATTTTGACTCAAGCAGGTTTTACGTTGCTTCTCAAAACTCGGGTGTTGTCTATTTTGTTGACGCAACGACGTACCCTGCCGCTAGTTTGACACCAATGACAAATCTCGATGGAGGCACAGCTGTTTTCGCTGGAAACGCAAAACGTTTGGATATCTCTCCAGACAGTCAATACATCGCCCTGACTGGTCGTACAACCAACTCTGTTTGGATTGGAACCATTTCAGGTGGCTCTATAAGTTGGCACGTGAAGCATGATTGCACTAGTTCAATCGTAGACGCTCGCTTCATTCAGCAACCCAAATATGGTGGACCTTGGTTGTCAAATGTCTCGACTTTCAACTATACCTTGGGAACTAACACTTGGGAAATCGACTTAGATGGTGTGGGTTTGTGGCCTAACACTAGGGTTACATTGGAGAACCAGTCGGGTGACAAGCTCATTAATAACCTGTCGTTAACTGCCCTTGGTCTTACACCTGACTTCGACCACGTACGAATATCTGCCAATCCAATTCCAGCCAATGATCCAACAGGTACGCCACACACTATTGAGTTACGTAACACCGTTGGTGCCTCTGTCAAAACGACTTCAATCACCTTTGACCCCTAATTGTTAAGGCCCTTTTCGCTCTCTGACGATGAGAACTATGTGAGTCTTTATCGTTTACTCATAGTTCTTTTTGTCCTGTCAGTTTTTGCAGGAAGGCTTTTGGCTGCAATTGAGCTTCGCAAAGAGAGCTGGGAACTCAAAGCCGATGGGACCATCAAAAGAGTCTTTCGCCTCGAAAGACGTTGTTCGGCGAAGAGTTTAGAGTCTCTTTCGTCTGGCCACCACAAAGCGCTCTGGTCCGGTGCCAGCTTGCGCCTGAAAGAGGCCTATACAAAGAGAGCCTCAGGTATAAAAATTCCCGTCAATCCAGCTGCCGTCCAGTATGTCCCTTGTGACAAAGGGAGAGTAGACCTTCATTTCCACTTTCCCAAAGTCACAAGAGGCGACCTTCTCGTCTATGAAGTTGAAGAGCGCCAAGACGCAGGTGCAGCAGGTCCTTTGGGCTTTTCGCCCATGCACATCTTCAGCAGCAAGGAGAAGATTAAAAAGGATGTCTTTGAGGTTGTCGTAGATCATGGATTGAAACTCACTTGGGTTGCTCGCAGGATGGGGAAAAAGGCACGACCGCTAACGACCCATAGGGGACGTCAAAGAGTCTGGCGTTGGATCATGAGTGATCTGGCAGCAGATGGTAGAGAGCAATTGGCTCCAACCCTCCTCAAGAGAGCACCAATTGTAAGGACCTCCTTACTTGCCGACTGGCAACCAGTTTCACAGTGGTTGGGTGGTTTGCTTCGTGAGAATATGCGACCCAATGCTGAATTAGCTTCTTTGGCTCTTCATTTGACTGATGGTGCCAAGGGGGATTTGGAGAAGATAGGCAGAGTACACAAATGTCTGCAAGAGCGTTTGCGCCATGTTGATTTGGATGTAAACACAGCCCTCGATTTAGCAGGTCACAAAGCTTCTCAAGTATTAAAACGAGGATATGGTGATTGTGTGGATCGTGCTGTGTTGATGAGCTCATTGCTTGGAGCTGTGGGTGTCTCTTCTGTACCTGTTTTTGTGTGCACTCAAGGACATCGATCTTTTGATCCCGAGATTGCCACGCCCTATTGTGGTGACCATTGCCTCGTAAAGACAGAAGGGGATTTTGGCATCCTCTTCCTCGATCCAGGTTCGGCTTATCATCGTGTCGGTGAATTGCCAGCTAATGTACAAGGTGTCACAGCCTACGCCCCAACAGCCAACAGTATGTTCATTACTCCCACTACGACAGATGGCGACAATGGCATTGATGTGACGCTCAAGGGGAAAATTAGTGAAGAGCGCACAGTCCAAGGAACTTTTACCCTCACTGCTCACGGTGAGGATGAAGCCAAGCTCCGTCGTCTTTTTGCGAATGACAAGATAAAAAACAAAGAACTGGTTTTACTTGAGTTTCTCCGTTTGCCCCAAGGTGCCAGCATAAGCAATTTAAAAATGCCGGTCTCAGCGACAGATCTAGAAAAGCGTTTCGTGATCAGTGGAAAATACAATACTGATAAAATTGGCGCTGAACTAGGTGAGCTAGTTTTGTTTACTCCTCCTGGCCACAGAGCAACTGCAAGAGAAGTTGCAGCTACAGAGCGAAAAAACGCACTCTGCTATTCAACACCTACAAGGCATCGCATCCACTCTTCCTACACTTATCCACCTCAGTGGAAAGCACTCAAGTTGCCCTCGGAGGAGAAGATAGAGGGCAGGGGGGCTCGATTTTTCAGAACAGTTCATAGTCAAAAAGGCCTGCTCACGATTGACGACCGATATGAACGTCAGCAAAGAACTGTAAAGACCGATGACTATAGTTCTTTCAAGGTGCTACTGGAAAAAAGGGCAGCTTTGACTCAACAGCCCTTTGTTTTTTCTCGCCAGTTGCAAGGCGACTTCTCTGCCAAACTTCTGTTGACCAAAAGCAAAGAAAAAGAGATGAACCAGGACAAAGCCGCTGAGGTTCTGTTGCGTGAAGTGCAGGTCAAAATAAATGCAAATGGTACTCAAGACATCCTTTGCCAGGAAGTCATCGCCATTCACCAAGTTGCTGGGAAAAAGGCTGCCGACATTGTCGTACCCATCCCAGAAAGAGGAATACTAGAAGAGATAGTGGCCCAGACACATCTACCAAGTGGACAAATACAAAAGGTAGATAGGCGTTCCCAAAAACGTAACTCAGAAGGGCTCAAACTCTCTTTCTCGTCAGTCCAAAAGGGTGCTCGTTTGGTATGGCGCAGTAAGGTCAAGGTCCAGCCCCTCCTTGGTATTCCACCTGCTGGAGTTCTTTCTTTCACTAGTCCTTTGCCTGTCAAAAAGAGTCGCTTCCAAGTCATTGGCCTGAGGAGTCACAAGTTATCTGCAAAGGTCACCGGAGGCAATGGTGACGCTCTGAAGACTACTAAAAGTAGCAACAAGAGAGTCTCATCACTCCTTTTGTCTGGGCCACTCTCTGGTGCAGGAAAGTTTGCATTTTCAACAATTCACTCCTGGGAGAAACTCTCTCGTTCCGTCTTCTCCAAAATCAGCTTAGAGTTGGCCAAATGCGCCAAACATCTGCTCCCAAAGATAAAACTCACAGGCGAACCCGACAAACGTTTTTTGCAAGCAATTGGTCGATTAAATGCCACTTGCGCCATGACAGGTTCAAGACCCTCACCACTGGTTCGAGCAGCCATTATTAAAAAGGCCTTGAGTAAGAAGAACGAGGAGTGTGACCTGTTTTTGGTAGCGCCGGCCAAAGGCCCCTTTGCCAAGGAGATTCCTTCTTTGAGTCAATTCTCTGATGCCATCATCAAATGTGGAGGCAAATGGTACTACCCTGGTCTGCCTCCAACTGCCCCAGGTGCCATTCCCCAGAAGATAGCTGGGGGCAAACTGCTCAGGGTCTCTTCCAAAAATGGAGATCTAGCAGGACACTTGCCTGGTCGTGAAAGGGCAGAACGTTTGCTCGATGAACTAAATGTGCGTATCAATGTGGCTGGAGACATGAGTGTAGAGGTAGAGCGAACGATAGAAGGACCTTTGGCGAAAAAATTGGCTAAAAACCTCTCTCGTTTCAGCCAAAAAGAAAATCAAAATAAGCTTACCCAGTACATTCGCAGGTGGTACCCACGTGCCGTAGTACGACATGTGAAATGTAGAGAAAATGTAGCGCCTGAACAAATGTTCAAGATGTCCTTTGACCTCCAGTTACCTGATAGCGTTTTAAAGCTGGCAGACGGTCGCTACATCGTACCCTTTCCCCATCTTCCCCAAAACATTGCAGGTCATGCAGTGAACTTCTCGAGGCGTTGCCGCTTGCAAGGACCAATGGGGACCCAAGTGGGAACTCTCTCTAAAGGTAAGTTGAAAACCGGACAATTTAGACGATTAATGGCGCTTACTCCTCGGTCGCTTCTCTTGGAAGAGGAGGGAGTGCCTTGTGATAAAGAAAAAAAATATGGAGGGATCTCCAGTAATGGAAGCCCTTTAGTTGAGTTTGTACCAAAAGACCAGCTATAGTCTGGAAGCAGAAGAGGGCTTCAGGAAGAGGTTATTGATGGCTGTTCTCAATTTGACACTCGAACAGATTCTTGGCTTACTGCGACAACTGTCGCCAGAGGAGCTAGATGTCGTTCGTCGTGAGCTGGGACAAGACTACGAAAAAGTACCTGAAAAACAAAATGGTGGCGGACAATGGCCATTTGGCATGGTTTTGACCGATGCTCAGTTGGGAGCGCCTTCACCAGCTAGCACACCTACAGAAAGTGTCAGACCATCTGCCGGTGATCAAGGTTTGGCTGGCCTAGTTGGTTCAGGTCCTATGGGAAGACCAGTAGATGACGAACAAGAAGAGTTGATTGCCACCGTCCCTGGTGATGTGGCAACACCCGTTCTCACAGAGGAAGCCTCGGCAGGGGAAGAGTGGTCCTCAGGACGAGGTTTCGACCATCAACCTGAACCTGTAGAGGTTGATGCTGTGCCTGGCTGGCAGCCAACGGAAGAGCCATTTACTCCACCTGTAGAAGAGCCAGAGGCTGCTTCTCCAATGGCAGGATTGGAGTTCTCACTAGATGAACCTGCAGAAGAGACAGCTTCTGAGGTTGATACACCTCAAGTAGATCTCAGTTCTTTGGTCGTTGATGAGCCAGTTGCAGAAGCACCAGCACAGGCTGACCTGGCTGATTTCCAAATCGACACTGCTCCGGAAGAACCAGCTGCACCAAGTGCCTTAGAAGCCTTCACTCAAGAGCTCACTGCCGAAGAACCAGTGGAAGCCTCTCCTTTGGCTGGACTGAGTCTCGACTTTGGTGAATCCGAAGTTGAAAGCGCTCCTGAGCCTGAGCCTATGCCAGCACCGGAACCCGCGCCTGTCCCGACTCCAGAGCCAGCTCCAGAGCCAGATGCCTCTACGAATGGATTGAACCTGGCTGGTCTGCTCAGTGAGATTGAAAATGCTGGTGAGATCAATTTTGATGATGAAGATGATGGAGCGGCAGTGGACTTTCTGGCACCAACACCAGAACCTGCTCCTGAGCCAGTTCCAGAACCTGTGGCTCCACCAGCTCCAGAGCTCGCACCAGAGCCAGTTCCAGAACCTGTTCCAGAACCTGTGGCTCCGCCAGTTCCAGAGCTAGCACCAGAGCCTGCACCGGAACCAGTTGGCGCACCACTCAGTCTCGAGGATTTGACTGGAGAGCCTGCAGCACCACTCCCTGAAATGGCTCCAGAACCTTCACCTATCGACAGATTGTCCTTTGGTGAACCTGAAGCTGCTGCTGAACCATCACCAATTGATAGGCTAAATTTAGGTGGATTAGAGGAGGCACCTGCCTTTGAAGCTGCTCCTTTGATGGCAGAACCAGAACCAGAAGCACCATTGGCCGAAGAGCCGGCTCCTGAGCCAGCACCGGAACCTTCACCCATTGATAGGCTCAATCTTGGGGAACCACATGCTCCAGAGCCAGCTTTTGAAGCAGCACCGCTAAGCCTCGAAGCTTTGACCGGAGAGCCTGCCGCTGAGCCCGTCTTGGAAGAGCCAATTCCAGAGCCTGTAGCTGAGCCAGTTGCCGAACCAGTTATGGAAGCAGCTCCAGAGCCGTCACCAATAGATAGACTCAACTTTGGCGAGGTCGCAGAAGAACCAATTGCTGCGCCCATCGCTGAACCAGTCGTTGAAGAAGCTGTATTACCGCCAGCTGCCGCCGTAGAACCGGAAGCACCCGTGGCTGCTTCTCCCATTGATAGACTGGGAATGTTGGAGCCAGCGGCGCCTGTCGCTCCACCTGCAGAGCCAGTTGTTGAAGAGCCAGTTCCTGAGCCAGTGGCTGCGTCAGCGCCAGCGCCAGCGAGTGCGCCAGTGATAGTGAGTCCTTCTGTGGCCAAGTTTTATGGTCTTTTTGAAGGAGCTAGAGAGCAGGCAGCGACTTTATCAATTGATCAAGTGAAAGCTTCACTGAGGGCATCCATCAAGGAGGTGCGCAAGAAATGAAAGTGTTTTTCGATACTGAAGTCTTTCTCTGCGGTCTTCTTCTTTCGGAAGCTCCATATTCGAGCCTGTTTGCTCAAAATGCCGGTGTAGAGTTGGCAATGTCCGATCAGGTTTTTTCTGAGATATTGGACGTTGTCCGCCGATCTCAAACCTTACGCAAAACTCTGCCCACTATGAGCACCATTTCTTTACCTGACATTTTCAATAGCTTTGAAGTGGAAATCGCTAGAATTCCTCCTTCAATGACTTTGAATATTTGCAAAGATCCTGGTGACAACAAGTATTTGGCTAGTGCAATGTATCTGGAGTGCGACTATCTCGTCACTGAAGTGAACGACTTGTTGACCCTAGAAGACAATGCCAAATGGGATGCCTTTAGAAAAGCCAATGGCGTCAAATGTAGGATATTGTCTCCTACTGAGTTTGTTGCCAAGGTAAACGCCCGATGAGAGAGAAGGGGAGATGTTCTACAATCTGCTGCTCACTCTGCAGCTTTCTGATTTGCTGGACATCACCTTAGTTGCCGTACTCTGTTATCATCTCTTGCTCCTGCTTTCTGGCACTCGAGCGGCCAATCTACTCAAAGGTCTTGGGCTGCTCTTGCTCGTTCGTATTGTGGCTGCTCACTTCGCTTTTTATTCAGTGGCATGGATAATTGAAGCTGGAATGACAGTTGGATTGATTGCCATCATCGTCATCTTCCAACCTGAGCTTCGCGCGGGACTGGAACGTATAGGTCGAGGCGGAGTTTTTGTCGAACCCCTCGAGCGAGAAGCAATAGTCTCAATCGTTCGCGAGATTTCGGAATCTTTGGCAAGGATGGCTCGCTCGCGGACTGGAGCACTAATCGTTTTCGAAAGACGAACGGGATTGCGTGAGTTCATCGAAACGGGAGTTGCGCTAGACTCATCTGTTACAGCTGAGTTGCTCATAACTGTCTTCAAAGTTGGAACACCTCTTCACGATGGTGCCGTCATCATCAGAGGTGAACGACTGGCAGCTGCCAGCTGTTTTTTACCTTTGAGTCAAAATCCTGACCTACCCAAAGAGACTGGTTCGCGGCACCGAGCAGCTATCGGTGTGACTGAAGTAACAGATTGTGTTGCCATCACTGTCTCTGAAGAGACTGGAGCCGTTTCTTGGGTCGAAGGTGGCAAGATGACTCGTGGACTTTCCACTGACGAATTCAAACGTCGTTTGGAAGCTGTGCTCACAGGTCGTCGTGGTGAATCACTGACTCTATTAGAGGCAGCCAAAAGAGTTACGACCCATGGCTAAACCCACCAACATTGTTTTGCTGGGGTTCATGGGTGCTGGCAAATCATCTGTGGCCAAAGAACTGGCGAGAACACAGGGTTTTACCCATGTTGATACAGACGATTTGATTGTGAAAAATCAGGGGAAAACCATTCCAGAGATCTTTGCCCAAGAGGGGGAAAAGTGCTTTCGACAATATGAGATGGAAGCTGTGGCAGAGGCTGGCAAAATGTCTGGTAGGGCAATTGCTACAGGTGGCGGTGTCATACTCAATGAATGCAATGTTGAAGCATTGGCCGCCGATGGAATGTTGGTTTATCTCTACGCGCCCATAGAACAATTGCTTGCTCGAGTTCTCTCGTGCCAAACTGTGCGTCCTCTGGCGAAGAATGAAGAACAGTTCAAAAAGCTCTTCTTCAGCAGAGTTGAGCTCTACGAGAAGCTGCCACAAAAGGTCGACACTACAGGACTTTCAATAGAGGAAACAGCCCAAGCTGTCATTGCCCTTTACCGCCGCTTGGGTGGTATTGCTCCCCATGGTTGCCCGTGGTAATATGCCGCCTTCCCACGAATAGCTAGAGAGAGGGGATTTTTCTCTATGAAACGCGAACATTGGGGTAGTCAGCTAGCCTTTGTAATGGCGGCAGCCGGTTCGGCAGTAGGTTTGGGCAATATATGGAAGTTTCCATATTTGGCAGGCAAAAACGGTGGTGGAGCTTTTTTGCTGCTTTACGTACTTTGTCTCATTATTGTAGGCCTGCCGCTAATGCTCGTTGAGATACTCATTGGACGAACTGCTCAGAAGAATGTCGTTTCATCTTTTAGAGAGATCAAACCAGGTACTCCTTGGTATTTGGTAGGTTTCATAGGCCTTCTCGCTGGTTTCCTCATTCTCTCTTTTTATAGTGTCGTTGCTGGTTGGAGTCTCGAATTTCTTTACCAGACTGCAGCTGGCACATACTGGTTTGGTGATGGCATCAGTGATGCTGCCAAAACGGCCAAAGTGGCTGCCATCTTTGGTAATTTCATTAGCGACTACCATCGACCCTTGATGTGGCATGGCGTCTTCATGGTTCTGTGCATACTCGTCGTCGCTTGTGGTGTGAAAAATGGCATAGAATTCTGGTCCAAGATATTGATGCCAATGCTCTTTGGACTGGTGCTCATACTCATCGCCCGTGTCTATTTCCTGGAAGGGTCAGGTAAAGGATACGCCTTCCTCTTCTCAGTCAATTGGCAGGCCATCTGGAATCCCAAAGTCGTTCTAGATGCAATGGGCCAAGCCTTCTTCTCTCTGAGTTTGGGAATGGGAGCCATGATTACCTATGGCAGCTACCTCGATCCCGAACGTTCTCTGCCCCGCTCATCTCTTTTTGTAGTCATTGCTGATACATCTGTGGCATTGCTCGCAGGTTTGGCCATTTTCCCTGCTGTTTTTGCTTTTGGTCTAGAGCCATCAGCAGGGCCTGGTCTCGTTTTCTCGACTCTGCCCATAGTTTTCACCAAAATGACTGGTGGACGCATATTTGGCACCCTGTTTTTTGCCAGTCTTCTAATAGCAGCTCTGACCTCAGCCATATCGCTGCTCGAAGTAGTGGTGGCTTATTTTAATGAAGAGTACAAAATGGGACGAGTGAAAACGACAGTCATTTTGGCCATCATCATTGGATTGTTTGGCATCCCCTCAGCTCTGAGTTTTGTTACCCCATCAGCTGCCTGTCCTTTGGGGATGGCAAAAGTTATGATTCCTTTCCCCGGTGGTGCAAAGAACTTCTTTGACCTAGTCGATCACCTGGCATCTAATCTCTGTCTACCTCTCGGTGGATTGTTCATGTGTGTCTTCGTTGGCTGGTCCTGGGGAAAAGACAAAGTTATGAAGGCTGCCTCAGAAGGTGCGCAGTGGTTCGAAACACACCCATTGGGGACTCTTTGGTTCAACCTCGTTCGTTATGTTGCGCCACTAATAGTCACTTTGGTTTTCATTTATTCCTTCAAGATCATATCTTTCAGTAAAGAGGGGACACTCGAGTTCTTCAAAGGATGGTTCTAATGTCCTGTATTTTTTGTCGTATAGCTAAAGGTGAAATGGCTGCCGACATTGTCTACGAAGACAATGATGTCATCGCTTTTCACGACATCAATGCGCAAGCTCCTGTTCATTGCCTCGTCATCCCTAAGGAACATGTGCAATCAGTAGCTCACCTTGGCGAAGAGCACGACGCAGTATTGGCCTCTTGTTTCAGTGCCATTAGAAAAGTAGCCAAAGAGCTCTCTTTGGAGGAAAATGGTTTTAGAGTGGTTGCCAATACAGGACCGCAAGGTGGGCAAACAGTCCATCATCTCCATTTTCACGTCCTTGGTGGTCGCCAACTACATTGGCCTCCAGGATAGGTTTGTGAGCAATAATGAATAAAAGTGTCAGCTTAGGACTAATAGCTTCAGCTTCTGGTGGTAGAGCAGCCGTTGCTCTAGCCATCGATGGAGAAATCAAGGCTAGTCGTTTGTGCGGAACAGGGCGGCGCGCATCAGAAGAGCTATTGGTAACAGTCGATGAGATGCTCGAGACTGAGCATATCAAACCGACAGAAGTAACCCATATAGCAGCCAGTCGTGGACCAGGCAGTTTCACGGGTATTCGTGTTGGTTTATCGGCCATGTTGGGTCTCTGCCGGGCAACATCTGCGCAAGCAAAGGCCTATTCCACGCTGTGGTTGATGGCAAAGACCATCTCTGAAGATGCTACAATCGTTGCCCTTATTCCTGCTGGTCGAGGAGACATCTTTGTTGGAACCTTTGAAAAATGTGGCACAGAGCTGAAGGAAAGCAAAGAAGCCTACATCCTCTTTAAAAATGAAATAGAGCAATTCAAATTGGAAGGTGCAACCCTCGTTGTAGAAGAAGGGTGGGAACCTCCTGCTGAATTTGGTGAATACAAATCCGTAGACTCTGAAGAGTGTGCCCGTCAGGCTGCTATCATAGCTACGAATGAGAAACCTGAATTTCCCATTGAACCACTCTATCTGCGACGCAGTTGGGCTGAGGAGGTGAAGCTATCTCGTGAGCGAAAATGAAGAAAAAGAAGTAACCCTCGAGGAACTCGAAAACTGTCGCAAAGAACATGCGAGAGAGCTGAAACGACTCGAAAAAATGACAGACGAGCAGTTTCAAGCATTCAAAAAGAACTTCGCATTGGGCAAGCTCGATCCCTCTTTGGGAAGACGAGAAGCCATGGAGATATTACGGTCGATGATATGTACCAATCTCAGCCTGCAGCAAGAAAAGCGGGCAGAGCAAGAGATTGATAAGTCTGAATGAGAGTGCTATTCTGAGATGAGTTCGGGCGGGAGTAGCTCAGTGGTAGAGCTCTTGCTTCCCAAGCAAGAGGTCGCGAGTTCAATCCTCGTCTCCCGCTCCAAAGGTAGCACTTCTGACCCGCTTCTTGGGCGGGTCTTTTACTTTAAATGAGGTTGGCTGATGGCAGAAAAAGAAGAGTCAGGAAAAGGGTGTTGTTCCTTTTTTTCTTGCTGTAGCGGATGTGCTGTTGGTTCACTCATAACCCTGTTGGTCGTTCTTGGCGGAGGATTCGCTGGATATTATTACCTACCAGGTTATTTGGCGAGTAAAGCTTCTGAAAGCTCAGTTGTCCTCGATAAAAAGAACAAACCAAACCCAGCAGCCATAGAAACCCTCAACCGAAAACTGAATGCCCTGAGCAGAGAACTTTCCAGTGACGGTCCAATAGACGTGACAGCCACCTTTTCTGAAAAAGAAGTAAATGCAGGTATTGCAGATACACTTCTCAATGAAAAGTCACCCCTTAAACTCGAAAATGCCATCGTGAAACTCGAAGATGGTGGAGCACAAGTCTTTGTTCGAGCTGAAGGTAAGGCTTTGGCCAGCAATATGCCTCGAGATGACCTCAAACTACGAGAAATGTTGGCTAAAGCTGGAATGGTCGACGTCAATGCGAAGGTCGGAGTCTCAGTAAGGGACGATAAAGTTCATGTGCAATTACAAAATTTGCGCATTGGGCCAGTACCAATCCCTGTCTTTGTGGCCAATGATTTGCTCAAAAACTACCTCAAGGCTCAAAAAGTGACATTCCAAGGTCGTACACTTTCTGATTTGAAGATAGAGAATGGCAAAGTCACAGTGAGAGCCACAGGTGGGCAAAATTAGTGCTCATTTTTGTTGACTTATCTTTGTGCTCGAATTAACACTCCCTATATATATGGATATATAGGGCTATTGCAAAACGCATTATCTTTGCTGGTTATATAAACCTTCAAATATGCAGATAGAGGTGGATAATGTACAGCTCTCGTCAAAATGGATTGAGCGCTTCTGGTTTTACCTTGATTGGCCTCATCGTCACGTTGACGATAATGGCAACGGTTTCAGGTGTTGCAGGCTTCTATTACATGGAAGTTCTCGAAGAGCGTAAAGTTGCGATAGCAAAAAACGAGTTACGCACCATTGCAACCCATGTGCAAGCTTGGCTCGTAAACAATGGTTACCCCAACATCACGACGACAACATTGGATTTCCTCGTTGATGATGGTAAGTTGACTGCTCAAGAGCAGAGTGATGGTACCGTCGCAGTTTTGGATCCTTGGGGAAGACCCTACGAATTGGATCCTGCAGAAGGCGTCGTAATCTCCAGAGGCGCTGATGATGACACTGCAGAACGCTCTTTTGATAATATTCGCATTCCCTATTCGAAGATGATTGATATCATTGCTGGTGAACCAACAGATTATCAAGAAGACAATATCCCACCGACTATCAGTCCATATGGCCCGACGAAAATCATTCCCGTCAAAACCAAGGTTTATGCTGAATTCAAAGACCACCATGGCGGAGCAATAGATCCAAACTCTGTTCATATGTGGATTGACGCCCGCGATGTTTTAGATCTGCAAAGCAACGGCGAAGGTGTTGTCACTTCTAGTATGAATGCCATTTCGTATTTGACCAATGGTGAGTTTGCCCAGGGTGTTCACACTGTAGTTGTTCAAGTGCAAGATGGTTCAGGCAACATCGCTCGTCGTGAGTGGACCTTCGAGGTAGATACACAGCCAATCTTTGTTGACATAAGTTATCCTATCCAAGGTGGCATTTATGCCAATGCATTTCAAATTAACTATGAAGTTAGCGAAAACACATGTGTTCGTTGGTGGTTGGATTGGGATGAACTGAACATTGCCGGTGAAGACTTT
>CAZXTJ010000168.1:0-13744 GCA_964643655.1 uncultured bacterium
GTACTATGCACTGGTATAACACCCGCAAGTTTGCCATAACACAAACAGAAGGCCCCCCCCTACTTGGCGGCATTGCCATTGATATTTCGGAACAAAAAAAGGCTGAGGCTGACAGAAGAGAGTTTGAACGAAATCTCCTCGAATCTCAACGACTCGAAAGTCTGGGACTTCTTGCTGGTGGTATAGCCCATGACTTCAACAATTTGTTGATGGCCTTAGTTGGAAACCTAGACTTGGCACTCATGGACATTCCTGCTAAATCCAATTCACGCTACAGCCTCAAGGAAGCCAAAAAAGCCGCGCGTAGGGCAACAGAATTGACGAGGCAAATGTTGGCATATGCAGGCAAAGGCCGTTTCCAGACGACAATGGCCAACTTGTCAGACATCGTGGATGAAATGCGGGGTTTCCTCCAAACCTCCATAGAAAAAAAGGCGGACTTGTCTTTCACTTTGGCCGATAAGTTGCCTTTGTTAGAGGCTGACGTTTCTCAAATTCAACAGGTGTTAATGAACCTTGTAATCAATGCTTCTGAATCATATGAAAATGAGCATGGTGTTGTCAGACTGAAAACTGGAGTGGAAAAACTCTCTGCCTCTCAGTTGGCAACAATGAAAACTGGCATAGTCAAAGGGAAAGAAGATCCCTTGCCTTCAGGAACATACGCATTCATCGAGGTTTCAGACGATGGCTGCGGAATGGACGAAAGCGTACAAATCAGGATTTTTGAGCCATTTTTTACAACAAAGTTCCTAGGACGTGGCCTAGGCATGGCTGCAGTCTTGGGTATCGTAAAAGGGCACTTTGGTGCAATTTCACTGAAGACAGAAAAGTCCAAAGGCACGACCTTCCGTGTATATTTTCCTGTTGGACAAGATCAAGCTGAAGCCGCAGCCAATGAAAACGACAAAAAACTCGAGAAAGGCAATGGGCTCATCTTGATTGTTGATGATGAAGAGTTTGTTCTTTCTATTCTCGATCGTATGCTGACAAGACTTGGATATGATGTTCTGACTGCCCCTGGCGGCGCAGAGTGTTTATCCATTTGTGCTGAAAAAAGAGAAGAAATCAACTGCGTCCTTCTTGATTTGACTATGCCCACAATGAATGGCGTAGAGGTTTTGAGCGCGCTGAGAAATGACAATCACACCATGCCTGTCGTTCTGGCTAGTGGTTATGAAACCGGTGTCGAGGATCATCCCTATTCACATGAGGGTTTTGCCGCTTTTGTCAAAAAACCCATTGAGTTGAACGAATTATCACAAACGCTTGCAGCAGTTCTTGAAGACATCAAGGACTGACTTCACAGAGGGCAAGCATGGTTCGACCGTTGTCAGACATGTCGACTACGTCTACACGAAAGAGCCATAATCCAGCTTTATTGAGCTTTAGGCATATGGTTCCTTCTGGTCTTTTGTCAAATTGATCGTCATGAACAATTGTCGCTTCTTTTATTGCTCTTATACCAAGGTTATTCAATCTAGTATTCAGCGACAAGGCAAGACTACGGTAATCCAGCGAAGCAAACTCCAATTTGTTTTTCTTTATTGGTAAATGATAGGCTGCAAACTGTAGTTTCGAGATTGGCCAATTCGTTTTGCCCTCAGAGTCAATACTTGGCCCAACATTGTCCTTGGCTTCAACGACGATGTCCACTGTTTTTCCTAGTAGTTTTTCTTCAGAGTTTAGAGAGAGAAAAGACTCACTCATGCTATCAACAGGATTTCGCATAGTTTTCTTTGGAGAGCATGCGCTCCATAAGGCTGCATTATTCGAATAGTTGCCATAACCACGAAAGTCAAGACCTTGCACTCCACTGTTCTTCGAAGAAGGTATTAATACGGGAATGTCTTCACTATGAATTCTTGTGTTTGGTTCTTTTGGGTCATAATGCCCCAGAGCTAAGCCAGCACCTGTTAAATCGTTAGGTACTGTTGCGCAGCCTATTACCCTTTTTCCCATCATGAGAGTAAGTTTGGGAATGGGCCGCAAATTGTCCTCAGCAGCATAAGTGCCACTGAAGAGCGAGGTCTGATTGTTAGCGCTATCCCTTGAGTTCATGCGAAAGAAACAATCTCGCGCCATTGAGCCGTCTCTTACTCCACCAAAAAGTGACATTGGGCTATCCTTCCCTTTCACACTTTCTGTATGAGCTTCGAAACTTGGACGACGCCCTCTATTTGCATTGGCACATGCCGAAAATCCGGGAGCGATGAGAAGAGTTCCTTTAGGAATTCGACACTCAGGGTCGTGCAATGAGCCAACTCGAAGGAAGTTGACGTTTTCTCGTCCCCATATGACTGAAATGCCTCCAATGTGGCGAAAACCTGTCGTTGAAGCGAGCTCTTGAAGCTTTTGAGCAACTTCAATCCCAGGATCGGCCATTTGAAATATTTTTTCCATCAAAAGTTCCGGTCGATATGTTCGGCCTGCATACTTTATCTTTTCTGGGAATCTTATAGGCTGATAATGTTCAAAAAACAGATTGCCCTCAGCGTGATCAATGTCATACTTGTCAAAACCATCCATATTGGCTGGACTAGTACGAACTCTTCCGGTATAAGGCCCAACGAGCCTTCCATCAACTGGTCGATAGGGCACATAATACATGTATCTCCAAGGATGGGAAGGCTCGGTTTTATATTTGATGCGATTGGCAAGAGAGAGACCAATTTCGTAAAAGAGAGTCTGATAAACAGCCCCATCACTATGACCTTTCTGACGCAAAGCTATGGAATCCCATTTATAATCTTTTATGCCATCGCCATCTCTATCGACGTCATCATCGTTGGGCCAGTAATTTAGAGCTATTGGCCTTTCATCAGGATTGAGACTGTCTTTGAGATTAATGCTTGTGTTGTCAAAAATATGTGGTCTCGCCATGGGTATGACAAAAGCGTGATCGCTGTCGTTATTTTCTAAACGTTTGGTCAACCTTTCACTGGTGGGGCCACTTGGTTCTTCGGGTAGCGGTGGTACATAGTCTTTGACGAAAAGATAATCCCTGGCCACTATTGGCGGTGTGTCTTTGCCAAACTCATATTCTTTTCCATTAAATACAAAGGTCCCGCGAAGCTCAAAAAACAGCTCCATAGAACTATCAAAAGCTACACCTCTTGCTTGATCAATGGGACGACTTGGCATGTCCTCATTGACACCAGGATCAAAAGCCACATCTCCAGGGACGCTGACTTTCTTGGTCTTGTAGGATGATGAGAGAGAAGCCTGGCCAAGCTTGGAAGTCACGCGATTGTATTTGCTGTTAAAGTCCTTACTTCCCCATGGAGCACGGTTTTTTTTGTGACGTTCATTAGGTCTTCGTTGAAAATAGCAATGAAGCTCGACGTTCTTAAAATATATTGAATCACCATTTCGTTCATAAGCCACGGAACCATCCATCAAGATTTTCTCAGTAAGTTCGTTTTCCCGAAGCCACCGTCCTCTATTCTCCTCATCTTCATAGAATTTCTTACGCCAAAAAGGGAATCGTCCTTTTGCGGCAGTCAAAAAGGATTCTTTACTAATCATCACCTTGCCGCCCAATCGACAAACTAGAAATGGATTGACGATTGTGGCAAAGTCAGCGGCTCTATGTGTCTCAATATATTCGTAAAGTTGGTTTATCCGCCGCTGACTGATACGACCGTCTTCATCTTTAAAGTCCCAATGCTGAACCTCGCGCCTCTGTTTTTCAGGCATCCTCAATTCACGACGCCCTAATATGACTTCACCTGGCGCAAGAGAGGGGAGTTTCCAAAGAGAAAAATCGACTGGCTTTTTTTCCTTCTTCTCTTTTTGTGCAAAACCAAACCAAGAGAGCTGGCTGCTTCTGTTTCCAAAATAGAGTGCACTGAACACAACTATGCCTGCCAACACAAAAACTGCAGCAATAAAATGTGTCGGCTTTTGCGTCTCAACTCTTTTGCCCACCCAGTTTCCTCATTTCCCTATAGATGAACTCTCTACAAGTAGACACCCATCTATTGTTCAGGTTCAACATTTGCCTCTTTTTGTTTGGCATATCCATTGCATGGTCGATGCCAACCGGAAACGAAAGGGATAATAATGAAAATCAAATCAATCCTCTCAATAATCGTTGCGTTTTTATGCCTTCTTCCATCCTTAACTTTTGCAGGCAAATGGGGGGGAACAAAGTCACGCACAATTGTGCCACGTGATAGCAACAAGCGATATCAGCTAAAAATCGAGCTCAAATACTCTCGTGACACTAAATTCAAATACAATACTTACATTGATAAACTTACCTACAACCGTCTCGAAACAAGCTCTTCGACGAGAAAACTGACAAAGTTCATTGAACAAGCAAGAAAACAGATGATGCGTAAGAAACGTGGTTACGATGGAGCCGACTTTGCCGCAGCTGATTGGGAAAAGACTGTTTACGCCAGCTTGGAAAAGATACAGCTAAAAGATCGTTATTGGTCCAAAACAAAAACCATCTTTGCCAAATAATGTAACCTTTTTGGGACAAGTGGTTCACATGTGGGAAAAAGACTCTATTGGTAAATTAGTGTCGCATTTTTGTACGAATGGCTCAAAAACGGGAATCTCAATCATCACTTTCAGGGATCTTGAGCTTTAACTTCTTGATTTTGCGCCAAAGTGTGGTTTTGTTGATACCCAGTTCTCTGGCTGTAGCCATACGTCGCCATCCGTTGCGTGCTAGAGCATGATAGATGGCTCTGGCCTCAATCTCATCGAGAGTAAGACCTGTGGGAACCTGCTCGAGCTCTTCTTTCGAAGGCCGCATACGGTCTGGAAGATGTTTCATCTCAATGAGTCCATCACGACAGAGAATGAAAGCGTATTCAATAGCGTTACGGAGCTGACGGATGTTTCCAGGCCAATCGTACTCCACAAAATACTCCAACACTGCTGGTGCAAGTCCAGTAACGTTTCGGCCTTTGATGCCATTCAAACGTTCAATGAAGTGATGAGCAAGCAAAGGAATGTCTTCTTTTCTGTCGCGCAAAGGAGGCAGCGTGAGAGTAACAACATTCACTCGATAAAAGAGGTCTTCCCGGAAACGACGTTCTTTGACTTCTTTTTCGAGTTCTTTGTTCGTGGCTGTAATGATACGAACATCTGCATTCACAGGCTCAGTTGAACCTAGTGGTTCATATATGCCTTCCTGCAATACTCGAAGCAGCTTTACCTGTAAAGCAGCCGACATGTCGGCTACCTCGTCGAGGAACAGACTTCCTCCTTCTGCACGAGAAAAACGACCTGGTTTGTCTTTCTTCGCATCTGTGAAGGCACCTTGTTTATAACCGAAGAGCTCTGCTTCCAAAAGAGAGTCAGGCAGAGCAGCTGAATTGACTGTTACCAATTTCTTTCGTTTTCGATTGGAGAGTCTATGAATGGCATGAGCCAACAACTCTTTACCTGTTCCGCTCTCACCTTGAATTAGGACAGTTGAATCGCTTTCTGCCACTTGAGGCAAGATAGCAAGAAGATCCTTCATACATTCTGATTGTGCAACGATGTCGTGGACAGTATGTCTCTTCGTCACTTCTTTTCGCAGGGCCTCAACGAGGGTCAAATCACGAAAAGTCTCAACACCGCCAATGACTGAACCATCTTTGTCAGTCAACAAAGCGGTACTCATTATGATAGGTACTCGTTTGCCATCAGGTCGAATAATGTATAGGGAACGATTGACCACTGGCGAGTTGTTTACAAAAGTCTGGCGAAGGAGGCAGTCTGCTTCGCAGTGGTTCGCGCGCAGTACATCACAACACCTTTTCCCCAAAGCTTCCATCCGAGTGACACCTGTCACACGCTCTGCTTCAGAGTTGAAGTATGTTACGCGAAAATCTCTGTTCACTGTTAGAACGGCGCATCCAATAGAATCCAAGATAACGGATGCGTGTTCAGGACCGAGTGCACCTTTGAATAAGGAATCAGGCAATGACCTACCGCCTTTCGCGGGAATTATAGGCCCTGGCGAGTCCTCTTTCAATGGCTCTCTGTCATAGCCGTTAACCCAGAGACAAACCAGCAAAATCCGGTGCGACCTGAATGCGACCGTCGCTCTTGGTTTCTTTAGACGCCACTCCCTTTTTCTGGTTAATCAAATCATCAACCTGCGAAGTGGACATTACTAGTTCGGAAAAGACGGCGTTTTCTCTGTTGATGTAAAACTCTGCTCCAAGAGGCATTTTCTCGTTATCGATGACTTTGGCCAAAGAGTCGAGCTCATCGAGGTAAAGGTTCTGTATCTCTGACCTCAACTCTTTGACTTCTTTCTCCAAATCTTCTTTTTCACTCCCCTGGGCTTTGGTCAGTTTTCCCAATGTACGAAGAACTTTTTTCGTTTTCACTTTCACGAGTTTGCGCCTCAATTTGTCGCTCTTGGCAAAATATCCTTCGAGTTTCTTTTTCTGCTGATAGCTCTTGGCAAGCGCGCCTTCTATAGATGAGATTGTTGAGTCATAACGCATGGAATTGACTTTTTCATCGAGCCAAGCACCTGCAATAGAACCTCCTAGGCCACCAACTATGCCTCCCACAATCCCACCAACAACACCCATTACCGTAGCACCGACAGGACCGAGAAGTGCACCTGCTGCTCCTAAACCAACAGCACCAGCTTTAGCGCCAGCAACCATACCAGCTACAGTGAAACCAAACTCGAAAGTAAGGAGTCTATCCTTCAACAAAGTACCAAGAACTTGGCCGTGAGCCTTGGGATTCATCATGATTTTTCCCAAATTTTTGAGAAACTGTTTTCCTCTCTCGCCCCGACCAGAGAACATTTCTGTAATGCTCAAATGACCATCGTCACCAGCTTCAACACCTTTACTTGCTTCTCTCACATATGCGCCGACCACTTCAAAAGTGACCATCGCAATGAGGCAACCTTTCGTTGCACTCAAGGCCTTGGAAAACATAGAGCGAGAAGCTTGATTGGTAAGTAATTGCTTCTGAGCAATAAAAGCTCTCGAGCTTCTATCGACAATGGCTGCTGCTGCTATTCCGCCCCAAACTTCTGGAGAATCGAGGGTATGTTTTATTGCAGCTTCCATGTCCACTGAACCATTTTCATGGTACTGGGCAGCTGCGTTCATGAGCATTATGGTGAACAAGGTTGAAGCGGTCTTGGAGAAACCGTTGGCGGCTTTTCGCAGATGGCTACGTTTCGTTTGTTTGCCCTGCTCAGCTTTTGCAGCAACTAATTGCTGGGACAAACGAGCTGGGCGTTCAGCACACAACCTCGAAACTTTGTCACCAGGACGATACCACTTACCCTCAGCCCATTTTTTACCAGGTGCTCCACTTGCTCGCCCTTTGCCAAAAGCCTCGAGAACATATGGTTCTGTTGCGTAATATTTACGGCTCTTGGGCAACAAACGCCTGTTGATGAAACCACTCACACGTTTGCCATAACTACTTCTTGCTTTGCAATACTCTCTGAACAATAGCTGCTCAGGTTTGGCCAATCGGGCGACTATGGCTTCGCGACCTGTTACTCTGACTTGCCCATTCACCATTTCCAATTTTATTGCAGGCAAGTCCCGACAGACTCGGAAGTGGATTGGGTTCTTCAGCCCTTTTGCGAATATTTGTGGATTAGCCTCAACATAAGAGACTACGTTGAGGATACGAGCTCCCTTAGAAGGATGGCTGTCTCTCAAGCCAACACCTTTTCCAGGCTCGCTACCCAATTTATTGAAGAGGGCCATGGAACCACGAAGGTCATTGCTCTTTAGATATCTAGTCAACAATGAATGTTCATCAGCCATATATTCGTAGATGTGACTTGTAATCGAAGGACGTGATGGTAAAAATCCATCAATGACTGCTTCCCGACCACTAACTGATATGCTGCCATCAGCTCCGCGACTGATTGTCATCTCACTGCCTTGGCGTACTTTGAGCGAAAGAGGTTTGCCATCGAAGTATCTGGCAAACTCATGTGGGTGGTTTTGTATGTATTCAGCAATATTCAAAATTCGTAATGTTCGTGAAGGACCTAAACCTGCAACCTTTGTGGGATGTTTATGCTGAAAAAAGGAAAGGGCTTGTCGAAGATTACCCTTTTCATGGAGGCCTTGGCGTAGACGAAAGATATCGGCATCATATTGAACTTGATTGGATGGTTTGTGTTGGGCGTCATAAAATCGCTGATAAGCATCATTGCAGTACCTATTAGTCTCAGCCTGCAGCTTCTGGTAAAAAGAAATTGCGTTCATACGATTGCGAAGGAAATTGATTTTGTCTTGAGCAGCTGCGGCAAATCCTGAACCTGCGCGGAAGCGTCCATGGCTTTGTGTCTGATGCCCCAGTTCGTGGGCAATGATTGACTCCATTTTGCGGCATTTGGCTGGGCTGTTGAGTAATGCTCTCACGGCAGCATTAACGGACGCCTCTGACCTACTTTTGATGCCCATGCCAACCATTTTTTCGAGATAGCGGCGGTGAATGAGAATGGGTCCCTTGGGACTTGCTTCTACTGTGGAATAAAAGCCCGGACCATCGACAATATAGATGGGAATACCCAGTTTTTTACCCGTTAATGGTACGTCTAAGCCACGAACCAAACGTCCCAGCCTTTCTGCGGCATAGGGTGTGGTCAAGTTGTACAACTTGAAATCAATGTCATAGATTGTACGAAGGGGGAATTGTTCTCTAAATCCAACGCCAGCGCCAGGCACCTCGCTCAGAACGGTCTCTTGCGCACAGAGCACCGTTACTTGAAGCAGTACAAGTAACGATAGTACCAATTTGGTACCACCAAAGGAGATTCTGTTACGTTTTCTGTACATTTTCCCACTTCAATCGGTAATTTTTTTTTGTTGTACAGCGAACAAGCAATTACCGTTCCATCTTCTAGGAGCCTTTGAATAGGGAGCTTCTAATAAAAGTGCCATGAAATGTGGGGATTCCTTGCACAAAAACGTGTCAGCTTAACATTAGGTCTCCCAAGAAAGTCGTGGTATCATTTTCGACCTTTTCGAAGGGAATGATTTTTATGGAACGCTTCCTGGAAATAATCCTCTCCGTGGAACGAGAGGCTGCTGCTCTGGAAAAAGAGGCTAACAGCCGCCTGCTTGAAATTGAGCGTTCCTACCGAGATGGACTTTTGGATTTAACAGAAAGTTCTTTGGCTGAAGTACGTCAAGAATTACAGGATGAACGAGATGAGATTCTTGGCAGTTCTCGTCAAGAGAGCGAGAAGATAGCTGCTCGAGCCAAAGTTGAATGTGAACTTCTGGAAAAAGCCCAAAAACGCATCCAGAACGAAGCCCTTCGACTATTGGCTGACACACTGTTGCCACCTGACGGAGGTGACTAGTGGGTCGAGCCGCTACATGGTCCTATGGCAATGCCAGATTAAGAGCCAACCTAGGCGCTCTTGCTGGATTGAAACTCTACGATGAACTCGTCAGGATGGCTCTTGACGAAGCTCTAAATACTCTATCTCAAGAGTCCCCATATGGCATAGAGTGGCCCACCATCAAGGATAAAAACAGCGAAGCAATAGGCGCTCTGCTCTATCAGGCTTACGAAAACCACCTGCTCAAAATATCCAAGTTGCTTAAACCAGAGTACCGCAATGTCTTCATCTTAGCCCTTGAGCACGTAGCAGTTGATGACATCAAACATCTCATTAGAAGAATTGTTGGTGAACATCAACAAGAAGGCTATGAAGCTGCGCACTACCTCACTATTGGGCGCTCTTCCATAGTGCCTGACTTGACCCATGTTGCCTCTTTGGACCAGTTAGACAAAGAGCTATCTGGAACAGTCTTTTCCGCACCCTATCGATTGGCTCGCTCTAACTTTGAAGACACCGGTCAAATATTGGCCTTTGAGGTTGCTCTTGACTTGGACTACCACCGCCGCCTCAAAGAAGCCATATACAAGCTCCCTCACACCGATGCAAAGGCCGTTGGAAAGCTCTTTAGGCGGCAATGTGACATTAAAAATCTTGGTTGGATTTTACGTTACAGGTTTGACTTCCATTTGACTGAAGTCGAGATATTCAACTACACCCTTTCCATTGGTTATGAATTGAATGATGATCTCGTTATGGAACTTGCAGGTCTCCATGATGTGGACAACTTTTTACCAACGATAGCCCATCTTCCTGTTGGTAAGTTTCTTACAAAAACACTAGCTCATAAAAGCAAGCTCACAGTCATCGAAGTCGAAGCTGGTCTGGACAAGTACTGGGAAAAAGTGCACAAAGATGCTCTCTGTGGTCAGCCCTTTGGGTTATTACCTTTCATGTCTTATCTCGTTCTGAAGGAGTTGGAAAGAAATCGGATTGAGCGCGTCATCGTGGGATTGCAGCTTGACCTAGATCCTGAAGAGATCTTTGAAAGTCTCTGGTTTGCAGAGGAGAAGAGCTATGTTTAAGCCTGCTCGAATGGTGCACGTTGAGATATTGCTTTCAAAGAATCGCCTATTATCTGTTGCTGAATATTTGGGACAAAAGGGAACACTTCATTTGACGAGATCCTCTAGTCGAGGAGGGACATCACCTGCTGCTAGCCGAGAGGACTTTCGCGCTCTCGATGCTTATCGCAAACTTTCTGCTCGTTTGACCAAGTTGATGAATTTCTTTGATATTGAACCGGCCAAAGAGCGGCCTTCCGATCGTGAACATACTCACGTTAGTCGTGATGCGGAAAAATATGACCAAGAGGTCGAAAGGTTAGAACATGAAGCAGAGGACATTGAAGCAGCTCTAGCCCTACTGACTGAAGAGAACAGTCGTCTTGCCACTTTGCAAGAGCAAATAGAGCCCATTGAATTTCTTGATGCGAATCTAACGATGTTGCATGAATTCAAACATATGGCTAGTTTTCTCGGAACTTTGCCCACCGATATACTCCCCCGACTTCGCAAAGGTCTTTCTGGTTACAACGCAATCATCATTCCATTAAAATCAATAGACAAGTCTACGGTCATTATGGCCTTTGCTGCCTCTGCTCACGAAGAAGTGCTCAAGTATGCTCTCCGTTCAGCTTTTTTCAAAGAGATTGTCATTCCAGAACGGCTCCGTGGAACACCTCGCAAGATACTTCAGACAATCAAAGTCATTGCAGGAGAAAATGCAGAAGGCATTGAAGTGCTGACCCAAGAGCGAATCATACTTGCCGAAAAACGGCAGAGCAGAATTTTCGAACTTTGGTATCAAATCGAAGATAACCGCCGTACATTCGAAGTCATTGGTTTATTCCTCAAAACACGAGAAGCATATCTGGTCACAGGTTGGCTGCCAGAAAGAGTTCTGCACGAGTTTGAAAAAGACGTTGATTCAATGACTGACAATCGTGCACTCATAACCTATTCGGTTCCAAGAGAGGAAGATACCTTCGTTCCCACTTGCTTGGAGAATCCACCATTGGTATCAGCTTTCGAAACACTGACTGAGACTTACGGTGTGCCTACTTATGAAGAACGAGATCCCACCATTTTTCTCGCAATCTCATCTCTTGTCATGTTTGGTGCAATGTTTGCGGATGTGGGTCACGGGTTAATCCTTTCCGCAATTGGCGTCCTCGTTTGGTACTTCATCGATAGGACGAATAAGAGTGCTCGCCATTTATGTCTCGTCATTACTCTCTTTGGTGCTAGCGCTACAATCTTCGGTTTACTTTTTGGTTCCATTTTTGGAATGGAGAATCTATTCCAACCATTATGGTTGTCTCCAATGCATTCTATAATGCCTCTGTTCAAGTATTCTTGCGCCTTTGGTGCAGCCTTGGTCATCCTCGGATTGTTGCTGAACTTACAGAATTTGTTATCCAAAGGTTTGTTCAATCAAGCCATATGCGACAAGTTTGGCATTGCAGGTTTGTGGTTTTACATAGTTTTCCTTTGGTTTGGTTTGACACTAATGGAAAAAGGTATGGCAGGTGTCACTATGACACACAAAGTACTCTTGACCATCCCCCTACTCCTTATTGGCAGTCGTGGTTTAATTGCAAAAGCCCTCGGCGACGAACATCATGGCAAAGAAAGTGTGGTAGCTCATCTCATAGATGGCTCTGTTGAAATCCTCGAAACTTTTTTGACCTATTTCTCCAACACACTTTCCTTCGTTCGTATCGGCGCCTTTGCTCTCTGTCACGCGGGACTTAGCCACACTGTCTACGTCATTGCAGGTGACGTGGCAGGTGGCGGCATTATTGGTTTTATCATCATCGTTTTGGGCAACTTGTTCATTGTTCTCTTCGAAGGATTAATAGTCTCCATTCAAACAATGCGACTCGAGTATTACGAGTTTTTCTCTAAGTTCTTCCGCTCAGGTGGCGTTCCCTATCGCCCCTTTGCCTTGGTACGAGGAGCAAAACGTTGAACAATATAGAAAGGCTGGGAACTGTATGAGACCGCTAACCCTCTTTTGGGTGCTCTTGCTGCTCGCACTACCAGTGACCGCTGCCGCAGCAGATGCAGGTGACGACCATCCCACCGAGACTAAGTCATTAACTTCACCCTGGTCCTCAGGCTTGGGTTATTTGGCGGCAGCCTTGGCTGTTGGTCTAGGTTCGATTGGCGCTGGATTGGCAGTTGCATCAACAGCATCAGCCGCAGTAGGTGCCGTGGCTGAAAGAGACGACGTTGCCGGTAAAGCATTGGTCTTTGTTGGACTGGCGGAAGGTATTGCCATTTATGGTTTGGTTATCGCCATTATGATCCTGAATAGACTCTAACAGCGAGGAGTTTCAGTGCGCATTGCTGTTATGGGCGGACGCGAACTAGCTTATGGTTTTAAGTTGGCTGGTGTTGATGCCGTTGAGATTGAGCCTGGTCCTGAGGCCGAAGAGCGTTTTTTGTCGCTAGCAAACAATGAGAACATTGCCATCATAATTCTGAGCAGGACCCTTTTCCAATTTTTGCGTAAACACGTGGCAAAGCTCAGAGTTAGCCGTCCCCTCCCAGCAGTCTTGTCTCTTCCAGACAGAGGCGATCCAGTCACCCCCGTCAATACAGCACAGCTACTAGAAGAATTCCTCGGATTGAAGGTGTAAATTGGCCACTGACGAACTGAAAGTAGAAGCCCTATGCCGAGAGATCCTCGATAGTGTTTTATCTGAAGTGAAATCGGAATATGAGGCCTTACCCAATTCATTACATAACCTGACTGCCAAAACGAAGGAAAAGTACGAAGAGACCGCCTCAGATATGCGTCTCGAATATGGACGACAAGATGAAAGAGAGAAGACTCGATCTATTTCGCAAGCTCAGTTTCAGGCACAAAAGGCAATAATGAGCAAGCGAGATGAACTAGTGAGCGAATTGCTAGAAAAAGGATATGAAGAGGCACTTGCTCGTTGGCAATCCATTAGTGACAGTTCATTGGTTTTACCTCTTGCTGAAGAAGGTATCTCCACATTGGCTTGCCCTGAAGTGATCGTAAAAATCAATAAGGCAAAAGAAGGCCAGTTCCCAAAAGACATCCTGCAAATTATTGAGAAGTTTACCAAATCAAAAGTCACTATTCAGTACAGCCAGATCCTACCTGGTGTCATCGTTGAGAGAGCTGATGGTCGAGCCCGCTTCGACAACACCATACGTGATAGGTTTCGTCGCGCTTCGCACCAATTGAGAGCCAAACTGACTATGCTTCTCGACGAGGAGGTGACAAGACTACGTGAGCAAGAGTAAAAAACGACATGGGAAGGTAACCTGGGTGTCCGGTCCAGTAGTCAAAGCTGCCGGGATCAAGGGTACTGAAATGATGGAAATGGTCCGTATTGGCCATGCA
>CAZXTJ010000169.1:0-13738 GCA_964643655.1 uncultured bacterium
GCGCCATACTGCCCCAACCACATAAAAGGAACCAAATCACTGTCTATGCGATGAAAGATGAGGTAATACTTCAGCACTACCCAAGGCTGTAAAACTTCATACCATTTGGTCAGTTCGTTGACTTTTAAAAGACGAGCAGAAAAGAGCAAGGGTGCCAATGCAGCAGCTTGTTTACCCTGTTGAACGAGATTGCGCTCCTTCAATCGTCTCTCCATTTCCTTCCGTGCTTTTTGTCGGCTCTTGTGCAAACGAGCATTTTCTTGTGACCTAACATTGCGAAACTTCTCCATTCCATCGCGCAAGGAATCTATTTCACCGGCAACAGAAGAGAGAGATTGGAGCAAAGAAACGTTTATTCCTTTAGTGAGACGTCTATTGTCCAAGACAGATAGTTTGGGTAACAAAGTCTCCAAACGCTCTTTTAATATCTCTACTATTTCAACACGACGTTCACCACCACCGCTCAATCTCGTTACGATGGTAATGGCATGGCAATCGATGGGCAGCTCGGCCAATTGGACGGACATTGAGTCGTCTTTGTTTCTTTTGGCTGCCAATCTTCTTTCGCCCACAGTCTTGGAGCTAATGAATACCTCTGCCATTCCTTCTGCATTGGCTTTCCAATGAAGACTCACATCCTTGCCTTCTCGATGTGTACGCGCCGCCAGAAGCTCCAATTTAAAGGCGGCTGTTTTGATGCGCCTAGGCAAGGTCGTTGAGCCATCAGGGAAAACTATCTTCATAGCATAAGGTTGATTGTCAGCCAAACCATCTATGATGACCTCATGCTTTTTTGTTGGCTCTTTTCCATTTTTCCCAGCATATGTGAGTGGTCTGACACCACCTTCCAACTGAACCCACGTTCGATAAGCTTGGTGGCTCTGCCAGCTTATGACCATTCCACCGGGCCTAGAGTTAGTGGCCAACATGAAGACGTCATAGTCCTTTTCCTCTTCGCCTGTTTGGTTGGCGATGAAAACACCCAAAAGTACACCGAGCAAAATGATGATGGCCAAGAGACCGTAGGTCGACTGTGGACCCTCTTCAGGTGGTGGGAGGCTCTTGTTCACAGCTTCAGCGCTCGTTGAGGAATCCAATTCAGGAGGAATGGTCGAACGGGTGAAAGGAGTCTTTTTAGCTTCGAGCAATGAACAAAGGGCTTTGCCATCAGCGGGGCGCTTTGTCTGCTCTATTGAGCAGCACTGCTGCAATATTTCTGCAAATTCGCCAAATATTTCTTTCTTACAAACAATAGGGTTGCAGACACCTGAAGCCAAGGAGCGGATGAGCTGTTTCCCACTCTGGCCCTCTCGTTCGAAAGGATGCAAACCCGTGGCTGCGTAATAGACGACCAAACCTGCTTGAAAGACATCTCCTGCAGCCGTGAAGTCTTCTCCTCGCAAAACCTCTGGTGGAGTAAAACGAAGAGTGCCCAAGACTGCACCTTCAGCAGTGAGCGGAGTCCAGTCGACTGGTCGAACGAGACCAAAGTCGACAAGTCGTATATTGCCATCTGGTTCCAAAAACACATTGTCAGGCGTTATGTCTCGATGGAGTATTCGCCCATCGTGAAGATAACGCAATGCATCAGCCAATCTGCAGAGCAGAGTTTTTACTGCTTTGGGTTTTAAGGGACCAGATTGAGGTATGACTTTGGACAATGGGGAACCACGAAGAAATTCCATAACGAAATATGGCGGCGATACATCCAAATCAGCCTGATAAATGTTGACCAACTGAGGATGACGAAGACCTGCCAAGACTGAGACTTCTCTATCCAATCGTGCTCGGGCTTCGGGATTTTTTGCATAATGGTCGTGGAGAACCTTGATGGCCACATCTCTTTTGAGCTCATTGTCTTTCGCTCGATAAACGGTACCCATGCCCCCTGAACCAAGGCATTGGTTAATGACATACCGGCTGCCATCGCCTACCTGAGGGAAATTCTCAGTCACCCTTCAACATCCCGAGCTTCTCGAGTTTTTTATAGAGAGTCGTACGGGACATACCAGTCTCTCGAGCTACTGCACGAAGTTTGCCCTGAGAGCGACGAAGAGCGCGTTCGAGGAACACTTTGTCAAAAGCTTCGCGTGCTTCTTCGTATTCAGGTGGCAACTCTTCTACAGCTAAAGCAGGACCAGCTGAATGGCTGACAAAGGAAGAGCTTCCGCCACCTGCAGCACCAATGGGTAAACTGGCTGCTGAAACGACTTTGCCTCTTTCGATGACAACGGCTCTTTCGATGGCATTGCGTAATTCGCGGATGTTACCAGGCCATGCATAGGTCTTCAGTGCCTTTTGCGCATCTTTGGAAAACTTTTTCAGTTTGCGACCAAATCGAGTGGCAAAGGTTTGCAGAAAGTGTTCGGCTAGGGGCACCACATCTGCACCTCGTTCGCGCAGCGGTCTCAATCTCAGTCTGAAGACATTGACGCGATAATAAAAATCTTGTCTGAAGGTGCCATCTTGCACCTGCCGTTCGAGATCGGCATTTGTAGCGCAAACCAACCTGATGTCCAGAGGGATGTCATCTTGGCCACCGAGGCGCCTAATCGTTCTCTCTTGAAGGACACGAAGCAATGTAACTTGAACGTCCAAAGGTAACTCACCAATCTCGTCCAAGAACAAAGTGCCACCAGAAGCAAGTTCGAAACGACCCAATCTCTTTTCCAAAGCACCAGTGAAGGCACCTTTTTCCGCACCAAAAAGCTCTGCTTCTATGATGTCTCTAGGCAGAGCAGCACAGTTCACGGCAATGAATGGACCACTAGAGCGACTAGAACGCAAGTGCAATTCGCGAGCAACCATCTCTTTGCCTGTGCCTGTTTCACCTGTGATTAGCACAGTAATGTCTTGTGCAGCTGCAGCGTCAATGTGTTCGATGAGTTCTTTTGAAGCAGGACCATCACCTGTGACGAATACATTGCTGTCATTTTCCAAACGCCTCATGGCAGCAATTGTTGTCGTAGCTTCTACCAGTTGGCGTCTTGTCTGTTGGGCCGCAACGAGCTCTGCAGCGAGGCCAGTCACAACCTCGAAGAATGGCTGCTGTTCTTCAGTCCATGGCCTATCGGTACGTTTTTTATCGAGATAGATGACACCAACTGCACGTTGATTGGCCAACAAAGGCGCACATAATATGGCGCGCGGCATGGTGGAAACGGCTAGGCTAGGAGCACCTGCACAACGAGAATCTCGCAGAGAATCTGCAATTGCCAAAACTTCTTTTTCTTCTAGAGCGTTGGCACAGACAGTCTTTGATATTGCCTCGCACTCTTCACCGTCGACCAATCCACGAGCAGCAACTCGTACCAAAGTATGGCGCTGTCCTTCCAAGAGGACAAAACCTCGCTCTGCGTCTACAAAATCGATGAGTCCATCTAGAAGACGCTCGAGAACCTCCTGCGGTTTTGAAGAGGAACGCAGCCCGTCAATAAAAGCTGAGAAGGGCTGCCAATCAGTGGACTTTTTCCCGCCACTGTTCAACTGAATATCTATGGCGCTTTCGGCAGTGATCTTTTTGGCACGAAGAGCATTGGCCGAAGCCAAAGGGCTGTCGCTCATTTGTATTTGCAAGTCGTCGATGACAACGACATCCCCTAAGTGAAGAGCGGCATCTCTCACTTTTTCGCCATTGAGATAGGTACCCATGGAGCTCTTGAGGTCGCGAATATGATATTTGCCACCTACCTGGTAGATCTCGGTATGTCGGCGAGAAACACGTGTACCAAAGAGCATGACGTCGCAGTCGTCGCCCTTGCCCAAAACAGTACTTGCTGAAGTGAGCTTAACAGCGTTAAAAAAACGTTTCGGTGAATCTGTCGTCCCAATGAGGAGCCACCAAACCACTGCAATTTCCTTTCATCGAGCTCTATACGTTCTAGCTAGTGTACTATACTTGTTGGCGTTATCCGTAACTTGTTACTCATCAGGACATCTCTATGTGTTTCGAAAGGTAAATTATCATGAAAATGACCATTGAAGAACGGTTGACTCAGCTCGAGAAGAGCAATCTCAGATGGCAACGTTTGACTGCAATACTCTGCCTTCTTCTGGTCACTCTGGGCATTATGGGAGCAAAACATATTGGCCGGACAAATGTTGCCATTGGCCAATTGCGGCTGCTCAACAGAGAAGGCAAACTTCGTGCAGTCCTTGGTGTAACCAAGAATGATGCTGCTTATCTGGCTTTGCGCGACAAAGAGGGAAAAGTACGTTGTCATTTGAGCCTCGACAAAAAAGGAACTCCGAGCCTAACGCTGAATGATGAAAAGGGAGAGAAACGGTGCATTCTCAGTCTCTTTGACAAAGGCTGTAATCCCAGTATGATTTTTTATGATGGCGAACAAAAACGTCGTCTCTCATTGACTACAGTGCCCCCTGCCCTCATTTGCAACAATCACAATGGCAAACCTAGAGCAGTTCTAGGCGTGAGCAAAACAGGTGCCGGAGCATTTTCCTTGGAAGACGTTCATGGTCGTCCCATAGTCTTCAAACGTCTTAAATGATTCTCGCTATTTTGTTGGAGGAGTCACTTTTGGAGCTGTTTTAGAACCTTTGGGAAGAGGAATATTAGGCAGTATTCCTTTTTTCTGGAGCAACTGAGCAGCTCTTTTGACTTTAGGATCTTTCAATGCTGCCATAATTTGAGGCAAACCAACGCCTGGCTTGAGCAAACCAGCTTGCTGAATGATTACTGCAGCTTGTTTGACCTGTGGATCTTCTGAATGTAATGCCTGAGCTATGGCCGCTCTAATCTGGTCGGGATTAAAACCAAAGGCAATAACGTTAGAAGCGCTCAGGAGCAGGAGGGCCACGGCCAAAAGTAGTCCAGTGCGTCGTAACATCGTTGTTTCCTCCTATATAGGAAATATCGGTAAAAGAATGATCATGTTTTGTTGTCAGGCATAATAAGGAGCCCTCAGAAAAGGTCAACCCCCTCATTATTCACCACTCTCTTCTTGCTCTTTTTCCTCTTCAGTCAAGGCTTTCAGCCCTTCAGCCAAAGGACCAGTGCCTGCTATCATTTTGCTCAATGCATCCATACCTCCTCGGCCCAAGAGCAAACCAAGGCCTCCTGTGGCTTGAGGAAGATGTTCGGCCAGTTTTCCTGCCAAAGCTTGATTTCCATGCGTTTTTATCGCTGCCACGAGGTCTGGTTGTATGGCTTCGAAACGTTTCACGAAAGCCTCTGCTTGAGCACCGAGTTCCTGTAATCGCAGCACCATTTGAGCTTCCTCGAACTGTATCTGTTGGTCTCTCGCGCTCTTTTGTCGGGCTAATTCAGCTTTTGTAATTTCGTCTCTCGTTGTCTGAGAAGCCAGACGACCGCTGAGCTCAGTCTCTGTTTCCCGTGACTGAGCATTGATTTTGGCCAAATCGATACCCAATTGCAGATTCACCTCTTCTTGTTGCAATAAGAGCTCTTTTTCTTTGGTGGCTGCTCTTGCCTGGGCAAGTTCTTGGCGAATGCGTTCCTCTTCACGAACCGTTTCCAATTCTTTTCGTGCCATAGCCAAACGGAGGGACTGTTCCACTGAATCCTTCTGACTAGAACGAACCATCTCTGCGATGGCTGAGTCGCCAATCTCCAATTTGCCAAACTCAACGTCATAAACACGCATGCCATTTTCTGGGAACAATCGACCTGGACGTTTACCTTCGACAGTTTCTCCCAAGATTGCATTTCTCAAGATATCGATGTAATTCGTGTAAAACTCCTGAACGCCATACTTTTTCACTACATTGGCCACGAGTGATCGTGTGTGATCTGTGAGGAATTTCACGTAATTCTCTACATCGAACCATTTGCTCTTGTCCCCTTCGAAGTCAACTCGGAAAGAGAGTGGTATTCGCACTGAGACAAAGTCTCCAGTTTCCGCAGCAATCAAATCAGAGACCTTGTTTGCTTTGACACGCAGATAAACATCTTTTCGCAATTGATAGTCAGACTTTGGAGTTCCTGTTGATAGCTCGATGACCTCTGGTAACTCGTCATATTGCAACAACACTGTCTGTGGTCCTTCAATAACTCTGCTTTCACCAGTTTTTGAAACAACTTTGATGGCATAGCCCGTATGTACTCGCACAGTAACGGCACCATCATATTTTGTTTTCAGCTGTATGGAACGAGGTGGGACGTATTCGTTGGAACGAGTGAACTCGTCAGCCGTCAATTCGGGCTCTTCACCACTTCCAGTTTCATCGTTATTGAGTAAATTGATGCCTTTTTTGCTTCTTGCTTTCCTGGCAGTAGGATTGAAGATTCCTTCCAATCCCAAAAGGGAGAGATTGTGTGAAACTGCCTCTTCATTACCGGGATAAAGTAACTCGACGATGGGGATGGGCAGAGTCCGTCTGACGATGACTTCATATCTGGGATCAGGCAAGTACATTTTGGGACCCAAGACCAACTTTACGTCACCAGTCTCCTTGGAGAGCACATAACGGGCTTCTCCTTTGGGTATTGCCACAGCCTGCTGTAGCAGCTGGTCACCACCATATTTGATGATTGCATGTTCAGGACGTGGATAATATATTTTCTGGTCTTTTCCCGTAATGAAGAGCTCTTCACCCTCAGCATATTTTTTGCCATCTTCCTCATAGGGTTTGATCACTTTTACATACAAACCACGGTGTGTCTCGAGCTCAATGGCCTTTATCTTCCTCTCACCTTTGTGAGTTTCATGGAAAGACTGAGTTGGCCGAGGAAAAACGACGGCTGGTCCATTGACATACTCTTTGGTACCATTCTCGTCTATGAGAATACAGGTTTCCAGCTGTTCGAGAGTGACGGCGTCGCGTACATATTTACCACACTCAGGAACGACTTCCATTCCCGTAGGTGGAATGTAAAAAGAAACCTCTGTGCCTTTCACAACGAGAAGCTGACCTGTAACCAAATCTGGTGTGGAAGCATCGGGGAAAATTTCACCCTTGTTTTCATCTGTAATCTCTTCAGTAGAATTGGTCTGTTTTTTGAGGACTGCATTCTTCCAATTTGATTTGGCCACTTCACCATTAATGACGCGAACGACTAAATATTGGTTAGAGCGGAGAATGTGGCCATCTAGGCAAGTGGCTGATTGACCTGGGTAAAGAGCAAAAGTTGCGGGACCTGGTATATTGACTCTTCGCCCCATTGCCAGTTCCACAGAGCCCTGTTTTCCTCTTGATGGGTGGCGATGTTCGTCTTCTTCAACAGGATTTTGTAAAACGATATATTGCCCCTCTTTTGCTGCAGGCCACATTGTTACTGCTGATTTGAGGAGGCAACGTTGGAATGATTGAGTTTTGCTATCAAAACGAACTGGATTGTCTGTCTCACCAATACTCGTCTTTGTTGGTCCTACGTGCACTTCCACAGTACCATCGGCGCCATTTTGCACGAGGGCTTGTTCTCCTTGAGCCAGAACGAGATCGCCGCCTCGCTCTCTCATTTCGCGAATATCCCTGTCATACTCTCTGTTGCTTCCCATTTTGTTGTCCTCTCTCGGTGCTGCCAATATTGTCTTTTCTTGTTCATATGCAATCTTCTCGCCGACAAGTGACTATCTTGTACTGATGGGCCTTTACACGATCTCAAACAATGCATCCGTAACAGTTCTTTACGTTTTCCAGCACTTCGTTACGTTTACAATTTGACAATAAGGAGAGGATCTTTGACATCTTGGGTCAAAGTCGCCTAGTTTGGAACCTTCAGGAGGGAACAATCATATGGACGCGATCCTGACAAGACGCAGCATAAGAAAATTCACAGAGCAAGAAGTTACTGAGGAACAGTTGACTTCCATATTAAAAGCAGCAATGGCGGCTCCATCAGCTGGTAATGCCCAACCCTGGCAATTCATCGTCATTCGAGACAAGATAACCATGGAGGCAGTGACGGGTTTCCATCCCTACGCCAAAATGTTGCCCGAAGCTTCAGTTGCAGTTGTCGTATGCGGAGATCTTTCATTGGAGAAATTCGAAGGTTTCTGGGTACAAGACTGCTCGGCAGCAATTCAAAACATTCTTTTGCAAGTAACAGCCTTGGGGCTTGGGGCCGTGTGGCTCGGAGTACATCCCATTCAAGAACGTGTCGTCGGTGCCCGAGAACTCTTTGGTATTCCCACCAATGTCATTCCTCTGGCCATCATTCCTATTGGGTATCCAAATGAAAGTAAAGAATCCGTCGACAGATATCAAGCTGACAGAATTCACGATGAACGTTGGTAGTTGGGGAGGAAAGAGATGAAAGTCGTAGCATTCAACGGAAGCCCACGCAAAAACGGCAATACTAACGAATTGTTGCAGGTCCTTCGCAGCCGTCTCGAAGAAGCCGGCATAAAATACGAGCAAATTGATATCTGCAAATCTCATCCTCGTGGTTGTACAGCCTGTTATGCCTGCGTGAAAAATCAGGACAAAAAATGTGTCATCGCCACAGATCCACTCAATGAGTGGGTGGAAAAGATGATAGAAGCAGACGGTATCATTCTCGCCTCACCTACATATTTCTCTAACGTAACTTCAGAGATGAAGGCCCTCATCGATAGAGCTGGTTTAGTGGGAAAAATCAATGATTGTGCTTTTAAGCGCAAAATTGGTGCAGCCGTCGTTGCTGTTCGACGAGCTGGTGCATTGCCCACCTTTGACGCCATGAACCACTTCTTCCAAATCAACCAAATGATGGTTGTCGGTTCTAGCTACTGGAACCTTGGCGTCGGTCGCGAACCAGGTGAAGTCAAAGGCGATGAAGAAGGCTTGCAAACAATGAAGGATTTGGGCGACAACATGGCTTGGTTGATCAAAAAAACCAAGGGTGAATGATTTGTTAGTCGGCCATGTAAGTTTTCAGTAGCGGAGTCAATCGATCATATTCTGATTCTAAGACAGAAAGCGTTTCTGGAGCGCCATCCAAACATCGGTGTCGCCCCATATCACATAAACGACTGGCCATATCCCCTACTCCGTGGGCACCAATATATCCTGCTGCACCTTTGAGTGAATGAGCCGCTTCATGCATCTCGTCAACATTGGCCCGCCCCACAGCAATTCTCAACCTCTCTATTCTCTGAGGAGCATCAGAGAGAAATGTGCTAATGAGACGATGAAGCAATGAACGATTGCCATTGACATGACGTAGGGCTTCTTCAGAATCAAATGGAACTGAGACTCGTTTTTTACAAGATGTAGTCTCAATCTTAGCCTTTTCTGAGTTTTCCTCGCCTGGTCCTGCAGCCTCTTCAGTGGCAATGATGAGCTCTTTGGCAATGACAGGTTTGTTGAGAATGGAGTCGGCTCCAGCTGCAATAATTGATTCTCTGCGGCGCATATCTGTATTGGCCGTTACGGCAATGATGGGCGTATAACGACTCATGGTAGATTCCAGCTCACGCATTCTCAGAGTCGTTTGTACACCATCGAGAACAGGCATGGAAAGATCCATCAAAATGATATCAAAAACTTCTCTTTTAAAGAGATAGAGAGCTTCTGCTCCATTCTCGACGACAGAGACCTGATGGCCACGAGCATTCAAAATCTCAAAGGCAAACTCACTATTGACTGGATGATCTTCAGCAATGAGAACTTTGAGCGGACGATGACACTCTTTTTCCACTTGGCCTGTGACCAAAACCACATCTTCCATTTTTGGTGGATGATCCAATACTTGCTCAAAGGTTGTAATCAACTCCATACCTATGATTGGACCAATGAGAAGATGAATGTGGTCCAGTCTCAAAAGAGCATCCATGATTTCCATAGCTTTTTCTGGACAGAGGGAAATTATCAAAGGTAAGCCAGGTGAGATTCGGCGTATCTCGTTGACCATATCACGGATATTTTTCGCATGGATACCAACGCCATCAATATAAGCTGCACCATATTGCTGTCCTTCCACTTTGCTACATGCCAATAAAGTTTTTACCTCTCGCAATGAACCCACAAAAGTTGATGTTGCCCCGCGGAAGACGAGAAGTTCATCAATCCATTGGCGATGGGATGCACAGTGCGAGACTATCATGGTTTTATGACCAACGAGAGAGTTGCGTTCAACCACTTCTCCGTAGTTATTTTCAAACTGAGTCAGTCTTATCTCATATCGCAAGTCATGCTCTCTTGCAGAAAAACCTGTTGGGACCTTTGCAAACAAGGGTGACGAGATTGGCAGAGCAAAATCACTGATCAGACGAGCTCCATTGTCATCACATTGAACACTGAACAATATCTCTATTTCTTTGGCGCTCTCTAGGTGCATGATTGTGGATATTGCCTTTTTTAGCTCTCCTGCCAGGTTTGGTGCACTCACAGTCACATTTGTGGCCGTTGGAGAAGAAAAACTTGGACGCAAAATTTTTCCATGTTCACAGCCATCAGGTGCCAAGGACCAGATGACCTGCCCCACGAGACTATCCAATCTTTGCGGCGCACAAGAATAATCCATTGTAGAAAGAAGAGCTTGCGATAGATTTGTCATGGCTTTGGAGAAGATGCGAGACTCCCAAAGAATGTCTCTGTTGATAGCTCCTTGAGCAAGTTTTGTCATTGTCAGCAGTGCAGACTTCGTTTCAACGTCCAAACCCTTCCTCTTTTTATCATGTCTCTTCTTCTTTGCATGAGTTACAAAAAACTTACTCCTCTTGAAAAATGCCACTGCCGTGGCTATGGCACAGCAGGTCATAGAAAGGGCAAATGGTGAATTGTAGAGTGCTATGGCGAAAGCCACGAGGGAAATTGTCATGAGCAACATGCGCTCGAGTTTTGTGCTCTCACGAGAGATTGTCATGAGGCTCCTTTCATTTTCGAACTTTTAAAGGCTATGCAATCTCTCTGCCACAGGTGAATGTGCCTCTCTAGAACGAAAGCCCTTTCCAAAGGCAATAGATGAGGCTTTTCACTATGGCAATGTGAAACAAGTGTCACTTTTTGTCTTCTTTTTCAGCTTCGTTGCGCATTTTGCGCATTGGCACGAAGCATGCAGATGGGCGACTAGGGGAATCTGAGGCAGTCCTTTGAGGAGGAAGAATGAAAATATTGATAGCCGATGATGATGCCATGTCCCGCCAACTGCTCAGTGGTTTGGTCACTGAGTGGGGTCACGAACCAGTTACGGCCGAAAATGGTGAAGAAGCTTGGCAAATTCTGACTGAGCAAAAGCTGCAGTTCATCATCGTAGATTGGATGATGCCCCGCCTAACGGGAGTAAATCTCTGTGAAAGAATACGAGCAAGTGAACTTGATCAATATATCTACATCATTCTTCTCACTTCACGAAAAGATGCAGATGAAATCGTGACCGGTCTCAATGCAGGTGCAGATGATTATGTGACAAAACCCTTTGATGCTCGGGAGCTGGAAGTGCGCCTCAATGTTGGTATTCGTGTACTCGATTTGGAGCGCAGATTAGAGGAAAGAGCTCGCCAAGCAGAGGAACAGCTTCAGCAGATCAACAAGCTGGAAAGCCTCATTCCAATTTGCTGTGAATGTCGACAAGTGCGCGATGACAAGAATTACTGGCACAAAGTAGAAACTTATCTAGCAAAACGCACACCAGCAAAATTCACACACACCTTGTGTCCTCATTGCTACAACAAAGCTATGGCCGAGATTGAAGCAGCTTAATGAAAAAAAGGTCTATTCATAGGTGGTTGGACGAAGTAGCTCGCTCTGGAGACACAAAATCCTGTTTGGCAGTTCTAAAAGAACTAGTCAACTCACTACCTGACTACTTCGAACACAGCAAGGAGACTGCTGTCAGACTCATCCATGATGACCAAAATATAGAAACACAAAAATTTTGCAACACAAAATCCAAACTGCAGTTTCCCATTTGTGATGGAAACAAAGTACGAGGTTCTTTGGAAGTCTGCTATCTTCAAGACTTTCCTCTGGCCGACGAAGGTCCCTTTAGAGAAGAAGAAATTGAGATAGTAAAAACAGCTGCCCGCATTGCTGGTTTTGCCTTAGAACGTTGTCGAATGTTTGCAGAAAGACATCAACTGAAGGCTTCCGCAAAGGGTTATGCCCACACGAGTGGTCAAGTCATTGCTGCACTTCGTTATCAAATGAGAGCTCCCCTCAATGGCATCTTGGGTTTTGCAGAAATGCTTCTTGAAGATCAGCTCACTCAAGAGCAAAGAGATGCTGTCAATGCCATTCAATCTGGTGCCGACTCCGTCCTCGACATAACAGATTCGATTTTGGATTATGCTCGTCTCGATGCTGATGAATTGGAACTGGACAAGAAAGAATTCTCTCTTTCTGCCTTAGTGAATGGGCTCACAGCTTCAATCGAAAAACGAACAGGTCGTTTGATTGATATCAAAAGTGAGCTGCCACCCAAACTGAGTTCAGTTATCGGTGATAGCAGACGCTTGCGGGAGGCTCTGGAGAGCTTGGTTTCTTATTGCGCTTCATTGGATGTGGAAAACACAACAAAAGCCAACATCTACGTTGAACAAACTGACGATACTCTTGACCTCAACATGGAGGTCTATGGTCCACATGTAATTCACTCTTCCCTTTCTGAAGAGCAATTGTTCAATCCCTTCGAAGGAAAAGCGGAGTATGACATTCCAGAGAAGGCTGCCTTGGAATTGGCCATTGCACGTGGTTTGTCACGACAAATGAATGGCGATCTCATTCTGGACAAAGTGGATGACAAGGTCATTTTTCGCCTTTTCGCAAGATTACCACGACCTTCAGCCGAAGAAAATGCTGGGGCAAATCATGCACCTGACGCATCATTAAAAATACTCGTTGCAGATGACAGTAAAGTCATTAGGGTCTTGGCCTCGAAGATATTGACGGGTCTGGGCCATCAAGTTGATTTGGCTGAAGATGGTGCTCAAGCCCTTGCCAAAGGTGCTGAAGACAAACACGATCTCATTTTGATGGATCTGAACATGCCCAACATGTCAGGTTTTGAAGCTACGAGAGCCCTGCGAGAGAAAAAAATCAAAACACCCATAGTCTCAATCTCATCTTCTGCTCTGGCAGAGGATAGACGTCAAAGCTTGGAAAGCGGCATGAGTGGTTTTGTCACTAAACCATTCAAACGTAACGATCTTCGTGCCGTCCTTTCCGAACACTGTGGTGTTCAGTCTCAAGCAGATAAAAAAGAAGAACCACTCAAAGTACTCATCATCGATGATGACAAAGTCATGCGAAAACTAGTGCGTATGGTCGTGAAAAGAACCTATCCCAATGCTGTTGTCAAAACTGCAGATGATGGATTGGAAGCTTGTGCACTCTTGGGTAGCTTCTTACCTCGATTAGTCATTACCGACATCATCATTCCTGGTGTAGATGGTGTTGCTGTAGTCCGCTTCATCAATGAACGAGAACGGTACAAAAACACAGCTGTCGTCGCCATGAGTTCCCTTGGAGTCGATGATGATAGAGTGAGAACTCTCAGAAGACTGGGTGCAAAACAAATACTACCTAAACCCTTTGAGTGGAATGTCTTTTCACAGGCTGTCAGTGCTGCACTGAATGATGATTCTCTTTCAGCAGATACCTTGGAAACAGAGAAACCCAAAATTGTCCCCATGCCCATTCCCTTTGACGCAGGCACAACAGAAGTACCCATTTGGGACATCAACAAAGGATTACGCTCTGCCGGCGGTTGTTCTAGTCTCTTGAGTTCAGTCGTTGGTGTATTTCTCGATGATGTTCGAGTACGTTTTGATGCCCTCGTTGATGGTATGGAGCAAGAGGACCTTTCCTGTGTACAAATGCAATCACACACCTTAAA
>CAZXTJ010000170.1:0-13645 GCA_964643655.1 uncultured bacterium
CCCAGGTCCCACCCCTTATTTATTTACTGTATACCGTGGAACCTTACTACCTACTAAATTGGGATAAAAGAATGCTGATTTTGACCGAAAACGTCAAGTAGTGATCACAACTTTTTTTTCACAAAATGAAGTGAATCCTCCCACTTCGGCTATCCACGCCCTCTACACGTACATGGATTTTATCGCCCAAACGATACAAATGTTCGTCATTTTGCACTGACATCTCATCACTGATCCATTCACCACCAGGCAAGATGGCAAAAGGCAATATTCCCCACACCAGAAGTCGGGTTAACTCGACCTTGAGTCCCTCACGAACGACCTGTGTGATGATGCCTTCATGGGGGCCTCTGTCTCGTTTGTCGAGAAAGTGGAGTATTTTCTGGCGTCTGAGCCGGCTTTCAGCTGAGTTGACTGTACGTTCACGCGCCGAGAGTACTTCACCCAATCGAGGAAGGTCAAAACGCGGTCCCTTTCGTCGAAGTCCCAAGACCTCATCAACAGCTCTATGGACGACTAAATCTGCATACCGTCTGATAGGTGATGTGAAGTGAAGATAGCGTGCCATAGCCAAACCGAAGTGTGAACTTCTTTCTGTCGTGTATTCAGCTGGGGGCAATGCCCAGAGGAACTCCTGCATCACGAGGCGAGCTTCGGGGCGGTGGGCTATCTTGTCCATATAACGAGCCAAAGAATGCTCTGGTAGATAAGGCAAACCCAATCTTTTGGTGAAGGCACAGAAGTCATCTAAACTGGCCGGTCCTGGATGATGGCGCCACAAAGTTTCTTTCTTGGCCTCATAGAGGAAATTGCCCACGGCTTGATTGGCAGCCAACATGAACTCTTCAACAACGCCGTGGGCAACATCTGTGACAGCTTCTTTTACACCCACCATTTGACCGCCAGCATCGTAAACGAATTCAACTTCTGGGCGATGTAAAGAGAAGGCATTCTTTCTTCGCGACCGAAGGAGAGTGGCCAGTTCACACATATTACGTAGTGTCTCTGTCACACTGGGATGTTCTCCAGAACTCCCCTCCATGACTTCTGATGCACGACCGTAAGTGAGTCGTTTGAATGGCCGAATGACTGAACGGCAAACCTCTACAGAACGCTGTCTTCCTTTGTTATCGAATGAGAAGAGAACACTCTTGGTCAGACGCTCTCGTCCTTCTCGCAAAGAGCAAAGATCTGCTGATAGCTTCTCCGGTAACATAGGGATGACGCGAGAGGTCAGATAGACTGATTGGCAGCGTCTTTGGGCTTCTTTGTCCAATGGTGAGCCTGGTTTGACAAAGGCTGACACATCAGCGATGTGGACACCAAGGTCAAAGCCTGAGGACGTTCTTCGAACAGAGATGGCATCATCAAAGTCCCGACTTGAAACAGGATCTATCGTGACGATGGCCACCTGATCTCGTAAATCGAGACGCTCTTTGAAGTCCTTTGAACCAGGTTGTTTCAACTTGTTGGCTTCAGCTATAACCGCTTTTGGAAACTTATCTTCGATTTCAGCTACGGCCAAGGCAGCCTGTTCCTCAACACCAGGGGAGTCTGCAGGACCAAAGTTCTTTAACAGTTTATAAGGTGCTTCTGCCAGTGAAACCAGTACCTTGTCCCCTCGCTTGGGGCGCATACGACCATTGATGATGTGAAGAGGAGAGGGGAGTTTGGGATCATCGGCACAAACGCGACCTTTTCTTTCAAAGACACCTGCGCAGAGTTTACGGCGTCTTTCGATGACCAACAATATTGCAGGTTTGTCCTCATCATTGAAATATAGGACGTAATCACCATCTAGAGCTCCACACAAAGCTGGTGGTGGAACAAAGAGATCCTTTCCTCCTGTGTCTTGGCGCAAAAAGCCAAACTGTCTGGGATGTACGGAAAGGAGACCGGTAACCAGTCTCTTGTCGTTAGGGTTCAGGCCAGCATCTTTGGCAGCTTTTTTACAGGGAGCACTCATTTTTATGTTTTCAGCAGTTGTCATCTTTGCCTTTCTTTATCCTTATTTGGCAAATGTACCACGGTTCTGAAAGAGAGACCATGGTGGATCCCATATGAGCCACTATGCAAAGCTATGGATGGATATAGAAGAAATTGCGCCGCTTCAGGGGGGCTGGGAAGAAGGTATAGATGGCTACGAACAAATATATGCAACAAGTGCAGCTGCAGGCTCAAAACGTTCAACAGGAACTACAGCGAAAACGTGCCTATTGCCCAGAAGAAGAAGAGGAATGCCAGCAAATGGATTTCGATGGTGATTTGGCATTGCCAAATGCACCTGTCTCTCGCTCCTACCGTGTTGCTCCTCCTGCCAAAGGTCTCCTGGCTTCTTGGCTTTCACCGCCAAATCCATTCGATAATCTTGGCGTGAGGATTACAGGTTGGTTTTATTGGCAGACAGTAGTTGTTCCACCCAATATGTATGTCGTTCATACCAAAAGAGGAGAAGAACAACCTCGACACATCGGTTTGGGAATGAGTTTCAAATTCAATCCATACACAGACTCATTTCTTGTCGTACCAAGTGCCATGCAAACCATCCTCATTCAGGCCAATTCTATCTGCAAAGAGCTGCAGGGGATTCTCATTCAAGCCTATGTGCAATGGATTATCGATGACATCAACACAGCCTACAAACGATTGGATTTTTCAGATCCTGAAGAACCAATGCGCATAGTCAATGTGCAGCTTCGCGAGCAAGCGGAAGCTGCTATCAAAGACAAAGTGGCCACAATGTCCATTAATGAGGTCTTGTCGGACAAACAGCCCATTATCAAAGAACTCACCAAGCGACTGAAAGAAGTGGCCGAAGGTTCTGGAGACGACAAAGGACTCGGTATTCGCATTGTTACAGTACAAATCAAAGAAGCAGTCGTTTCCTCAACCACCTTGTGGGAAAACTTGCAAAAACCCTTCCGCTCAGAGCAGGCCAAATGCGCTCGTTTGGCAGAAATTGAACAGCAGGCCATCGTTAATGACAAAGAGCTGGCTTTCCGTAAGTCGAGGGAAACTGCCGAGATGGAGACAGAGTCTGAGCTGTCAAAACTGCGAACAGAAAAAGAAGCAGAGGCTTTTGACAGAGATCAAAAAGAAGAGCTCCGCCGTCATGCTCTCGAACAAGATGCTGAGCAAAAACGTATTGCTGCAGCCTCTGAAACGGAACGAGTACGTCAACAAGAAGCGGAAGTATTAAAAGAGCAAAACCTCGACTTAGAGCACAAATATCGTCAGTTCGAACGAGAAAAAGAATTCGAAGAACTTAAACATCGCGTTGAGTTGGATACAGAGCAATATGTACTAACAGAAGCTGATTTGAAGGCAAAACTCGTTCTCGATATGGCTGAAAAAGAGAGTGAATACGAACTCAAGAGAAAAGAGCAGACTGAAGCCGACAACGTGCGAGAACAAGCATTGACGGCTAAATTGACTCTCGAGAAAAAGGCCAATGAAGTTCGTAACACTCAACGGGAGTGTGAGCTCGAGTTTTCAGAGCGTGAACAGTCCATCGCAAACATCCTTTCCCATGAGCTCGTGCAGATGAAAGCCATGGAGATGTTGCCCCAAGTTGCCAAAGCACTACCCAAACCAGACAAACTTGAGACAATAGCCATAGGGCAAGAAAATGGCGCGACTTTGGCTGGCACAGTGGGAACCATCCTTACATTGCTCAAAAAGTATGGAGTGACCTTAAAGGAAAATCCAGAGACAGTTGGTGTCAGTCAAGAGGTTCCATTAGGGGACTCTGATTAGAGTTGAGCTGACTCGTCCTTTGCCAAAAGGATTCTGCTTCCACGAAGGTTGTGAAGGCAGATTAGCTTCAGCTTTGTCTACGGCAAGGCGCGCCGCCAATGCATCTAGCTGATTTTTGTAATAAGCATTGGGAAAGAGTTTGGCTAACTTTCTTGCCATCTCTGGATCTGAGCCTGCGCCCTTGACGGCATGGTCGTAAGCAGGTTTGAGATATCGACGTTGGCGCGTCGAAAGATAGGCTTTGCACATTTGGATGTGAACGCTTAGCTGCTTCTGATCCATATGAAGTGAGCGTTTCAGAATTGCAATGCGGTCGAAAACTTTGCCACCACGTGCTCTGAGGTAGTCGGCCTTCAAGTTCAGTGGACGGGGGTCGTGGGGATTGTTTTTTATTGTCCGGTCGAGATAAATCCACCCCTTGGAGAGGCTTTTAGTGTGTAGACAAGCATATGCCATCATATGGTCCAATTTGGGATCACGAGAACCATGTCTTTCGGCTTCGGTCATGAATCTAATGGCTTCATTAAATGTACCAGGAGCAAAATCTCTCTCTGTGGGCGAACGTAACTGGGAAACGGCTTTATTAAAACGCTCACGAGCATTTTCCATTGCTGCCTCTGCCAAAGCTTGGGGGGTGTTTGCCTCTGGTGCCAATTTTACTTGGCGATTGGCTGCAGCAATTCTTGTTCTTAATGCCATTCGTTGCTTGCGTGTCAAATCGTTGAAGCGATCTTCGAGCATCTTCTCCCAGACTTTGAGAGCCTTGCGGTATTTACCAGAGTTATAATAGGCAATTCCCTCTTGGTAGAGAGCTGCTACAGGTACCTTTGTCTGTGCCAAAGCGCATGTCGTCAGTGCAAAACATAAAAGAAAGCAAACAACCGCATTATATATATTGCTCAACATCGACACCTCCGAGTGCCCATGAAGCTGTCAGTCAGAATTGTAAACACCTGGATTGAGTATAGTCCAAGTCTGGGTAGCGTACTAACTGTTTTGCGTCGAAGAGGCCCTAAACACTCAATTTTGTGGCCTGTTGTAAGGAAAATGTTCGCAATAAGCTACACCTTTGGCTCCGTCGCCTTCTCGCTCGACGTAACATCGGCCTTCCCAATAGGCAGGAAGTTTGTCGATTGACCATTGAGGCGGTAGCTCTTGCTGTGGAATGACAGCCTTGACGGTGAACTCTTCAGAGCGACCAGGGATTGTAAGACGCCATTTAGTCACATAGTGGTCTTTTGAAACAGGACTAGTCCACGATTCTAGAGGTTTAATCTGTACTTCTCGGTGGAACTCCGTAGAGCCATCAGGTAGTCGAATGGAAGCGCCAGTTATGGCAGTTTCATCCTTGGGTGAACGTGTACGATAAATGACGTACTCGCTGCCTTCTTTCATCTGGAGAGCAAACCAGTCCCATCGCCAACGAAGGCAGTAGAAATTACCCCACTGGTGATCCATCCATGAGTGACCACCAACTGTGTAAGTATGTCCGTTGATTTTTAGAGTGCCGTGGTGTTCGAGGCGGCAGAGAGAGTAATAATAAGAGTCTATGCCTTCTGGCATGTCTACGACTCCATCATCATCGATAGGTAGCGCATCTCCCAGCTGAAGCATATCCAAATCAAAAGAAATGTCATCAAACTCGCCATGAATGCTCAAGCTATCTGCAGATGTTGCTTTGGCCCAACAGGGACCGTATTTAACACTAAGGCTCTTGCTCTTGACCTTAACTTTCCAAGGGGCACTGAAAGTACGAGAGTAGGAAAACTTCTCGCCCTTTTCGTCAGTGACAGCCACGTGGCAGAAATAAATACAAGGCAAGACTTTGAAAAAGCAGAGTTCATAACCAAAAGGCCGGCCATCTTGAGCGTACATATGACCGTGGAAATACCACCATTCAGCCAATCTCAAATGTTTGCCATGGTCTCTGGGAAAAGAGAATTCCCTAGGTTTACAAGCAAAGATAGAGGAACGTTTTACCGTCATTACATCAACGACACGTTCCATACGTTCACGAAGAGTTTGAGGACCTATTCGCTGTGATAAAGTCGATTTGAGGCTAGTCTTGCTGGCCTTCGTCGAAGTACCCAACATGTCGAGGTTGACCTGGCCGAGCTTTTCATATACGAGCACTCTGCGGATGACCCTCTGAGCTGCATCTTGAGGGATAGCCCCATCTTCGTCTGCGCGCAAAAATTCATCCAATGCCGCTGTGTTGCCTTGTTCTAGATCTCGAACGAGAGTGTCGGCTGCAAGGTCGACATACCAGTCCGGCGCATGTTTGGCCTGGACAGAATTGAGTCCCCAGAAGAGCGTTACAAATATAACGAGAGGGACAAAGATACTTCGATTAATCACGGAACCATACCTCCAGCGGCTTATTGTTCACTTATATCAATACATGATTATAAGGAACATATGGAAAACGACTACCCTGCAGTTGACACCTTCAAATCTGGCTAGTATTTTGGGCTGATGAATTCACTGGGTGATGTGCAAATACCTCCGCAGCTGGTACAGAATTACGAGATCATCAAGCGGTTGGGTAGTGGAGCCAATGGAGTCGTACTCCTAGGCCAACAGCGTGATCTCAAGCGAAATGTTGCCATCAAGCTCTTGCACCTAGAAACCATGGATCCTCAAGCCCTGCAGCGATTTGGTGATGAAGCGCGAGTCTGCGCCAAACTCAATCACAAAAATGTCGTTGGCGTCATAGAGTGCAACTTTCAATGTCGTCCGCCCTATATCATTTTCGAGTATGTAGACGGACACAATCTGCTGGATTATGTTGAAATCAACCGTCTCAATCTTTCAATGTTAGACAAGATTGATTTGATGATAGCCGCCTTTGCCGGCCTCGCCTATTCACACAGTCAAGGCGTTGTTCACCGTGACATCAAACCAGAAAACATAATGGTGAACAAAAATGGTGTCGTCAAAATCACCGATTTTGGGCTCTCTAAAAAGGGAAGTGTCTCCAAAGTAAGAACTAAAACTGGAGTCATTGTTGGTACGCCCCATTACATCAGCCCTGAGCAAGTCATGGGTAAAAGAGCGACATCCGCCTCAGACGTTTATGCCATGGGTGTGAGTCTCTTCGAGATAATTGCTGGTAAACGACCCTTTGATGCTGAGAACATCGTTGACATAATCAGAAAACATGTTAAAGAACCTGCACCACATCTTCGTTCTTATGTTCTCGATGCACCTGTTGCTTTGGATGAGTTGGTTGGGCGTTGTTTACACAAAAAGCCCGAAAAGAGGCCTACTAGCAAGGAAGCCGCAAGAAAACTACGCAGAATTAAAAGTGCACCAGTTCGTAGAGACAGAACACAAAAACAACCCTCCCTTGGTGCAAGCAAAAAGGCCTCTGCCTTGTTATCCTCCAACGCCGCCACCATGGCTGTTTCAGACTCTGCTGCCCCTTCTCCTCAGCCAGACAGGCGGAAGCTATTCGCAGGTATTTTGGGTCTGTTCGGTTTGGTCTTGTTCATTATCGTTTTCTCAGGTCTCTTTGGCAGTGCAAGTTACGAGGTGAAGGACTTCTCACTCGTAGCTAGTGGTGCCAAATCCTGTGTCTTTAGCTGGCAAGCCAACTGGCGTGATGAAACGCCTTCATTTACCGTGACCAAAGGTAAAGGTGACAGCTCCAAGACGGCTGTTCTCGTTTCGGTTGTCGATATTTCATCTGTTCAAAAAGATGGCAAAGAGTACTTCACCCATGTGGTACGCCTATCTGGATTGAAAAGTGAAAACGAATACACGATTTCCTTGAAAAAACCAGATGGTAACTTGACGATGAGCCATCGTGCACGAACGGTCAAACCTCACAAAGATTTCAGAGTTCGGACTACTGGCGAAATGGTCATTGATGGAAAACTCATTTTGCTGCTTAGATCTGCTCAACGTTTCTCTATCAACGGTCCCAGTTTTTTTGATGGAAAGACGGGGCACGACAGGTTTGAGAGCAATTATAAGCTTACTGCCCATTTATCAGATCTCGTCGGTAAAGAGTTTGTGCTTCTCCTCACTTCGGTGGATGGGGATATGAAGAAGGTCAAGAACTTGGCAGGTCTATTGGAACTGTTAATCGCTCCACTACATCAAGACTTTCTCGAAGAGAGAAATCGTAGAAGTGGTCAACGACCGAAGTGGTTATCTGATCCCTTGAGGCAATATGGCGATAGCCTTCGTAAAATGAATGACGACAAGAAGTTAGCCGCAGCAATTGCCAGAATAGAGCCTGCTGTCAACAAGCTGTTGGCCAAGAATACGAGCTGGTTTCGTCCTCTAGAACGCATTTTAGGCGGAGTTACTTGGTTGCTGTCCGATGGCAAAATAAGTTTTCCCAGTAGGAGAATTCTTGATAGAGCTCTCATTCCACTAGAGATAGTGGAAGGTATGGCTGTCAAATACAAGATTGATTCGAGTAAATGGTGGAATGGGATAGTTTTGCCTGAGAAGCGACCTTTCCCTCTCAAGTACAATGAACCGTGGATAAAAGATCCAATAAAAGTTGTAAAATTTGATAAACCAGATAGCTATAATGTCCCCTGTTTTATCTTAGATCCCCTCGACCAAATGAATGCTCACTTCCCCAGGACAGTTGAAGATTTTGCTTGCCAAAAAACAGTACGATTAGAAATCTCTGGGTTCCATGCTTTACGAGCGAGAGAAGCTGAATTGGCAATTAGAGTACGCTCTTGTTACACCTCTATGGTCACCAATCTGAATATTAACGACTATGCTTTTACCTCCTCATTTCGAGATAGACATGTTGAGTATATGGAAAGATATGAGGGCTACTCCAATGAGCCCCAAAACATGGCTGTCAACTTAGAAGTAATTACTTCTGGTTTTCCGGATTCACCTGCGAAAATAAGCGTTCTAACAGATAAATTCGATTTGAAAACCTCTCCTGTAGACAGAACTATCTATGTGAAGATACCGGTTTCCTGTCTCAAAGAGGGGGAGAATGAAATTGAGTTGAAGATTTTCTCTGGGCTCGATTTTCTAGAGGGATTGGCATATCAAGAAATGTCACTGAGATTGGGTCGCTGACTTGACCCAGAGAGCCGTTTCCCGCAAGAGAAGGTCATCATTCTGACAGAAGTTTGCAATGGTTTTTTCTGCTTCCTCAGTCTTTACATCTTTCAGCACCAATAATGCGTTTCTTTTGATGGCCCGGAAATCAACCCATCTTCTCGCCATTTGATTGCCAGCAACTAGCGCTCGATATTCCTCATAACTCATCTTCAGAATTTTTAAAAGAGGAAGTTCAGGCCCAACATAACCCACAGGTGGAATGGTCTCTCTTTTGACCACTCTCTTGTTCAAAGGACAGACATCTTGGCAAGTGGAGCAACCGTAAATACGGCTACCCCAAGCCGATTTCATTTGCTCTGAAAGAGGCATGTATTGGGTGCACATGTGTTGTATGCATTTGTCCCTGTCCAATCTGCCTTCTCCCAATAGTGCACCTGTAGGGCAGGCTCTTACGCAAGCTCTGCAGCCGGTGCAGGCTGAGTTTTCGTTATAATCACGCTTTGCGAAGATGTTAGAAACACACTCTGTTTCCGCTAGAGCTATGTCTGTTACTGCTATACCCAGAACAATGAGTGAACCATATTCTGGTGTTACGATTATGGAGTGTTCACCGCGACTGCCTAAACCAGCAGCCAGTGCCCAGGATTTTTCAGCCAACCTACCGTTGACGCTGAACTTGAAGTTGCCTGAAAAATTCTTGCACATCTTGGTCAATGATCTGCGCAAGACTTTGTAAAAGTTAGCCCAAGTGTAGGGTGCCACAGTCCCGCAAGGTTCCGAATACTGCTGCTGGGGTTTTTTACAGTCGTAACAATAGGCCGACACTATGACAGACTTGGCATTGGGTAAGAACTCTTTCGCATCCACCGTCAGATATGAGTGAGCTTTGGGAACAGCGTTGACGTCCATTACTCTGAGCAATGAGATGTCATAGTTGCGCAAAAGCTCTTGCCAGTTTATTTGCACCATTTCGCGGACCAGCTTTCTGTGCACATAGTGTATCCTGGAAAAAGGACTGTGACGAGCCCAAAGAGAAAGGTCAGCCTTATGTGTATTCTCACACACGATGAGATATTGAAAGAAATAGAGCAAGGAAACATCCAAATTTCACCTTTTGACGTGAAGCAAGTAGGACCTGCATCCGTTGACCTACATTTGGGCCATCAATTTCGAGTCTTCCGTAAAGTCCATGACATCTTTGAAGTCAACGACGAGGCTGATTCAGCTTCAATCACTGATTTGGTCGAAGTTGAGGACAGGTTTGTTCTCATGCCCCAAGAGACTGTATTGGGAATTACACAAGAAAAGCTGCAATTAGCGCCAAGTCTTTGTGGGTGGTTGGAAGGTCGAAGTCGTTTTGCCAGGATGGGATTGATGGTCCACATTACTGCCAGCTTCATGCATCCAGGTATTCAAAACAGACAGGTCTTGGAGATAGCCAACGTGAGTCCAGTACCACTCGCACTAAAACCAGGCACTCTCATCTGCCAATTCATCTTTGGTCGCTGTATTGGTGAGGCAACCTACAAAGGTAACTACCGTAATCAAATGCACCCTTAGATTTGCACGGAAAGGTAGACTCTGCGGATGACGAGGCAAGCCTTGGGCACATAACCCGGCAATGATTTGGCCTTGAATGAAAGTCTATTTTTGCCATTCTTCAGAGCTTTAACAGCTATCGGTACATCGACTCTCATAAAAGTGTAGTGGCCAGCTTTTTTGACTTGGGAAAAGAGAAGAGCTGTGTTGAGTATCGTTATCTCGGGTTCGGAGTTCATACGCAGTACAATCTTGTGCTCTACAGCCCAGTTGCCAACAGTAATAGAAAGTAGAGCTTTTCGGACAGTCCCCTCTAACTCTTTGGAGTTGAAGACAAAATTTGCTGAAATTTCATGTTTTGCATAATCCACAATAGAGGGGCCTTGTGAAAAGAGTTTCAGTGCTGGAGAGTGACGCATGACTCTTTTGTATTCCGCCTTACCATCAGCACTTATCAACCAGCCACCTCGAGGAGAGGCAAGTGGTGAATTTTCAGGTATCCCTGCTGCTGCTCCAGGTACAGACCTCGTTAAACCAGGTGTGTGCAGCTCCAAGTTGGCTATTAGGTTCCATCCGTCATGTGCGTAAGGCTCCAAGTTTGATGAGAATGAAAAACCAAGCAAAATAGCAAGAGGTCCTCCTGGTACGACCAATCCTCCCTTGTCGCTGACAACAGCCTCAATATGCTGTATGCCAGAGCTTTCTCTAGCTTCATCTTTTGCCCACCGATGAACTCCCTGAGAGTTGAACCGCCAGTGAATTTCTCTACAGTGAAGGGGTGACCATCAGCAATTCCATAATCTAACAGCCCTACTATCAAGGGGTGATCTAACTTTGTCCAATTCCTGGCTGCTCTAAAGAAACGACGGGCATCATCTGAAAGATCTTCTACTTTTTCAGATAGCACTTTGATAGTTACGATCTCGCCCGACTCAATCTTTCGACCTGTGAAAACTTGGCAGGTTTTATCGTCTCCAGGTTTGTCTACTACTTGATAAAACTGAGAAAGGTTGGAGGCAGCACTTGTTAAACCTTCTTGGGTAATAGTCGTAACATCAATTCTTCAATTCGTACTTGGTTTCCTTCTTGGCCACGCATTATGGCTTCGTAGGTAATTGATAGGCTGTTTGCCCCTTTTTGAAAAACATCACAGGGTATGCGCTGATGAAGATCGTAGTCGTTTCTATTAAAGATCTTGTGTCCATAACTAAGAATGGAAAAATTACCGTTTATGGCAATACGAAAAGCTATATTGTCAACAGAGGCAAAACGAAAATGCAACTCAGCAGCAACGATATCGTCAACTTCCTTAAGATTGAATTTCGTTGCCCAAAAACGTTTTGCTGGCCGTTTAAAGGGGACTGATACACCGATGTTCAGTGAATTGCTGCGATTGTTAAAGAGAGTGACGCTGCGAAATTTCCCCTGCAAAGGTGTTTTGGTGAAGGCGTATTCGCCCCTTGCAACCAAAGGCAGCTCTTTTAAGTTTCCTTTGAAACAAGAGCAAGATACATAGGGGACAACGAAGTTCTCTAAGGTTTTGTCCAATTGATTTCGTTTGCTCAAAGGAACTATGCGAGTGGACAAGGCCAAGGGTATCCAAGAACAAGCATTTCGATAAACGCGAAGTTCTTCGTCAAAAGGAATGAGCAGTTTTTCTAAAGCATTGACTGCTTGTTTTTTTGAATCTCGACGTTTTTGGGCATGTTCACGAGAAGCGCCTTTACTGTCCATCTCTACGTAGACGCGCGAAGCATTTCTTTTAAGCTCAGTAGCAAAAGACTTCCATTGAGTGACGTCCAATTCACCGACTCGAGTTTTACCGTCAAAAGCTCTGGTCTGTAGTTGAAACAATTTGATCTGTTCTACGAGGGTGTTGCTCATTTTTTTTGTGATGTGACGACCACTGGGTAGAGTCGTAGAGATAGTAATTTCACGTATAGATGTATCTACCTTAGGTAATTTGGCACGAGCAGTACCAAAGGAAGATATGAAAACGGGATAACTCAATTTCTTAGAGTCGATTGTCGTTGCTTGTAATGAAGCACTTTCACCCTGAGGTGACGTACGCCAAGTGAGCAGTTTGTGGCCATTGGCAGTTTCTTCTAAATCAGTTATCTCAAGGAGGAAACGTTTGGTTTCCGCTTTCTTGGTAAGAGATCTCTTGCCATTGGGAAAGAGTATACAAAACACATACTCTTGTTTCTCTTCGAGGTCCGTAAGAGTGATTTGATGCACTTTTGTTGCTCGCTGCGAACCTTTGGAAAAAGTACGTTGTTGGGGACTGAGTAGTTGAACCACAGTAGGGTATGGAGCTTCACTGAGCCATGTAACTTCTAGACTTTCTATTCCGCTTTTTACTTTGAGTTTGGAGAAATCATATTGCACATCTCGTGAACTCAGGAAAAGGACGACAAGAAGAGCTGTGAAAAACAGAAAAGCAGCAAGGGGAAAAAGGAAACGTTTTTGGGCTTTGGGGCTCAATACAGGAAGTGGTGCTGCAACTTTGGGCGAAGGTTCATTGTGTGCAGTCGGTTTACTGAGAGCAACGAGAGCCTCTTCCAGTTCTTTGGCTGATGAAAATCGACAAGCTACATCTTTGGCCAAACACTGAGTCAGTACATTGTCCCAAGCAAGTGTCAGCGTGGGGCGATGGGTAAGGACAGAGGCTGGCTCTTCGCTTGTAATTGCCGTGAATAGTTCAATGAGGCTCGTTGCTTCGAACACTCTTTTCCCAGTCAACATCTCATAAAGTAGTACACCAAGTTGATAAAGGTCACTACGATGGTCAGCCCTTTGACCAAAGGCCAATTCAGGTGACATGTAATAAGGAGTACCCAGCGTTGTGCCAGTTTCAGTGATTGGTGTGTTTTCTAAATCACGGGCCAGACCGAAGTCCATCAGCAGTGGGTGGAGACTACCATCTTCTCTTTCAGTGATCATCACATTTGCAGGTTTGATATCGCGATGAACAATACCTGCCTTGTGCAGAACCGTGAGAGCGTCAGCAAGAGAAAGCATGATATTGCAGGCGTTCTCTTCCGTCAGGGGACCATAATCAGCAATATGTGCGTCAAGGTCTTTACCAACGACTATGTCCATAGTCGTATAAAAGGTGTTGGTATCAATTTCACCGAAGTGATAAACCTTGATGATGTTGGGATGGTCGATTTTACTGCAGAGCAAGAACTCACGAAGAAAACGTGAAAGCAGTTCATCTGAAGCTTGGCGGTCCTTCTTGACTACCTTCAAGGCGATGGTGCCATTGTTTTCCAGGTCTTTCGCTGCATAAACAGAAGCCATG
>CAZXTJ010000171.1:0-13638 GCA_964643655.1 uncultured bacterium
CTTACCAGCCAGCACCTACATATGCACCTGCACCTACTTATGCACCTGCACCTACTTATGCTCCACCACCTACATACCGACCACCAGTGGTGCCTGCCAAAGGGCCTTGGATTAATCCAGATCAGATATTCAACAAGTTTGTTGCTGCTGCTCGCGTGCATGGTGGTAGTGCGCAAAATCGCCAACTGGCCATTCAACATTTCAATAATGGTGTGAGTATGGCTAGAGGTGGAAATTTAAGTGGTGCCATTGATGCATATAGACGGGCTGTGCAATACGACCATCAACTCTTTGAGGCTCATTTCAACTTGGCAAAATCTTTGGAAAAGGGTAGGCAATATGGACGTGCTCTAGCTTATTGGGCCCATACCCTTCGCCTGCGACCAAGGTCAGCTGATCTTTATTACCGTATTGGTCGTAATCTAGAGAAACAGAACAAACAGTATGAAGCTTACGCTTTTTACATTTTGGCCGAACGGTATAATCCGCAAAAAGCTGAATATCCTTATCGCGCAGGGGTGATTGCTTTTTCGAAGCAAGATTATAATCGTGCCTTACCACTCATACAAAGAGCAGTACAGCGCGCTCCCAACAAAGCTGAGTATTACCAGAATCTAGCGGCTCTTTATCTTAATTTGGGCCGACTCAATGAAGCCAGGTCTACTGCTGCACGAGCCCGTCAGCTTGGGGCTGACGTCCGTCAAATCGAAGCAGAAATTTATCGTAGGCAACAGTAGCCTAAACCCTCTTCAATGTCTTGCCGATGGGAAGAGTGACATACGTCGCGAAAGCCCACGCTTACAAGAACAGACCCCAACCCTCCAACTCTTGGAACGTGGGCTTTTTTTATGGCTGGAATTATTCTATGAAGGCTCGTTTAGCGCCTACGAAGCGTTTACGCCAAAAGCGGTCCCTATATGTGCGAGTGACCACTTTTTTACGTGTGAATGAGGGATAAACCATATATTCCCCATCCAAGGTGATTGCGACGAAGAGTTTTCCCTTTTGCTCACTCTTACTAAAGAGGCGGAAAAAAAGAATGTCTCCTGGTGAGAAGTTGGCATAACTCTTACCCATATGAACACCGAAGGAATTCCAGAGATCTTCTGGCGTACCTTTGGGAACTCTGTGGCCAATACGGGTAAAGATGTAGTGGACCAATCCTGCCGGAGAAAATCCCTCTTTGGGTGTAAACCCACTCTCGTTAAATGGTGCACCATTGAGTGAACGAAGCAATCGTTTACAGGAGGAGCGCTCAAAGTCTGAATAAGTCATTGTCGCTTTAGGCACGCCAGGATCTTTGTCCGGTGAGCTGACAGTCACTCCAGTCGTGGAGGTAGATGATGGAGCTGCGCCCACAGAGTAGATAGCGCCTGGAGCACCAGCTGGAGCGGCTTCTTCATTCGTAGCCTTTTTAGTTGTTTGTTTTTTCGTCTTTGGGTTTTGGTTGCTCTTGATCAGGTTTTCATTGGCTAGTTCTGAGGCCGATCTAAATTTCCGCTTTCCTTGGCTCAGCGCTTTTCGTTTTTCTTTCCAATAATCCTTGGCCGAGCGATATGTGGCCTCTCGCCTAGGCGGGCGCGTATAAACAGCCCGTGGATCATAGTGGTAGGTGGACTGGGGGTAACGTTGCGCAAGCGCTGTTTGGTTGAGGAGCAGAAGCAGCACAGCTATTTTATAGAGATTATTCATGGGTTTCCTCCTGAGTAAAAATTCAGGGCCTCCATGTATTGAACATAACACCATTTATAGTGTTAGTGCATATTTGACTTAGGAGGTAACGGACTCTATTTCAGCCAATATGCCTGCCAAGCTGAAAGGTTTGGTAATGCAACCATCGATGGTCACATTTTCTTGTTCACATTTGTCTCGCACGTCATGTTCCGCCTCGCCAGTCAAAAGGAAACACTTGATGTCCTCTTGAATGGGGCGCAACTTCTGTATCAGCTCGAGACCTGTACCATCTGGCAAATTCATGTCTAGGATGGCTATCTTGAACTGCTTTTCTGCGGCAGCATTTAGTGCTTCTTGGCAATCTCCGGCTGCTGTCACATCAAAATCAGAGTCTGTGAGAAACTCTGCGAGAAGCAACCGTGAGGACATGTCATCATCAACGAGCAGTATGGCCAAGCTCATATTTTTCTACCTCCCCGGTCTACTTTGCCCATGTTACCGCCTGCCATTCGTATGTGGCCACCTCCATCTTTTGGACACTGAACTTTCTTCCAATCGTGACGAGGGTAGAATTTGGGCGAACGCACTGGTGTATGGCAGCGATAACACTCTCCTACACCTGTGGAAACACGACGGTGAATTCCTTTGGGGTGAGATGTATGAACGACGTGACAAGCTTCACATTGAACACCGGGCAGGGCAGTTCCACCAGCAAGGGAGAAATTGGCACTTGCTCCAGCACCAGTTGTATGACATTCCAAACACTCAGGATTTTTTTTGGCTTCGAGAGGCAAATTGTCCAAAGCCTTGGCATGGGCAGATTGTCGCCAAGCAGTGGCCTGAGTGGGGTGACAGGTTGCGCAATAGTCAGCTCCCCAATAAGAACGATGCATTTTTTTCTTTTGGTTCTGTCTTGGTGTGCCAGAGGCTTTTGATACAGTGCGGAAAGACAACTCCAAAGCTCTGATACGTTCCTGTGTCCCAATATCAGCTGGAATGCTCTTGTCCATAGGCTGTAGCTGATGTTTGTATTTCAATCGACCATTAGCCCCACGACCATATATATCCAGTCTACCAAGCTGACCTCCGCCAAAAAGAGCAGAGAGATACAAGGTTTCTCCCACAACTCTTGGCTGAGCCAATGGCCCTGGACAGCAGCCGCATATGGCCAAATCTATTCCCGATACAGCTCGCAGAAGTTGTTGATCGTCATGAGCTCCGAGATGGGCAAGCAGAATGATTAGATTGCATCCCCCATCCTTTAGAGTTGCCACTGTCCTTTTGGCACAAACAATGGGATCCTTGATCTCTTTGACTCCTTTTGGCAGTCCATTGACGGGCTTTCGTGTGACGGCGAAGAGCCCTATTTTGAATGAACCACGCTCTATGATTGCGTGCGAAGATGGTGGCAGAGCCTTTGTCGGAACAACATTGGTGCTCAGAAGCTTTTTCCCCAGTGGAGCTAGTGCAGAACGGGCAAAGTCATATCCTACGGTCATATCTGCATCGCCAAGAGCTGCAAATTCAATGGCGCAAGGCTTCAACATTCTGCCAATTAATCTCGCTCGCTCTTCCCAGTAGCTTTTATGGCTGTTCGAGACGACAGCTGGGTGGCCAAAAAGCAGATCACCAGCTGATATTCGGAGCAGGGGGGCACAGCCTGGCGTTCGTGCCAGTCGCCCCATATACGTTACTTGCCTGGCTAGACCGCCAAGTCCCTTCATGTGTCAGCCACAAGAAGAGATATTGCCTGCTAACCCCCCCGAATAGACGAGTGTAAGCCTAGGTTTTTCACTATTGGCCTGCAAAATTGCCACAGAGCAGACAAAGATGCATAAAATAAGTAATATTTTGTTCATATATAAGCCTTCGGCGTGGATCTGCGCCGTTCTTAATTGACCTAGAGCGACCCAGGTTATACAATAGGCCGCCGTGATGTAATCGCGATTTGATCTCTTGCATTAGCAAATATTTATGGAGGGGAAAGGATAAGGAATTATGACGCATCAGTACCGTGACAGCGCGGACTTTGTTGCAGGTTTGAAGAAGCTGCAGACTAAAGCGTGGGATGACGCCATAACGATGTTCAGCAAAGTCATTGATGAGTATGGCTATGACGCACCAGAGCTCTTTCTCAAGCGCGGACTTGCATTTTTGGGGAAAGGTTTCTGGGACGAAGCAATCTCAGATTTCAAAACTGCTATTCAGCTAGGTGCTGATAGTGCAGAAGCATTTGCAAATCTCGCTCGTTCTTATCGCCTCAAAGGCTGGTGGGACGAAGCCATCCATTTCTGGGGTGCTGCTCTCGAGCGAAGCGACGACAATGCCGACTACTTCTTCCGCCGTGGTTTGGCTTACTTTGACAAGGGTTGGTTCAACGAAGCCATCGAACATTTCTTGGCTGCCGCGCATATCAATCCAATGGAAGCCAAAATCCCTTATGCAACAGCTGTGGCTCTCGCCAGCCGTGGGCAGATGGAAGAGGCTCAACGATTTTTGACGAAAGCAATCGAACTTGGTGGAGATACATTTAAGTCTCTCTTCTCCAAATTCCCCCATGCTGCTGACATCACCAGGAAGATGATGGAAGCATGTGGTCTAAAAGTCGAAGTCAAAGTAGCCAAAAAAGAAAAACCCAAAGCAGAAGCAAAAAAAGCAGAAGAGAAAAAGGCTCCTGCAAAGAAAGCTCCAGCAAAAAAAGCCGCTGCCAAGAAAGCTCCAGCCAAAAAGGCTGCAGCGAAAAAGACAACAGCTAAAAAAACTGAAGCAAAAAAAGCTCCTGCGAAAAAAGCAGCAACTAAAAAGACTACAGCCAAAAAATCGACTGCCAAAAAAAGCACGACCAAAAAAGCTACTGCTAAAAAAACAGCAGCTAAAAAAACAGCAAAGAAAAAGTCCAGTGACGGTGGCTCTATGCTGGATGCAGCTTTCCAGATTCTCGAAACTGCAGGCAAACCGTTGCACTATAAAGACATCACCAAAGAGGCAATCACCAAGAGTCTCATCAAAACAACTGGAGCTACTCCAGAGCAGAGCATGCGTTCAGCAATCAGCCGTGAGATTACCTCAAAAGGCGCTGGAGCACGTTTCAAAAGAGATCCTAAGAAAAAAGGCTTTTACCGCCTAACTTATTGGGATCGCGAGAGTTAAGAGTTTTTTGCAAGCGCCGGACCTTCGGGTTCGGCGTTTGTTTTATCTCTTAGTTTTTTTTCTGTCGAGCCACTGCTTGAGATGAGCCTCATTCTTGATTTTTCCTTTGCGAACAAGGTTCTCTGCTTCCATTTTCAGTCTTGGCTCTAACTTGGACAGATAAGCGTGAAGACGCGCTAGAGTTTTCTTGATTGCGTCAGGAGCAGCACCTGGATTGGTCTGGGCGTTGGGATCGCCAGTAACTCTCTTTTTGGCCACCTCTGCCACCCGTGAAGGAGCAATATCACCAGGACGAGAGAACTCAGCCAATTCAGCGAGCAAGTCCTCGTCAGATGTTTCCACAGGTTTTGGTGCTGCTGCCACTATGTCTGCACGTGTTGGTCTCGGCGGTTCATCTTCTTCGATGATTTCCACTACTTCGTCGTCTCCTGAGACCTCCACAACGTCTTGCGGTGGTGCTGGTTTCGCTGGTGGTGCAATAGCTTTTCTGATCAACCCGTCTATTTTTGCGGTCAGTTTTTCCGGTGCTGCCTGACGAATTGTTCGAAGAGCTGCGAGACACTTGTCTTTCAGTTTTTTCGAATCAGTGTCCACGATGAGTTCGGTCAACTGTTCAACTACAGTCAAATCGAGGAACTTGCCGAGCAATTTGGCGGCCTCGAACTGTATTGCCAAATCTCTATCGCGCAGAAGAGTGAGCAATGAATCTCTGGCGAAAGTGTTTCGCATACTCGACAGGACGAACAAAACGCTCTTGCGAGTTTCCACGTCGCCAGAGTTAATCATCTTTCTTATCAACTCAATGAATCTCGCACCACCCAGTGAACGCAGTGCTTTCAAGGCATTGGCTCGTACACGGTTGCTCTTGTCGTCAAGCATACGCATGAGATGAGGGTATTTGTCTTCACTGTCGATGAGGTCCAAGCCTTCGACAGTGTTGGCTCTAATTCTGTCATCATTGTGCTCGAGATAAGGAAGTAGTTTTTCAATGACTCTCGCACCACCAAGTGGACCAATGACTTTGGTCAACTTGGAAATGACCCATAGATGTTCTTCTCTTTCCAGTAGTTCTACCAGTTTGGGAAGAGCAGCGCGGTAATCGAGCTCGCCGCAGGCAGCAACTGCATCCAAACGAACATGGAAATCTTCGCTTTTGAGGTGTTTCTCGAGGACGAACATGTCCAGCTCTGTCTTTTCATGAACGGCTACTGCTATGGGGTTGTATTCGTTGTTTTCCTCCATCGTAGCCAAACGTTTTTGCAGCAGAGGTTTGACATTCGAGCAAAAAGCCTGGGCAGGACCATCGTCTGAGGGTATTTGATTGAGGAGATCACAAGCGTTGCGGAGTTTTAAATAGAGACGACAAGAATTGCCACGAAAATCAGGCTTACTTCGCAGCTGCCGCTCTAGTGCTACTGTCTCGGCTACGAGACGTTTGAGTTCATCGAATGTGACCATTATCAATACTGATAATAGCCCTGGACTTCTTTGTGATCAAGATTAGTAAACAGATATTATTAAGACAGATTCATAAATTGGCAAATCATTGCTAAAAGCAATATTTTCAGCCCTAAAACAAGGCAAAACTACAGTGTTGGCCATTGATTGCCGATGACATGTTTCAGTAGAGGTGGCGACGTCACCTCACATGGTGCAATAATTTAAAAAGAGCCACTTTTGAATGGATGCCGGGAGGCCCCATGGCCAATTTCTGCCCAAGGTGCGGTTATTACACTGACCCAGCTGGTACTTTCTGCTGTGGTTGTGGGGGAAAGCTAGAAACGCTTCGTAACTCTCATCCTGTTTCTGATCCTGTCGCACGATATTTGGGTGAAGGTTACACTCCACCTGTCGTTTCATCTTCTCCTGCTCCAGCAGCCCCACCTCCAGTTCCCGCAGCTGCTCCCTCAATGGAATCTGCTGAACTGGATCTGTCGGCTGTTGGTGCTCCCACTCCACCTATGTCAGGTGCTGATCCCGCCATTGATCTATCAGGAGACTTTGCTGCAGATTTGTCAGCACCTGGGCTCTCTGGAGATGACTTCTCAGCAGACTTCTCTGCCGACTTGTCTGCCGATCTCTCTGGAGACTTTGCTGCTGATCTCGGCGGAGATTTGGGAGCCGATTTGGGTGCCGATTTGAGCACTGATTTCGGTGGTGGTTTGGGTGGAGACCTTGGTGCAGACTTGGGTGGAGGTCTCTCTGGTGAAATGTCCAGCGAGTTTTCTGCTGATTTCTCTGGCGAGCTCTCTGCTGACCTATCTGGTGAACTATCTCCTGGTGGCGATATGGGAGGAGTTGACTTCACTGGTCTCGATTTGGGCCTTGGAGGCGACGGTCCTGCATCCTCTGGTGAGTTAGATTTTTCTGCCCTTGAATCTTCTCCTGCTAGCGCACCTGGTTCTGATGTCTTCGATCTCGACGCTGGTTTGGATGCCAGCTTTGATAATGGGCCTTCCATAGATCTCAGCTTCCAGACTTCTGGTCCTGCAGACATGGATGCAGGCTCAGTACCTACATTGTCATTTGATCCATCTGCAGTTGCTGGTGCTTCCGGTTTGAGTGCCACACCTGCTGCTTCAGAACCCTTGGATTTGGGTAGTGGAGGCGGAGAAAGTGGCGGCGGTGACGGTGTTTATGATCTCGATGCTCAGCTCGGAGGAGGTTTCTCTGCAGAACCAGCCAGTGGTGAGATTGATTTCTCTGCACTCTCTGCTGATTCTGGACTTGGTGAAGGCTCTGGGGAGGTGGACTTCTCTAACTTGTCCACTTTAGAAAACAGCCAGAGTGGTGACAGTGCTGGTGAAGCTCTAGACTTGAGTCTCTCCAACTTCGGTGGCGGTCTGGGTGAACTGGATTTCTCCTCTCTCGTTCAAGACGCTTCTGGAATTGGAGGCGGTTCAGGGGCTGCAGATGCAATCGATTTTTCTGGTTTGAGTTCAATTGACATAGCTCCTCCCTTGACTCAGAGCAATCCAGGAAACTCTGGAGACAGGCCTTCTGATGACATTGTTTATGACCTTGATTTAGATCTCGGTGGCGATGTGGGTGGTGCTCCATCAGGCTTTGGGCTTGATGATAAGAGTATGTCTGCCATGGAGGATGACCTCCTCAAAGCATCAATTATTAGCTATAAACCTAACAAGGATTGAGCTCTAGGCTTGAAACAGCCCTCTCTACCTGCGTAAACTCTTAGATGCTTACTATAACAAAAGCTAGTGGAGGGGAATATCCATGGCCAGTATTCTTGTGGTCGATGACCAACCCCAACCTCATCTCATTGCAGCTCTCGAAGAAGAGCATGAGCTAGAAAAAGCTCTTGATGGGCGAGAAGCGTTGGAGCTCGTTGAAGCAAACGAGTTCGATCTTGTATTGAGTGATATCTTTATGCCCAATATGGGTGGCATAGAGTTGTTGACTGAAGTCAAAAAGATCAGACCAGATCTTCCTCTGATTTTCATGACTTCCAAACCATCTATCGAAACAGCTCAACAAGCTATTCGTGAAGGTGCCTTTGACTACATTACGAAAGAGCATCTCCTTGCTGAAGCAACAGCAGCAATACATCGTGCTCTCGAGCGAATAGAGCTCAAACGCGAAGTCAAATTTTTGCATGAAGCTCTGCACGAAAAGTTTTCTTTCGACAAAATCATTGGTAAGTCTCAGCAGATGCAAAAGGTTTTCGAGACTATCAAGAAGGTGCTTTTCAACGACACCACTGTTTTGATTCTCGGCGAGACTGGTGCAGGTAAGGAAATGGCTGCCAAAGCCATTCACTTCAATGGTAAAAGAGCCAAAAAGCCCTATGTTGCCGTAAACTGTGCCGCGATCTCTCCCCATTTGCTCGAAAGTGAACTCTTTGGTCACGAAAGAGGTGCCTTCACAGGTGCCATTACTTCGAAAAAAGGTCTATTCGAAGAGGCTGATGGAGGAACAATCTTCCTCGATGAAGTTTCAGAAATGCCCAAAGACCTGCAAAGTAAACTCCTGCGTGTGTTGCAAGAAAGAGAAGTGCAGCGAGTGGGAGCAACAAGACCAAGAAAAATTGATGTACGAGTTATCGCTGCATCAAACAGAGATTTGGGTAAAGAGGTAGACGAAAATAGGTTTAGGGCAGATCTCTATTATCGCCTCAACGTAGTACCCATTCCTCTGCCTCCTCTGCGAGACCGCTCTGGCGACATTACCTATTTGGCCAATCATTTCATGGCTCTTCACTGTGCGAGAAATGGTGTGCCATTGAAAAAACTCGATGAAACAGCCATCACTTTCCTCGAGCAATATGGTTGGCCCGGAAATGTACGTGAGCTCGAAAACGAAATCGAACGAGCAGTCAGCCTGCGTGAAGAGTCCACTTTGACTGATGATGCATTCAAACATTTGCGCAGTGAGAGAAGGCCATCATTGCCTGGAACTACTGGCCAACCGCAAGTTGCCAGCGGCGAAGGACAAGTTGGTATTGGCTCGAACAAAACATTAGCTGAAGTAGAGAAAGATCACATTCTCGGTGTTCTCTCGGCTAGTGGTGGAAACAAGAGTAAAGCAGCCAAGGTTTTGGACATTGACTACTCCACATTGCTGCGAAAACTCAAGAGAATGGGAATTGACGACGCCTAAAGAGGCTTTTCAAAGTCTATTCTTTCGGTGCTACCAATGTGGCAATTTTGTCACGAAGAGCCGTCATTTGAAATGGCTTGTTCAAAAATTCGCAAGCACCCAAACTTGCCGTTGTCTGTCGCAATTCATTAGATGAGAATCCAGTCATTACAATGACTGGCAAGTTCGGATAGGCGTCTTTGATAGTAATCAATACGTCAACGCCAGTTTCTCTTGCCATATACATGTCCAGAAGGACGATGTCATATCCTTCTTTTATCTTATCTACGACTCCTGCTCCTGAGTGGAGCACTGTTGGGGACAAACCAATCTCTTCGAGATAAGAACGGATGACGTGACAGAACATTTTGTCATCATCAATGACAAGTACCTTTGTGCCAGGTGGTGGAGTCATTGGTTCACCCCTCAATCTTCTGTCTTGGCATGCCGAACTTGTTCGGTCATTTCAACGAAACGCAGGAAGTGTTTGTAACTGAAGGGTTTTTGGAAGACTGCGTAAGCACCCTTTTCCTCAATGAGTTGTTTGTGTAAATCCTTGTCATCTAGTCCCGTAATGAAGATGGCTGTCACATCGGGATTTTTCTCTCTTATCTTTTTGAGCAACTCGACACCATCCATCCTTGGCATTTTGATATCAAGGACTAAGACGTTGATTGATGGATTCTGCTCATAGATTTCCCAAGCCTCTTGTCCATCAGAGGCTTCCAAGGCCTCCAAGCCTTGATCTTTGAACATTTCTTTTAAGGTGTAACGGTACTGATCGTCATCATCTGCCAGAAGAATGCGATATTTACTCTTGTCCAAAGAAGGAGCTTCAGGTGCTTCCAATTCCTTTTCTGCACCCTTTTTCCGTTCTTCAATGATGTTCTCGATAGTAGAGTGAACTTCTTTCAGTTTGAAGGGTTTTTTGATGAAGGCATCGACGTCTAAATCCTCCAAAGTACTTACGAGCGATGAAGCTGCGTAACCTGTCATCAACACGACTGGCAATTTAGGATTGGCTTTGCGGATTTTTTTGAAAACTTCAATACCGCTCATGTCAACCATCCAAACATCGAGTAATACGATGTCATATGGCTTTTCGAAGAGGAGTTTGAGAATCTTTTGACCAGTAGTCGAGACTGTTACTTCATAGCCTTTGTCGACGAGGTAAGTTTTTAGTAGATCAAGGAAGATCTCTTCGTCGTCGATGATGAGAACTTTTTTTGCCATGTGGTCAATCCCCACTTCTATATCAGTACTACTCTGTTCGAGGAGTTGCTGTCATCGGTAGATGAATAGTGACTTCTGTTCCTTCGTTCAGCTGGCTGGTGACGACAATCTTCCCACCATGATCGAGAACGACTTTTTCGGCAATGGTCAATCCCAATCCACTTCCACGAGCTTTTCGCGTCGAATAGAAGGGTTTGAAAATCTTGGGTAAGTCTTCTTGGGCTATACCACAGCCATTGTCCTTGATGACCAAATCCAGCGTGTCACCTTTGACGGCCGCAGAGATAACCACTTCGCCCTCTTCGTCGAGGGCCAAGACGGCATTGTCGAGTATGTTTTCGAGAGCTTGTTTCAGGTGTGCATAGTCATATGGAATGTTGGGAATGTCCCCGTCGATTTCCAAACGAATAGACCGTTTTTCTGCCTCTTCGCGGTATTGATGGGCCAGCTCTTCCAAAACTCGACGGAAATCCACCTCTTGGAGGATGGGAGTAACTTCGCGAGAGAAACGAACGATATCGTTGATGATCTTGTTCAACCTGTCCACTTCACTCATTATGTTGTCAGAGAATTTGCGTAATTGCTGTACGGCCTCGATTTTCATCGAGAGCAGTTCTCCAAGACCACGAATGGCACCAAGTGGATTTTTGATTTCGTGGGCAATACCAGCAGCAAGACCACCAACAGTGGCCAATCGTTCTTGTTTTCTCAGTTCACGTTCGAGGGCATTTATCTCAGTGATGTCATCGAAGATGGCAACAAAAAACTCTTCACCACTCGTTGTGCTGACGCGACTTGCTGCTAAACGAAGTGTCGTAGGATTACCACCCTCTGTGGGCAACTGAATGGAACCTTTATAACTTTGCTCACCAGCTTTTAGTCCGTCTAGAACGTCGAGTAGAGGTGCTAAACGAGCTCTCGTAGTGAGTTTTTCGCCAATGGCAACTTCAGCCGAAGGGAAATCTGCGATTTCGGCTGCCGCAGCATTTATCTGAAAAACAGCCTTTTCCCTGTCCAAGATGAGGCAGCCAGAAGGCATACTATCGAGAATGGCTCTGTAGTTTCGAGAGTAGATGTCCAGCTCATGAACTTTGTGCTGTAACTCGCGCGTTGCTTCATCGACCTTGCCTTGCAGAGCAATATTGTACTCGTGCAACTCAATGGTCATCCTTTTGTTTTCCTGTACCAGTTGGCGTCTTTCCATAGCGTGACGCACTGTAGAGCGGAACTTTTCCAATTCTACTGGTTTGGGAATGAAGTCAAAGGCGTGCAGTTTGAGGCTTTCGAGGGCTCTATCCGTTGTCATATTACCGCTCAGCATTATGACTTCAGTGTCAGGCCATTTCTCTTTGGCAAAACGAAGTATTTCCAGGCCATCAACGACAGGCATGACGATGTCTGTCACAATGACGTCGAATTCGGTGTTTTGTAGGATGTTGAGCGCTTCTTGGCTATCATTTTCTGCTTGCACAGTAATATCGCCAAACTTCCTGAGCATCCCCTTGAGAAGCCCAAGATTAGCGCTTTCGTCATCTATTAAGAGCACGGAGCCTTTCATTGAAGCCAGCATAGCATGGGCAATCTGAGGTGGTAAATAGATGGTAACAGGAAGGTTTATCAGCTACCGCAAGCCATTACGTTCATATTGTTGGCAGCGGAGAGTTTTGTCAATGAACGCTGGGCTGCAACACGGACCCATTCGCTCTTGTCACCAAGGGCAGTAGCCAAAGCTCTTTGAGCTTCTCGGTCGGTGAATTGACCCAAAGCCTCTGCAGCACAACGGCGAGTGCGCCAGTTGCCAGAAGAGAGTGATTTGACCAATACACGAAGGGCCTGAGGTGCTCTTACGTCAGCCAAAGCTGCAATTGCGTGGGCACGAACCATAGAAGAGCTGTCTTGTGCCATTTGCAGAAGTTCTTTCACAGCTTCACCATCAGCTCGGCGAGCAAGTCGTTGGCAAGCCAATACGCGGCGGAGAGGATCAATGGAATGAGGAACTGGACTCGCAGCTGGTCCTTTGCGGATGATTTTGACGGAAGGATAACTTCGGTAACGACCTTGCCCCAGCATTTCGCCGCCGGCTAATCCTGCACAGAGTAGAAAAACAAGGCAGAAACAAGGTACGAGATATTTCGATGGAGAAGGTGACCAGCTTCCGTTGACCATGGACTTCCAGCTCTAACAGGCGATTTTTCTAAAGCAGGTGCTGTGCCAGATTTTACTAAATGTGAAATCGTGTCCTGAAGAGGCTTTGTGGGGCGCAGTATATTTGGTGCAGTTGGCTGTTATGGGGTTTTGCCATGCCAAAAAGCTGCTGTTCTATTGTTTTGCCTCACCGAAATAACGCAAGAAAGTACGGGAGGAGAAGGGTTTTTCGATGAGACCATAAGCTAGTCCAGCAGAGCGGCCCCACCGCAATAGATCAATATTCTGCGTACCAGTCATGATCAATATGGATGGATTTTCCAACTTCTCACAGAGTGTCTCTATCAACTTAGGACCATCCATACGAGGCATTTCCAAATCGACGACAAATGTGGATACAGAACCAATCTTTTCAAGTTTTTCCAGGGCATCAATACCATCTTCAGCTGTATGAACAGTGTATCCTACGGACTTCAATATCTCTTCGACGAACATTCTGAAGGCGGGATCGTCGTCTACTACGAGAGCACTCTTTTCATCCTCTAAGGTGGTGGAGCTGTCCGATGAACCGAATTTATAGAGTGTCTTCAATAACCGGGGAATGGATAACGGACGACCCAATACAACTGGGCCAATGACACCATCAGAAGGCAATTCATCGCTAGCTCTAGGTTTGATCAAAACGGTTGGCACTCGGCTGACGACGGGCAACAGCTCGACAGGAAGAGTTTTCATGCCCGTCGTATCAATGAGGGCGGCTATGAAGGAAGTGTTCTGATTAGGGATAGCGGCTGCCATAGCAGCTGGAGTGAGAAAAGTCGCCATGCCGTAACCATTACT
>CAZXTJ010000172.1:0-13587 GCA_964643655.1 uncultured bacterium
GGGTACATCTTCCTCCAAATGGGAGGCGGCGGCTCAGGCTCATCGGCTTCATCGGTGCGGCAATTGCGCTCCACTGTGCCTCAAGGTCCTCCTCCGCGTGCGCGCAACATGACAAAAGCCATCGAGAACTTGCGGCGCAAAGATCCCAACTTCTCTCGTGTCTTGTTCATCGATTTCGCCCGTCTTCTCTACACGAGATATCACGAGGCTAGGGGAATTCAAACAGGCACTCTCGAACCACTTCGTCCTTTCGTGGCTCCTGAGATGATTTTCAAGTTGGAAAACCAACGCTCACCTGAAAGTCCGATGGCCTGTAATCAAGTGAAAGATGTCATTGTCGGTTCTGCTGCGCTCAATGAATTGAATGTCAATTCAGATAGAACTGTTGCTCACGTTTTGTTCATCGCCAACTATACGAATGTGGACATGCAAGGCCAAGAGACTCCTTATTATGTGGAAGAGCGAGTCTCTTTCCGCCGCCACGGTTCTGCTTTATCTCAAGGGCCCGACAAAATGCGCTCTCTCCATTGCCCAAGCTGCGGCAGCCCTGTGCAATGTGACGAACGTGGTGTTTGTGCCCATTGTGGTCAGCCCAGTAAACCAGGAGAAACTCAGTGGGAGCTCTACTCCATCTCTGTGAACAAACGTCAACATCGTGACGCCTTTGACTGTTCCACTCCAGAGGCGCGTATGCGCCGACCGGCTCTGCCTCTCATCATGGATCCCAATCGCAATGTGGGAATGCGTGATTTGGCAGCTCGCGACACCTCTTTCTCCATGCAGAAGTTCGAAGAGAAGGTGGAAAATGTCTTCCTCGAGCTACAGTCGGCTTGGTCCAACCTCGATTGGGAAAAAACGAGACCCCTACAGACAAAATCTCTCTATCAGACAAACCTCTTTTGGATAGAAAGATTCCGCCGTCGAAGGTGGCGTAATGTCCTCGACAAACCTTTCGTCTCAAAAGTTTTTCCCGTCAAAGTGGAAAAAGACGCATTTTATGACACTATCACTGTACGTATAACAGCCTCTGGCCGGGACTACACATTAAACGAAAGCAACGAAATCATCTCAGGTTCGAAAGACAATTCCGTTGAATTCCGTGAATATTGGACTTTCGTTCGCCGCACGGGCTATTGCGCCACAGAAGCCAAAGACCAGGCCTATGGTGATGATTTCTCAGGCGGTTCCGCTGCAGCCAAAGAGGCGCAACACTGCCCCAACTGCGGTGCGCCGGTCCAAGATGCAGCAGCCCAAGAATGTCCATTCTGTGGTTCTGTCATTGAAAGCTCTGAGTTTGATTGGACCCTGGCCTTCATCGACCAAGAGGGCGCTTACCTGGGGTGAAAATGAAAAACACAAATAGATTCTCCCTCTTTTGCCTATTCCAGATTTTCTGTCTTCTTTTGGGTTCCTCAGGATTACTCCTTTGCTCTTCACTCACTCTTCTCTTAGTAGCTTCGAACCCTCTTCACGCCGATGGCGGTTTTTTCGGCGACGAAGAGATGGATCTCTTCGAACCCAGCCAGAAAGCCATCATCTATTGGCGTGCTTATACGGAAATCCTCATTGTCTCTTCTCAGGTGAAGGCGAAACGAATTCAAGATCTCAATTCCATAGCATGGCTCATCCCTATTTTTTCCGGCAGGAAACCAACTGTAGATGAAGCCGACCCTGAGATTTTCAAGACCTTTGAAGAGTATTTCCCACCACCCATCGACTTTGACACAGACGCCTTGTCTGACGACGACCTTTCCCTGGGCGACTCTGGTGGTTTTCAAGTCCTCGAGCAAAAGAAGATTGATGTTTATGACATCTCTATCTTGAGAACGACCAATGTTTCCGTAATGCTCGATTGGCTCAACAAAAACCGTTATTTCGTTCCCCAGAGTGCCAAGAAAGTTCTCGAGACATACGTGGAAGAAGGGGCTCACTACTTCATTGCCAACAAAATCAACTTAAAAAATGAATTGGGCGATGATGTGGAAAAGGCAAAAGAGTTTGTCGAGCTCATCGTGAAAGACCGATCATATGATCGTTATTTCAAGAAAATCCACTACCTGTGCGCCACCATCAGTGAATATGTCGACAAAGATGTAGATAAACTTTTCCCCGATGATCCTTCAAATTATCACCTTGGCTCACCACCTACAAACTATGGCAGCCTGACAAAAATGATAGAACGCATAAAAGGGCTCATCGTTCTCGATATCCTCTCTGGTCACCCCTACGCTGAATCAATCGCATGCAGGCAGCCCGTGAAATTCCTCCATCTGATCAACGAAGAGACCTACGAGGCGCTCCGCTTCAAGAACAAGTTGAGAAAAACCTTTGCCGACAAAGTACTGAGCGTTTTCCCTGATAAAAATGCATTGATAGATGCGCTCACTAGTCCTCTGGATAGCCGTGGGATTCCGAGTAGATCTGCTCATTGGCAAAAGACAATAGATGTTTTTGGCTCACGCAGAAAATACATGTCAGAAATGAAACACAAGTTCAAACATTTCCACAGAGCCTACAATGACTGTGTAGCCAAGTTCGATTTGGCAATGGCTCAATCTTTGACGCGAGTTTACAACAAGCTCAAAGACATGATGAATGGTATGTCCACTCCCATAAAAATCAATTTCAATCCTGGTTCGCCCACATTCCCTTTGCGCATCTCTTCTTTCCACAAAGGAGAAACGGCCATCGAACTTTTCCTTTGTGCCAAAGCAAAAGCCACAGACACGAACAAAATGCTCGAAGTGGTGGATTCAAAAGAGATTACGGATGTTTTCCGCAAAAAGGTTTCAAAGTGGCTGCCAATGCCCACAGCCAAAACAGTGACTCGTTTTCGCTATAGTGGGCGCCTCTCCAAATTCACCAAAGACGCGCTCTTTGGAAAACATCCAGATAGTAAGGAATGAAGAGGGCTTGGCTGTCTTTTGAGGCTCTTCAATTACCGGCTGAATTACGCTGAAATGTCACGATATCCTTGCCAACAAAGGTTTCCACACCGTGGTTCTTGAGCAATGCTGCAATCTCTTTTGCCGAATTGGCAACTCCGATTTCGTCTTCACCCATATCTGCAGGCTCTAACAATCCCTTTGCTATGAGCTCCCTAGTTTCTTTGTTTTGAAAAAAAGCAAATTCCATGTTGTTGCCATCAACCTTGTAATAAGCAAAGTGATAACCTTTGGAAACTCCGCTCACTCGATTTTTTCCATTGGCCTTCATTCGTTTCAGTACAGACTCTTTCGCTCTGGGGAAACAGAGGATGTTCCACTTTCCAACGCGAGTGGCATAACAGCTCATATTCGTTTTCTTCGGTCCTTTTTCATCATAAATGGCCAAATCGTACCAACCTGACAGTTTTGTCGATATCCAGCCCTTTTGCTTGTGAGGCGCCAAGACCATTTTTAAGACAGCTTTGTCTTTCTTTGTCTCCCACACTCCACTACAGTCGGAAATCTCTGAACCATTAATTTTCGGCAGGGGATGTTTGAAAACAGGTGAAAGACAACCACCCAGAACAGCAGAGAGAAGAACCAAAGTGACAACCAAACACTCACGCATAATATGCCCTTCTTTAAGAGGTCGAACCCAAAGCTTCGATAAGCTAATATGAGGACAACATAATCACATATTCATAATAATACAGGAGACTACATCAGCTCATGGAACGATGGAACGAAGCCTTTGACATACTTCCCGACATCATCTTGCTTTTTGATCGCAACTGGCGCGTAGACCGCGCAAATAACCAAGCGGAAGAACATTTCAACACAACTGTTCGAGACAATATCCTCGGTCTCACTTGCGAGGAATTGCTCCACGACAAAATCGTTCCAGCCCACGCCTGCCCAGTCTGTCGCCAAAAAGTACAGCGCAAACCAACGACCTGGACAGGCCGTGCTGAATCCCTAGGTGGCCGTTATCACATCACCGTCACTCCAGCTTCAGAGGCAATCGGCGGCGGAGTCCTCATCGCCCGCCACCTCGTGCCCACAGGCTCTGCTGGCCTATCAACTTCCCAAAAAATCCAACTAAAACCAAAAGCCAAAAAGAAAGCAACCCTCAAAGCTGCTGCAGAAGCCGCCTCGGCAGCTTCCTCTGGCGAAGCCGATGTAAACGATGATCTCACTGCCGAAGAGATGATTAGCCACGGTATCCTCGAGGCCCTGGACCAGACGGAAATCGCAGCCCACGTCATTGATCTGCAAACCTTCGAAATCCTCTGGGCCAACCAACTAAAACAGCGCCAGTTCGGCCGCGACATCGTAGGCCGAAAATGTTATGAAGCCATACAGAAAAACACCACTAGCTGCCAAGGTTGCCGCAATGACGAACTCGTCCGCGACGGAGTCATCCAGCAAGCAATATCCTGGCTCCAACGTGACTCACTCAGCAACGACCTCTGCCTTTTCGTGAACAAAGCATTCCTCTGGCCTGACGGCCGCCTCGCAAAATTGGAAATCGTTACTGACATTTTTGAAGAGATCCCAGAGAAGGAATAATGGAACAACTCTTACCACTGGCCATACTCACTTTCATCCTCCTCTGTGCCAGTCTCATCCTGCTTCCCTGGTTCGTCACCCTTCCATTTCTCGCCCTCGTCGTCGGCGGTATGGTCTACCAGCTCAAACAGCGTGGTTATCGCGCCATCTGGCGCAACAAACGCCTCATGCTCACCCAAGAGCAAGAAGAGTTCCCCGAAATGGCGCCACCACGCCTGCGCCTCGTCACCCAGTCGGACCGCCACTTCTCAGCCATCCACTTCCTCGATTTCGCCCGTTTACTCTACGAAGAGTTCCTCAAAGCACGCTACACATCTGATGATGCCATCAAAAAACTTGCCCACTTCATCGATCCCAAATTGCTCGAAACTCCTCCTCCTTACCTAGGCTTGGAGCTTGCCGGCGAGAGGAAAGCCGCCTCCGTTGATGATGGTAATGTGAGTCCTTTTTTGAGTAGTGAGAGAAGAGCGCCAGGCGAAGCAGGAGAAGAAACGCTTGGCGCTGCTGCTCCTCCTCCACCCTCTGCTTCCCTCCAGCGTGACGGTGCTCCGCCACTCAACATCTGTATTGGTCCACCCAACATACATACAGTAGATTTGGGTGATCCGGACATTGAAGTGGTCTTTGAGTTTGGCTCTACTATCAAGCGAGACTTGGAGCAACATGATGACCAATTTTCCGAAGTGTATATATGCGAGCAAGTCGTCTTCAAGCGCTCTACAAATGTAATCTCAGCCGATGCACCTCAGATGCGACAACTCTGCTGTCCCACATGCGATAAACCGCTCGATGCGAAACCGCCTTGCGAACATGAACCCAAAGCCGGCGAAAAGCAGTGGTACATAGCTGAAGTAAAAACACTGAACTACATAACCTGTGCCGAATTTGACTCCAAACCTGCCCAAACCAAGGGTGGTTCAGTTATACAATCAGCAGTCGATGCTGAGACCCTGGCTGAAAAAGAGCAGAAGTTTTTTACAGAGAACCCTCAGTTTTCTCTCGATGAGCTCAAAATATTCGCCAAACGCTGCTTCCTCGAACTGCTCGATGCATGGTCCCATAAACAATGGGAACGTGCCCGCACCTTCATGACCAAATCACTCCACGCTTCCTTTTACATCGAGCTCGAGCGCTACAAACGTAATGGCTGGACCAATCACATGAAGGATGTGGAAATCAAGGATGTGGTCCCTGTCAAATATGCGCAGGATCCCCATCACCATCTCATCACCCTCTGGATAACAGCCCAAGCCATCGACTACACCACTGATACAGAAGGCAAAAAAATCGCTGGTGACGACAAACACAAAATCGTCTTCCACGAATACTGGACCTTCATCCGCCGCCGCGATGTCGGTGCCCCAGGAGCCGAAACCCTCGTCTGCCCCCTCTGCAAAAACGAAGTTGGCCCCACGGCTCCGCGCTTTTGCAAACACTGTGCAGACAACTTCCACGATATCGAATTCGAGTGGACCCTAGCAGCTCTAGGCCCCGATTCCACTGAGTGGACCTAGTGGGCTGAGCTTGCGAAGCCCACTCCTAAAAGAGCCTAACGCTTAATGGATTTAGCCCCGCGCCCTCTGGCTGGTCGGCCTCTGTTCTGCTTGTTGATGATGTTGCGCAGAGCCACATCTCGTTTGGCCAAGAGAGCACGCAGTTTGGCATAAAAACTCTTAACGTTGGGCTGTCGACAAGCCATTCTCAGGTCTTTGTTTTCCTGTCTCAATTTGGCATTGTCAGCCTGCAGTTGTTTGATGGCTTTGAGACATTTGGCCAAGTCTCTATCCATCCTCGTTACACGGCGGTTCAGGCGTCGGACAGTGTTCTGTAGCTCGCCAGAACCGTCTGCGGGCTTATCTATTCCAGCAGTTGCAAAGGCAGATGAGCCAAAAGCAAGAAGACAGATAGAAAGTAGAATAATTTGACGATAATTCATAACCTCCCCCAATCGTTTGTACCTAATAATGTTAGAGTCAATGGCTTGGAACATGTTACTTTTTAGTTTCATTTCTTTGCAATGTGCAACGAAGTCCGCTAAGTTATTGAAACAATGAAACGGGGGGATCCATGAAAAAGCTAGCAGCTGTCCTATTCATCACGTTTTTCTTGTTCTGCCAAGTCGAGTTACCTATTTCGTCCAACATCACTGCTGATAGTTACATCAGCCAAGAGAAAGCCATCGAGATTGCCCAAGGGGAATTGGCAGATGGAGAATGGTCTCCATCAGCAAAGGTCACAAAAGCATTTCCAATACACACTGACGGTGTAAACGAGATCTCCTATTGGGAATGTAAGGTCGTCGACGAAAAAGGTCCTGCTGGATTTGTTCTCGTCAATGCCAATAGGACAGACTTGCTCGTCGTCGAAGCAGCCACTGAGGGCTTTACACTCTATGAGCAATATGCCCAAAAACTTCCCAATCAGGATTTCAAACTTCTTCGATATGACTGGTTCCGCTCTGTGGCCCTTTCTCCAGAAGGAAAGATACTTTCTTCTGTGGCCATGGGAGATGACAAAGAGCAAGTTCGTCAGGCTATGAACGATTTTCGTGTTGCCATGAAAGAACAAGGTGAAAAGACCGTTCACTTAGGTGGTGACCTGGCTAGTTATTATGCTGAACTCGATGCAAGTGAACCCAACATCAGGCTTGGTTTCATCGATAATGCTTTTGCTGGTAAAAAGACACGTGTTTTTAGAGCTAGGCTCAAGAAGCGCTTCCCCGGTGGACACCACACTCCTCGCTGGCACCAATTTCAAAAAGACAGTGGTGCCTATGTCGGTTGTGGTCCCGTTGCCTGGGCCGTACTCTATGCCTACTGGCAGCAATTTCTGAACAAGGGCAAACTATTCAATGGCAAAGATCTGAAACCATCAGTTGATTTCAATCCAGGCAGCCATCGTTGGTTGAAGAATATCGTCATGGAACTGAACAGGAATTGCAAAACCTCTGAAGTGAGATATCAAGGTAAGAAGCAAGGATACACTCCACCCAAACGCATGGAGCTAGGGATCAACTATGCCAAAGGAAAAGGCTACAAAAAATCCACTGCTGGCCGCTGGCGTGGAACAGAGTTCAACAAGTTTGCCAAAGTGAAATCTCACATTGCTGGTAACAAACCTGTCATCTTACTCATCAAAAACTCTGGTAGAGGCATTCCCAATCATTACGTAGTCATTGAGGGCGCTTACAAATATCAGCGAAAACGTTTGCGCAAATGGCGTGACTGGAAAGTCAAATACCTAGTTAACAAATGTAATGGCGGACCCTCCACCTACATTTTCGTGCGCGAAGTAGGCATCAACAAAGAAAAGATATACACTGCAGGCTCTGCTTACTTGGTAAATGTAAGGTGAGCACAGTAGCAGCCGCATTTACGAACACTCTTACTGAGAGAGGTTGAGCTCGGCCAAACAACAAGCCAGCTCAGCTAAATAAAAAGCCTAGCCCAATGATGACAAAGACGAGTCCTAGGGCTCCAGCGATGTACATGTAAGAGGAAGGATACTCTTCTCGAGTCAAGACGACCCTTGTGGGATGCTCAGGATCGACAAAGATCTGCTTTTTTGCTCCCTCAGTGAATTTGGCGGTGAAGGCATGAGCTTCGGCCTGCGTTGCAAATCCATCAGCAGCAACAATGTTCTCCACCAACATAGTTTGACCTTTGAATTCGAAATCAAAGCTATAAGAGGGGTGGAAAACCGTTTTTCCAGCTTGGTCGCTTTTCGTGGCAATGGCCACAGTAGCCACAGTGGCTTCCACCTCTTCGAGAGCTTTCGCATCGAGATTGACTCCGTCTATGTAATAAGCGCCACCAAAGCCACCACAGCCGATTAAGACGGCAACCAAACCAACGATAATTTTTGCGACGTTGGAGCCGCCACCACCTAAATCAGTCATCAAACCACCCCTTATATATCAGGCCATCTGGCCATCTGGCCATCAGGCCATCAGGCCATAACTGTCCTCAGGGTACAACGTCCAATCACAACAGAGCGAGTTTCTCCTAGTAAGCCTGTGGCTTTCCCATTCCTGAAAGTTTTCACTCCACTCGCGTCAGCTTGGCCCATTCGAATACCATACCGTAAGAACCTGGTTTGATCCTGAGCATCAACAACTGAGCAGAGGGCCAATCCACTAGCGCACCAAAGGTACCATCACTAAATCCTTGCAAGGTAAGTTCATTACTACCAATGGTGACCTTGCTCACTGCCGGGATCATAGGAGTGGGGGCTGAACTGGAAGTTCGCACTCTAAATCTGAACATGAAGATTTTTGAAAGAGATGCATTGTGCGGAATACGGCCAGGCCAAAAACGGGCGAGAACACTGCCAGAAGAGTCGACTTTCAACTCATTGGGATTGTTCGGATTGCTCAAGTCAGAACCGACAGAGAGTGTGACGCCGCTCAATTCTAAGGTTGCTATGTGTTTTGAGCCCTTCTTCACACCAAGACCTCTAGGAGACACGACGACACCACTGGCAAACTCATCAGTCGGTGCTTCGAACAACTGAAAAGGCCCATGAAGTTTTGTGAGTTTGCTATAAGACTTATTCGCACTGAGCTTCTTCAAGACAAATCTGTCGGACAATGTCCTTTTGCGTACAAGCTTATGCTTGCCTACTTTTCGTATCGTTAGCTTCTTGGCTCGAGACTTTCTCTTGCCCTTGCTCAATGGAATGGGCTTCCTTGCCTCCAATAAAGCCGGTGAAATCAAGAGCCCCAAAGCCACTCCACAAGCAACAAACACTCTGCCACTAAAACTCATGCTCTGCCTCCCTCAAAGGTAACGTTTCATTCGTTACCCTTAGCACTCAAAAGTTCCGCTGATTATACACGACAGAGTCAGCTCGGTTTAACTTTGACGAAAAACCCGATATAATCACTCGCAATCAATGCGCAACTTTACAGACAGTGACAAATCAAAGTGACCTGTAGTCAGCAATAGTATCCACAAGAGGAGGGGGCCCCCAATGTCGAAACTGTTTTCCCTGTATCTTTCACTATCTTTTCTCGTAGTTTCGCTAGTTTTACCACAACCCGCTCAGGCCGCAGCGAAACCGGACATAGACTTCTCCATCGTAGGCGTCAACATCATTTACGACAATCTCGTCCACGCCAGAGTCCGCTGCAACAAACGCTTCAAAGGGCAATTGGACATTACTTTCACCATCCCCGGTCGCGCCCCCAAAACGCTTACGAAGCGAGTGGAATACAAACAAATCCGCGAAGTCGACCTCCTCTGTTTTGCCATCAACAAATACCCCAGCCTCAAAGGGTTCAAAACTGTCAAATTCAAAGTAGACATCAAAAACAAGATTAAAGAGAAAAGCGAAACGAACAATGGCTATGCCAAATCCATCAAATTCCCCACAGGCCCAGCCAAAGGTAAAGTAGATTTCGAAGTCAAAAAAGTCATTCCCGGCTCTCACGGCTACAAAGTCATCATCCGCAACAATGGCCCCAAAAAATACAGAGGCGAACTGCGCATTGGCGTAGCCCTCAATGAAAACAAAAAGCCAGATGTGGTCCACAAGTGTCGCATTGTCAAACTAGGCACAACAACAGTCAAAATCCCTTGCAGACTCAAACCAGGGCGCAACATCCTCCAACTCAAACTCGACAAAAACAACTCCATCCCCGAAACAAACGAAAAGAACAACAGCTACACAGGCACCTTCTATCCTGCCATTGACAAAGTGGCCATCGTCAAAAATGTTGGCCTCCGCAAACCCGGCGTCTCAGGCTGGAAAATCTCTACAGGCGGAAAGAGGGAAATGGCCCCCTTCAACATCCAACCAAAAGAGACGAACTTCAAAAGGCGCTCGGGCACGGCCGAAGTGGAACTAAAAATCGGAGTCCGCGGCCTCGGCTCCATAGCCAAAGGCCCATACTCTGTCTCTGTCTGCACCTACTATGACGGGAAAAGTCACGGCGGCACCAAAAAAATCTTCCCCAAAGTGCCCATCAACGGCAAAATCAACTATCACATCAACAAATGGCCCCTAGCCTACAAAAAGAATGAATGGGTCAAACTGCGCATTACCGTCGGCCGTCCCAACAAAAAAGGCGTCTACTACGTGCGCGACACCTTGGACATTCCCATTCGTTTCACAAACTTCTATTAAACTGCACAAACAAGAGGCGCCCAGGTTTTGGCCTTGGCGCTTTTTGTTATTCCAGCTCTTCCTCACAAGGAGGTCCCCAACGAGAAGGTCGTGGCGCTACGGGTTTGGGATGCCAATTGAAATCGTCCAATGAGCCAAATTCACCATCTGCTCCTGCTGAAAGGATTTCAAAGGCATAACCTTTCTCGCTCTCTTCCATTTCGGGCAAGAAATTAAGCTCGAATTGATTACCCCATTCATCGATTAGATCCCACTGTGATAGGGGCTCTTTTCCAGACAAGAGGTCCGTCAATTTCGTTCCATAGTAGGCATTTCTCTTCAGCAGAGCCCTGCAGAGCTTCAACATTTTTTTGTTAGTCGATTTGGGCAATAGAGATATCATCTTTTTGACCCACAGGACACCCTTTTCCACTGAGACTTCCACACCAACTAGTTTGCCCATTTGGGGGCGTTTGTGGCCATTGATGTTTATTCGTACTTTGGGACCTTTGAGAGACCAAGCAGTTTTTGTCGTTGTTTTACCAAGAGCACGAACAGATGGGATAGCGGTTGTGCCTAGTAAACTCACTTGCAGTTTTTTTTCACTAGCAACAATTTCTTTAATCTTATCGTAGTCATCGAGGCGAAGTATGGTTCCCTCAGCCCAAAGATTTGCTGTTTGGGCAGATAGCAGAAAAATCAAGAAAGTGATCAAAGTTATCGTTCGTCTCATTGCAGCTCCCTTCAAGGCTATAGTTTTAGTAAACACCACGCAGAGCCATTTTACAAACTGCCATTGTGGCAACGGCTGCTTGTGCTGGAATTGTCTTGATTTTGATTTTGACCAAGTTGGTTTCTGAACTTTTTCCTTGCTGCAAGAAGCCATCTTTGAATAAATCAGGATCTAGTTCCAAGGTGGCACAGAGTGAATTCGTTAGTTTCTTTGGCGCTTTTTCTCCGGCGAGCAATGAGGTATTCAGAATGTTCACCGATGGTTTTTCATTGATTGTCAATGAGACAACATATGGTCTGATGAAACTATAGAGGGTCAAGTCGAGGAATATTTTTTTTGGTCTCTTGAAGCTTGGCACTTTCACCGTTGTTGTTGTCAGTATTTTGCGGGCTTTGGGAGTCCTATTATCGGAACCTAACAAAATGAGTGTAGAGAGGACTTTGCTCTTCAAGGCAGCTTGATTGAATTTTTCAGATCCCATCCAGAGGTTGAGGTACTGACAGTATTCTTTGGATGTGTTTACGTGGTTTTTCACATTGGCCAAGTTGAGGTGACAGAGTCTCTTTTCTCCGGCCCTAACTCTTGGCACTTTTTGCGAGGCATATATGGTGGCGCCAAAAGCTTCTGCCAGGTCACCCCAAGGAGGCAGCAATTCACCATTGCCCAAAACTGCATCGATGTAACGCAAAGGTAATAAACGGTGGGCCAGGGGGGAACCGAGGAATATACGCTCTCTTGGGAAAGCTCTCTTTAAAGAATTGATTTCATTTATTGTCTGGCTGTTTATACCTGCAGCTGCGAGTGCCTGCAAAAACCTTGTCTGTGCTTCTTTTGCACTCACTTTTTTCCTCTCGAAACTGAGCCTCCTTTGGTCAGCCTCGCGCAATAGTTGCTCAAAGAGCTCTCCTTTTAAGTCATCAATTGGCGCTAGAGTTTTCTCGAGGAGCTCTTTGGGATTGAGAATGAAAGTAGTCGTCTTTGTCGGTTCTTCGCTCTTTTTGCTCACTTCAACTATGTGTTGAGACAAAAGAGGGTAATCGAGATCTACAGTATTCAACCACTGTCCCTTGGAAAGAGCTTTTGCGTCAGTGAAGTCGACCTTCATTTCTTGGAGAAGAGCGTTGCCTTTTTTGAGTTGGATGCCGAACTCTCCGATAGGGAGTCCCCCCATTACTACTCGTAGCTGTGACAAGCTGGCCAATGATACTGATTGCACAGTGGCCGGTCTACCAGACTCCATAGAAAAAAAGAAGATGAGGGCGACAACAAGGGCCAAGGCGGCGGCCAATGTTAGGTAAAGGGCCATTGGTTTTTTGGCTTTTCCTTTGCCTTGGATTTGGGTAGCGATGATGTTTGTTGGTCGTTCTTTTCTTTGGGCACGGACGGGTTTGGTGCTCGAGATTGACCAGTGAGAGTCGTCGCCGGGGCGCAATTCGCGCTCGAGATATTTGGCCAGTGCGGCTCCGTTTTGGAGACGGTTGCTCACCTCTTCTTCGCAGCATTCCAAGATGACAGAGCGCAGGTCGGCGGGGATGTCTCTTTCGACGAGCCATTGGCCGGCATTGTTTTTGGCCAGGTGTTTGCCCTTGAGGAGGTAATAGAGGGTGAGGCCAATTTGGTAGATGTCGCCGGCGGCAGAGGCGGCTTTGCCTTGGCGCGTTTCGGGGGGCAGGTAGGGGAGGGTGCCGACGATGTAACCTTCTTGGGTTAGTTTGCTGTCTTCTACGTGTTTGGAGAGGCCGAAGTCCATGAAGCGGTAGCGGCCTTCGTCGTCGAGGAAGATGTTGGCCGGTTTGATGTCGCGGTGGAAGATGTTTTGGCCGTGGAAGTGGGCTAGGCCGTCAGCGAGCTCTGATATCATTACGCGGGCATCGGCTGGAGTGAGGGGGCCGGCCTTTTTGACTTTGTCGTAAAGATCTGAGCCTTTGAGGTATTCCTCGACGAGGAAGGGGGGCGAGGTGTCCTCTTCGAAGTCATAGATTTTGACGAGGTTGGGGTGATTGAGTTTGGCCAAGATGAGGGCTTCGCGGCGGAAGCGGGCGCGGACTTCTTCCTGCTCTTCGGCGAGTTGGCGCAGCACTTTGATGGCCACGAGCCTGTTGAGCTCGAGGTCCTTGGCGAGGAAGACTGCTCCGAAACTGCCCATGCCCAGTTCTTTGATGACTTCATAGCGGTCTAGGAGCTTTTGGCCTGCTGTTAATCCTGCTAATTGTTCCACAAAGAAAGTCTACGACGGTCAGGAGCATTGAAACA
>CAZXTJ010000173.1:0-13540 GCA_964643655.1 uncultured bacterium
GTACTGACCTGCTCCATTTGGGGATGCGGTGGTTCTACTCCTGCTCCCACCACTCCTAAATCTGGACAAAGTGCAGTCTCGGCACCTGCTTCAACGAGTGTTTCAGGGAAAATCAAGTTCAAGACTGCTTCAGGCGACGTTCTCGCCTCTATGAAACCCAAAGAATATGGTTACAAAGTCGTCGACGGCCAAGGTGCCGACTTGGGCAAAATCAAACGTGATGGCGAACGGATTAAGGTAAAAATCGGTGGAGCCACCCAATTCAAGGTCAAACCCAAGGATGGTGGAGTGAAACTCAGCGACGCTGCTGGAAACACTATCATTCGTATCAAACGAAAAGGTGAGGGCTTCCAACTTCGTGATGGTGGAGACACAACCTTTGCTCAGCTGAAGAAAAAGGGGTCAAATTGGACTGCCGTCAACGCCAATGGTGACCTTTTGGCCCTCGTCAAAGTGAAAGACACGAAATGCAAGCTATATGACGCTAGTGACAAAGGGCTCTTTTCGATAAGTGATAAGTCCACACCTGCAGGTACAGCACTTATGGCAGTTACGAACATCCCCATCATTCAAAGATGTGCTCTATACGCCTTTTTCAAAGACAAAGGCTGGTGAGCTTAGCGACCCAAGGTAACGGGTCGAACACTGACTTTGACGACTCGTTCGCTCATACCTTCGGCATCGTTCTGAATGGACAGAATGCCTTTCACTGGCGCCAATCCATTGAGACCATCGCGCAGAGCACTGAAACGAGCTGCGCTGTCACCATCGAGTGAGTGGCGCAGATAAAAGTCTGTTTCATCTTTCGGATCAAAGTTCACTCGAGTAAGAGTGAAGTCCTTGTGTGCTGCAATCTCTTTGGCGGCTGCCGTGAAAAATGCAGGTAAATCATTCACTTCGAGAACGATTTGACCAGTATGTGGCAATTCGTTTTCACCTGTTTTGAACTCACCAGGTTTTAACTCGATGACATGAACGACTGAGCCATAAAGCTTCTTCACCATAGAAGCCGTCGCCATTTTCGGTGCAAGAGTCCTAATCAAGGACTTCTTAGGAAGCTGTCTTCTCTGATGTCCCGTGTCCAACTCGTCCCAATTGACATTGGAAGTGTGTTTCTTACCAGGAACGGTAACAGGAACGACTTTCGTCTGACTGCCTGTTGAGTTCTTCTGATATTTCATTGCAGCTGTGGCCAAAGTCTGGAAAGCAGCCTTCGTATCAGCAGCTGGTGAAGGTGAGGCAGATGGTTGGGGAGCTACACGATGAGCAGCCAACAAATTGGGCATAGGGCTATGTGTTGGCGCTACCAAACTCGAACCTTTGTTGTTCATTTTTAGTGTAACGATGGTCTCAGTTTTGTTGAGAGCTTTTGTCGGTTTGACAGGTCCTTTGGCAACGAGAAGTGGTTGCACGGGTTCACGGTCGAATGTGACCTTGGGAGCAACTCGTGTGCCCTGTTGCTCTTGCACGACAGCCCTTCCCTGAGGAGCCCAATAAACACCATTGGTGTAAACGAAACACAACAACAATACGCCAATTATGCTAGCAGCCGTAGCCATCTGTCCTGGCTCCAAGATGGCTAAAAGACTCTCGAAGAAAGTAGGTTGTTTGTCCAAACGGGAACGTAGTGCTTTGATGTATTGCACCTCGTCCACCTTCATTTGGGGCAATTCAGCCACCATTTCGACAGTACGGCTGAGACGACTCAGCTCTTTTCGACAATCATCACATTCAGCCAAATGTTTGTCGACGAGATCTAACTCATTGGGTTCGAGTTCCCCATCGTGATATGCCGACAACAGTTGCGCCACATCTTTACAGCACTCGTCCATGGCTCCCACCTACCAGACGTCCTCGCCCAGCACGACTTCCAATCGTTTGGCCAATGCATCCCTTGCGCGATGAAGCCGCGATTTGACCGTACCAGGCGTAATGTCGAGAATCTGACCAATCTCTTCGTAACTGCACCCTTGAATGTCTTTCAACAGAATGATGTCTCGATGAATTTCCGGCAGTGCGGCGATTTCGCGCCTTACTATCTGCTGCCTCTCGTTGCGAAAGACCTCGTCTTCTGGCCCATCGGCAGGACGCGAAGTGAGCGGATCTTCGTCGAACTTCTTTTTCCACGTCGTTAATCTCTTCCAAAAGGAGAGTTTGTTTTTGCACGTATTGATGGCAATGGTGTGAATCCAGGTGGAAAGTTTCGAAGCACCGCGAAAACGGTCCAAGGCGCGGTATATCTTGATGAATACCTCTTGTGAGACGTCGTAGGCCTGCTCGCGATCCTTCAAATAATAGGTACACAAGGTCAAAACCTTGGCTGAGTACCTGCGAACCAGCTCGTTGAAGGCCCATTCTTTCCCTGCCTTGAACTCTTCAATCAATTCGAGATCGTTGATCTCTTCATGTCTTTCCACAGTGTCATTCACTCTGTTTCACCCATTTCGACATGAGTTCTCGAAGAAAGTTCCAAGGGTTTGAAGTTTTTTTTCCAAGGGAGCAACGAGCGCCAATCTAACTCAGCCTAGCTAGAAGTGTCAATGTGACGTAAAGCCTATGTGACCAGCCCGGGCTTGTGGTAATAAAAATGGGTGAAATTCATCCTAACAACAATATTTATCGGCCTTTTCCTCGCCAAATCGAGCCTCTTTGCCAATCCAAGTGCCCAACTGCGGCTATTTTACACTGCAGAACGCCATGGCAGACTAAATACCAGAGCCACGATGGAACCTATTTCCAAGAACCTCCCCCGGGGTAAACGAGGAGGATTGGCTCGTTTAGCCAATTTCCTGCAAAAAGAGCGGCAGCAATCAGTTTTACCTCTATTAATCCTCAGTGGCGGTGGTGAAGTGGCTGGTGGGCCCTATGATCTTCAAGAGGGTGCCCCCAACATCAACAGACTTCGCTCAGACCTCATATTGAGAACTCTTTCAGCCTGCCGCTACGACGCCATCTGCCTTGGTGATGAGGAGTTTGGTCTCGGCTTGAACACTCTGACTAGATGGCAGAAACGCCTCCCCTGCCCTCTGTTATCAGCCAATGTGAAGATAAAGGGAGTGAAACTGCCTTTCCTTCCTTCAGTCATCGTAAAGCGCAAGGGAGTAAAGGTAGGAATTGTCGGACTCACTACTCCAGAGCTCTCGCTCAACGAGTTTGGCTTAGCCTTACCAGAAAGAACGAAGGTCCTTGCTCCATTGGAAGTTGCCAAAGAAATGGCGAAGGAATTGGCTCCTCGAGTTGATTTGCTCCTCTTCCTCAGTCATTTGGGAGAAGAGGAAAACTGCCAACTCTTGGCTTCCTTGAAAGTGCCTGCCATCGTCTTCTCGTCCCATCGTCGTTTGGGAAAGGAGATTTATTATAGATATGGAGTGGGCTGGCTAGTCAATTTCGACTATGGAGTAACCAAAGTCCACGAATTGACCGTCAAAGTGCAGAACAGAGAAATATTGGAGGTTAAAACATCCATACACCTCCTCGACGAGTGCCTTGAAGAGAAGCAGACTGTTGCCAAACAGGTAGAAGTTGCTCAGAAACTAGCTGGTTCGACTCGCACTCTGGACATTTATTCTTTGGCCGAATGTCCCCATTGTGAACCCATAGAGACCATGGCCGCCAAGTTGGCCAAAAAATGGGGACGTAAGTTGTTACTGCGCAAATACACCCTTACTCCACCCAAGGAAAAACCTGCTCATCGATTGGCGGAAAGCCATCTTTGGCGTGCAGAACGTTTGGGAGTAAACAAGAGCCCAGAAATTTTAATAGGTAACGTGCCCTTTATGGCTCCTCCCCATATGCTGCCCAAAACACTGGAGAAGATCTTTCAGCAGAAAAGAGAGCCCGCCTCGCCTTCACTCCCATCTTTGCAGGCCACTGTATGGCTTAGTTCAAAAGCTCTTCGCCCCTCTATCAACAATATCATCCAGGCAATCGACTACCTCTTGCCAGGAGCAAAGATAGAGTTCAAATGGGTGGGAAAAAAGAGTCGACGAAGTCCACTTCCACAGATTCTCATCAGTGGTGCCATCGAAGAGTGGCCAGACTTTCAAGAAGTACTCAGTGACCATCTAGTTCCAGGACAAAAAGCTTATGGCCTCTCAACAGCTTATTTACCGGCAACTTACTTCCCTCAACGAAAAGAGAAGAGGAAACATGTCCTTCTTTTGGCAAAGGAAGAGCACGCTCCTTGGGTTAGTTCAATGTCAGATATCCTTCACGACGCATACTCTGAGGTAGCCATTGAGTTTGCCCTTTTAGATAGTGAGAGGGAAGGCAAGCCCCCTCGTAGCCGTCGATTAACAGAGAAAGAGACGAAGAAGCTTGTCCACTCCTTCTCTGTTCCCCTCCCCCTTCCCTCCATATTGTTGAACAACAGAGAACTTCTGCTACCGCAGAATGAGAAAGAGGCTATTTTACTTTTGCAGAGGGCTCACATTCTGCCTCTGCGTGGTAGACTGGAAAAATGAGCGACACAAGGGGGCCTCGTGAAAATCCGCCCGGCATCCCTCCGCGTTACCAAGTGAGTGATGTTCTTGGCCGCGGCGGTTTTGCCAGTGTTTTCAAAGCTTTGGACACTGCAAAAAATAAGACTGTGGCCATCAAGATGTTGCATGCTCAAAACGTGAAAAACGTGGAAAAAAGTCGTCGTTTTGAAAGAGAAGTTCGAGTCTGCCAGCGATTGAATCATCCCAACATCATCAAGGTTTACTCTTCAGTCATCTCTTCAAAAGTGGCTTATCTGGTGATGGAGTTCCTCGACGCCAAAGATCTTTCAGTTTTACTGAAAGAGCAGAAATTCATCATTCCCGAGGCCTTTCGCATTATTGCCCAAGTGGCTTCAGCCCTAGATTACATCCACAATCAGCGACTCGTTCATCGTGACATCAAACCTGAAAACATTATGGTAAACCCAACAGGTTTGCGCACAGTTTTGACTGACTTCAACTTGGTTCGTTTGCCTTTCCGTTCATCCCTTTCAGGTATGGGAGATACCTTGGGAACCCCTCTCTACGTTGCTCCTGAAGTGGTCACTGGCACTGAATCATCTTCCCTTTCTGACATTTACGCCATGGGATTGGTCTTTTACGAGCTATTGACTGGTCGTCAGCCTTATGAAGAGAAAGCCATGGGGGCTTTGTTAAAGGCTATCTGCACAACCTTGCCACCACCACCGTCTAAACTCAAACCCGGATTGGGAGAAGCCATCGAAAAGCTGGTAATGCGCTGTATTGCCAAAGATCCCAAAGAGCGTTATGCAACGGCAGCCGACTTTTTGAAGGACTTGGCCAAAGTAGACGCTCGTGGCCACACAGCCGTTGAAGCCGTGCGGCGCCATAGTCCTGGATTGTCCACTCCTGCACCAATACGCGCGGGTTCGCGAGCAATAGCCTTGGTCAAGGAACATCCAGAGACCATTGGCATAGCTATCCTTGTAATGCTCTTGCTCTGCATTCTCCTCTACGCCGTCCTCTAGCCCCTCCCATTGACCGTTGCAAAGTGCTACTATGTCCTTATGGAAGCGGGAAGTCTCTTTGCAAGTTATAAGATTGTAAAAAAGCTGGGCCATCGCAGCTCAGGTGACCTCTATTTAGGTATGGAGGTTGCCGGTTCGAGCTATGTCACTTTGCTCGTTCTCGATGAACACGATCCGCTCTATTCGGCCCGTGAACCCAATTTCAAGGGGGAACGCTCTGCTGCGGGCACTTTCTCTCATCCATCAATTTGTAAACTCTATGACTCTGGAAAACACCACTCCAACCACTATTTGGCCATAGAGTACATTCGTGGTTCCACTTTGGAAGAGCTCCTCGACCAGAGAGTGCCCCTTTCTGAAAGTGAAAGGCAACTCTTAGCCGAAAAGATAACCAAAGTGGTCATGGCAGCCCACGGTGCCGGTATTACCCATGGTGGACTCGTCCCATCAGCCGTTTATTACCTCCAAAAGGGCAAAGTCAAAGTGACAGGCTTTGGCTGCCAAACGGCACCATTCAATCCGCCTTATGGTTTCCTGGCCCCAGAAAGAAGGCTGGGCAATCCTCCGTCTCCAGCCTCAGATCTTTATTCTCTTGCTGGCATAGTTACTAGCTTGGTACTGCAAGGCTTCATCCCTGATTGTGAAACGGCCTCTCCTGCCGTAATGGCTTCAGGTGGAACGAGACCATTGAGCGAACGTATGCTCAATTCAGCTACTTTTGCTGAAGTAAATGGTGACTTGCGACAAGCTCTAGCTCTTTTGTTTGCTGAAGAACCTGCCCAAAGAATGCAAGGGGCACCACTGTTGATACAGTGTCTCTCTCAAGAGCATATGTTCAAACCTGTGCCCTTCAAGTTTGCAATAGCAGTTGAGGCAGAAGAGGTACCGCAGGAAAAGGCTGCAACAGAGAGTGTCCAATCTGACGTCATCATCAATCCTGCAATCGAAGGTGGCGCATCTGACGAAGAGGTCGAAGTTTTAGAAGAGGCAGACAGCTGCTACTGGCGTGCTCAGAACGCTGCTTTCGATAAAAAGTTCGCCGAAGCCATCAAAGAATATCGCAAGATAATGTCTCTTCCATTGGCCATTGTTTCCCCTTTGGCTGACAAAGTCGAAAACGAAGCTTCGATGCTCTTCTGGCAAACAGGGCTCAAATCTGGAACACCTGGCGCTTACCCTGGTCCATCACCCAAAAATGTCCTCGATGTGATGGACTACATTACCTTTTTGCAGGCCTTTTTACCTCTCTCTGCGTCACTCACGAGAGAAGGTCTTCGCACTGTAACTGAGAGGCGCCTTCTGGAAACTATATTGGTTGCCGTAACTGATAAACAGAAACGCTCCCACTTGTTCCGCGAAGCTCTGATGCGCTGCCGCAACTCAACGTGGACCAAACGAGAATATTGTAGTTTTCTCGAGTTTGATGGTCGAAAGCATGAAGCTTTGACCCAAAGAATGAAGCTGGCAGTCTCACTTGCAGACGAAGGATTAATTACTGAAGCCCTTGAAGAGTATAGAGCGGCCAAAAAACTCTCAGCCGATGCACGTGCACCAGAACGTCTCTTGGAAGTAACGGACAAGGCAGAGAAACTCAAAGTAGTTGCTGAAGGTGTTATCGAAGTTCTTGAAACCTCAGGAGAAGCAGCTCTCCATGTGGCAGAACACTTCCTCAGTCGTATGCCTTCCAATGTAGACATAATCCAAAAAGTTGCCAATTTCAAAAGTGAGCAGGGTCTGACGGAAGAGGCTGCTCGACTTCACTCCAAAGCAACTGCCATCTCTTACAACCGCTCTGATAGAAAAACTGCATTGGAAAATGCCAAGTATGTGCTCGAACATACTCCCAACAATATTGACGCTTTGACTTATGCTCTCGATTTGTTGCAACGTGAGGGGCAACGACCAGAGAGCAAAAACTTGAATACAACGGCCGAGAAGGTCCTTGCTACCCTGGCCGTTGATTGAATGGACAATCATGGCTACACCACAATTTATTGAAATAGAAGTCATCACTGACTATCTCGTTGATACAGATGCTGAGCAATTGCTCGCGTCCAAGATTCGTTTACCCAAGCGCCAATTGACTGTTGGAGATCTTCTCCGCTTGAAACTCTCTCAGGAAATTCATGCCTTTAATGAGCGAAAGACAGCTCGATATGGCACTGAATATCTGCCACCAGACGAATATGCAGCCATGGTGGAAGAAGGAGAAGAGCTCTTGGGCGAAGCCCTCAAAAAGGGTAAGGTCAATCCAGACATGGAATATCGTTTGTTATTACAAGCCTTTAATGAACACAAATTTAAGGTCGTAATAAATGACAGTGAACCGCGTGCTGCCCAGGAGCGGTTCACTGTCGATGAACAAACGAAGATCAGGTTCGTTCGTTTAGTTCCCTATCGCTAGAGATTGTAATAAAGCTCGAACTCGTGAGGATGAGGTCTTCGCTGGATTTCACGCAACTCTTTCGTAACTTTGTAATCAATCCATCTGTCGATTAATCCTTTAGTGAAGACATCTCCCTGAAGCAGATAATCGTGATCTTCCAAAAGGGCTTCGAGTGCTTGTTCCAAAGAGGCAGGAAGACTCTTGATTCCATGTTCTTCAGCCTGAGCAGCTGTAGAGATGTCGCCTTCGAAAGGTCCGTAACAAAGCTCTTTCGGTGACAACTTACGTTTTACTCCATCAATTCCTGCCATTAAAATTGCTGCCAGACAGAAATAGATGTTTGCTGTAGCATCAGGAGGCCTGTACTCAAAACGTCTTTCCTGTGGCTCTGTAGCGTATTTAGGAATACGTATCGCCGCTGTTCTATTTCCTTCACAGAAGAAAAGATTCACAGGTGCTTCAAAGCCTGGAACTAGACGTTTGTAACTATTTGTCGATGGATTTGTAAACGCGCAAAGTGAGGGACCGTGGTGCAGAAGACCAGCCATGAAGTGCATAGCTGTCTCACTCAAATCACAATAGCCACCCTCTTCATAAAATACCGGTTTTCCTTCTTTGAAGAGCTTCATATGTACGTGCATACCGTTACCCGCTTCATTGTAAAGGGGTTTTGGCATGAATGTAGCTGTTCTATCGTGACGACGAGCAACATTGCGAATGATGTATTTGATCCACATTGCAGCGTCTGCTGAGCGGCGCAGAGGATCAAAGAGAACCTCTATCTCCATCTGACCGGGGCCACCAACTTCGTGGTGATGATATTTGACTGGTATGCGAGCCACGTTCTTAATGAGGTCCACCATCTCCGAGCGAACTTCATACAATGAATCAAAGGGCGGTATAGCGTGATAACCACCTTTGGGAGGAAGGCGAAGCCCCAAGTTACGACCTCTACGTACCTCGGCGGCACCACTGTTCCAAGCAGCTTCAGTAGAGTCTACTTCATAGAAACTACGGTTTACTTTGCTCTCATACTGCAAACTGTCAAAAACGTGAAACTCGTACTCTGGGCTAAAGACAGCCTTGTCAGCAACACCAGAACTTTCGAGATAATGTTCAGCCTTCTCGGCGACATAACGAGGATCGGCGTCAAAACGCTCTTTTGTATCAGCCTCGATGATGTCACAGATGAAACTCATGGTTTTGCGACCCCAGAAGGGATCTATCATTCCCGTTGTCAGGTCAGGACGGATACACATGTCACCAGCTTCGACACCACGAAGGTTAGAGATGGACGAACCATCTACTCCAACACCGCTCTTATAGAGCTCTTTGGTGAATACGTCAGCAGGGACTGAAATGTGATGCCATCTACCTGGCAGATCTACGAACTTGAAATCGACGACTTCAACAGACTGTTGCTCAATAGCTTTTTTAGCTTCTTCGAAATTGGTGAAATACATCGAAAGCTCCCTTCACGAGGCGACACTCTAACCAATGAAAGGTCTCGTGACAAGCTCTCTCTTCAGGACTTTCCCTTTAGTGATGCTATCAGTCTGTTCTGCAAGGAAGCGAGAGTGGTTGCTCGCTCCTCGAATTCCTTTTTGGCAGTGGGAAAGACGATGAAAGCAAAGATGGCCAAAAATAGACATGAGAAACCACCGAGGGGATCTCCGCCAGCCAAAGAGCACAACATATACATAATGCTCACAATGCCAATGATGGAGGCGCCCATCTTCATCCCTCGAACGATACGAAGAGTCACTTTGTCGACTGTCGGTAAATCCAATCTATCTATGACCTGCCTATTGGGTGGATTGCTGTTGATGACATTCGATTGGCCTACATATTCACTCGTCTTTTCGCCATACCACCAAAGGAATGGATGAAGGAGCAAGAAAAAGAGCAGGAGAGGATAAACGGCCAGCACTCCAAACCCTGCCAGACCAACCAAAAGACCAGCCAAGGCTGATAAATTCAAGGAGCCTGCAAAAGAGGCAAAAGCACAGCTGAGCGCTATCAAGACCAAATCAGCAGCCGCAGCCGCTTTACCCAATCCCTCCAGCCGATAAAGCATCATCCAACGCCTAATGGCTTTTTCATAATGAGGAGTGATGGCATTTTGACCTGCTGGCCGTATCTCACCTTTGACACAGCCAAAGATGGCACAGCCACCTGTATATTCCCAACAGTCTTGATGATGAGGAGTCTCGCACCTTTGGCAAAGACGGGGGTTATTGTCCACTGCCTGGCCACAAACGGGACAAATTGCCTCATTACTCGAGACAGCAACTCCTGTGACGTAAAGTCCTGCATCTGATTGTGTTGTCATAAATGTATCCCTTATAGGGACTATACATAAAAACACGCTCTCGGCCGCAAGGGTTTGGTGGTGGCTTACGCGGCTCGAGAGCGGGCTGGGATCGTACTTAATGCCATTCATTTCCTTTGCAAAGTACGGACCACTCGGTTTTTATAACGGTTTTATGGGCCTTTCACTATCTGTCGGATTAAATTGCCCGGGGCATTCTGCCCGTTGCATGTAACATTTCGTTTTATCTCTTAAGAAGCTCTGTTGAGAAACTCATACATTGTGCCTTTGATTTCACTCAAAGCTTCTTGGTTGCTAGCGAGAATTGCTTCGTCTACTGGGTCAACCTTACCAAGTTCTTTTACGATGAAGTTCTTTTCACTTTTCTGTGTTTTGTCTTTTTTTGCTTTGTTGGCCAGATAAATCTTCTGTTGTCGGTGTGATTTCTCATCGAACTTCATTAGGGCTAAACGGAGGTTGTATATCTTGGCTTTGTACACTTGGAATTCGGGTACATTCTGACCGAGAGAGGCTTCGAGTACTTGTATTCTATCGAGAATGTAGTTACAGCGAGCCAACAATAAATCTTTACTAGTTTTGTCATCCCGACCCTGCATATCTGCAGCAAGGCCATCAGCCATGTTTCCTTGTGTGAGGGACTCAATGTGCAGCTTCATAGAATAGATGTTGGTTTTGATGTCCTCATACTGAGCCTTTTTTGTGAGCTTTTCAAAAGGCTTTCGATCTTGACCCTCTTGAGTCCACTTCCACGAGTCTCTGAAATCGCTGCCATCCAAGAGGTTGTAGACTGTTGAAGCTTGACCGCGATAATAATCATCGTTCTTGTTTACTTTAGGAATGTTGAAGAGAGAACCATCGAGTGTAGGAGCTTTCTGTGTGCGGCGAACAGCCTGGGCAGTCTGCTGACAAGAAATGATCTCTTTGATTTGCTCGTCTGTGTAACCTTTTTTGCGAAGCTGTAGCCAGAACATTTCTATCTGATGGCGATGCTTCTCACGCTGTTGGCGAGTGAGAAATTCAAATTTGTCACGTTGCATCATGCGTTCGTGCCACATTTGCTGCTGAGCCAAACGATTTCGGTGCTGGATTTCGAACATTTTTAGGAAAGTCATCAAACCAAAAGCGAAAAATGCTTGTTGATTGCGGCTTTTGTTGCGACGTCGAGTCAGTTCGTTGGCACGGCGCTGCTGAGCATAAATGTCATTGAGGCTCACAGGCTTGATTCTTCTAGTTGTTAGAGGCTGTGTCCTTCTGACTGTAGGAGATTTTACAGATTTTACAGGTACGTTGAGCAGCAATTCGTTGCTGCCTGCGAAGCAAATGCCTGTGAACAAGCTTGATACCATTGAGAATATGATTGCTCCCGATACGAGTCTCTTGTGGACTAACATCGTCGGCTCCTTCCGGTTTATTGATTACATCTCCCTACAAACAGGAACCGTGCCAAACTTGAGGCAACCAACAAAAACCGGTACTAGAGCTGTTTCTACGCAGGTATCAAGATTATATAGGAGGTTACATATCAAAATGCGTCCAGATAAGAGACGAGTGAGTCTCAAAATGAGACGCTTCAGATTAGTTCTCTTCACGCCTCGATGGTAGGGGAATACCTTCATCGTCGCGATGTGTCTTTTGGGGCACATGTATACCCATGACACAAGCTGTGCCAGAGCGAGCTTTACGGATTTTGGCTTCACGGACGACATCTTCCAGTTGCTCACGATGGGCACCTGGGGGAAAGAGTTCTGCTAGTTCAGCAAGATACTCCAAGTCTCTTTGGGCTGCCTTGATTGCAGTTTTGCATGCAATATCTCTCAAGGCTGGAGTATCAAAGTGCAGAAGGAGCTCGCAGCGCCGACCTTGTATGCACATTTGGTCTTCGTTGAGCTGTACGGAACGATTGAGTGCTTTCAACTCGAGTCTCTTCTTACCAGAGCTACGGTAATACCATGCGAGCATGTTCCATGTTGCAGGTTCATGGGGGGCAAGCTTGATGACTTTGTTCATGAAGCTTTTCCCTTCGCGAAGACGTCCAAGGTAGATGAGACAGTTGGCCATGAGAACACAATATCTATCTTCTCGGCCTCGGTGGTAAGCTGCGCATTCCAAGAGGTCGAGTGCTGCAGATAGCCTTTCCGTGAGTTTTGCACTTTCTCCGTTGCGGTAGAGCTCGTCAATTGCTTGTTCACTCATGCGTGTCGCTTGTGTGATGAAATCATTGGCGATGGGTGGCTTCAGCTCTTCACTGTTTTTCACTCGCTCTAACCGATTCTTCACCCTAGCCAACTCTGTGGGGCTCATGTCATGGGGTGAGGCCAAGAGCTGACGAAAAAGGGCTGCCCCTTCAGAGACATATCCACTGCGGAGCATTTGGTTGCCCTGGCGAAAGAGGAAGTCAGTCGTTGGAGAAGCGAAAATCCCACCGCTCAGGAAAAAGAACAAAAAGACAGCGACAAGAAGGAGTGTATCGTGTCGTTCTACAAAAAGTAGTGCGTCATTGTGGCGTCTAGTGCTTTGGCTTTTGCTGCGTCTATTATGCTGCGTCTTTTGCTGTGTCATTTGTTTCGTCTTTTGCTTCGTGTCCTATTGTGGACATTGGTTTGATTTGTTGATTGCACTTGTCGCCTGTCTTTTGTTTCTTTTCGTCTTTGTTTCTGTCAGTGCTGTGTCTTTGCTGCATATGTGCTGTGTAAATGTGTTTCTTTGCTGCTTTTTTGCTGTGTGTTGACAGAAACTTTATTATCTCTTTTACCCACCTCTTTCGAAGCCGGAAAACTTGTAGTTTTTCATCGCAACATGGCCACCTTCGTTGTTGACCGAGAGACTCTGCCACCGTCACCGACGAAGGTGAGTTTGGCGATGTAAACGCCATTGGCTACGAGTCGTCCTCGTTTGTCCGTACCATCCCAGAGATAGGTTCCAGGACCTATTGCTCCACCAGGCAAGGTGATTGTGCGTACACGATGACCAGCCATGTCATATATCTTCAATGAGCCACTAGTTGTGGTCTGTGTGAGCCTCCAGCGGAAAGTAACAGGACCACGGGCTGGATTGGGTGCAGGCAAGAAGGCCGAAACATCAAGAGCCTTCGGAGCTTGCAAACCTACCTGCCAGGTCTTTTCATTACCCATCTGGTCTGCCACTTTGAGGTCCAGTGTGTGTTCACCAGGAGACAGAAGTTCCATAGGCTTCAAGGTGACTGTGCCTGATGTTTTTTCTGTAGTCACTTCAACGGGTTTTCCATCGATTGCTGCGATTACTCCGTCAAAGTCGACACCAGCTCCGCCATCTTCTACAGAAAGCTCTATCGTTGGCAGAGAGCGCTCGAGAACGAGTGTCCCCTGCTCTGCAC
>CAZXTJ010000174.1:0-13527 GCA_964643655.1 uncultured bacterium
CAGGACGAAAATGAAGCTGTCATTTGGCGTGGTCCAGCAAAATATGGAGTCATCAAACAACTTCTTTCAACGGTGAATTGGGGAGAACTTGATTGTCTAGTTGTTGATTGCCCACCTGGTACAGGTGACGAACCCTTGGCAACAATGGAGCTCCTTGGAGAAGTCTCTGGTGCAATAGTAGTAACGACTCCACAAAAGCTTGCCGTCAGTGATGTTCGACGCTCCGTTACTTTTTGCCATCGATTGTCAGTGCCCATTTTAGGAGTCATTGAGAACATGAGTGGTTTTATTTGTCCTCATTGTCAAGAAAACGTAGATGTATTCAAGACAGGGGGTGGAGAAGACATTACAAGTGACTTTGGCTTACGAAATTTGGGCACTCTACCTCTAATGCCTGAAATTGTCATAGCTGGTGATGATGGTGTTCCTGTTGTGAAAAGAGAAGAGGACACAGCGGCAAAGAGAGCTTTTGAAAGAGTTTTTTCTCCTCTTGTTAAAGAACTGACTTAGGAAATTACCAATAGTGTAGAAAGGAATTTATATGCGTATTGCTATCCCAACAGCTGCAGGAAAACTAGCTCTTCATTTTGGTCATTGTGAGACCTTTGCTCTCATTGATGTTAGTGAGGATAAGAAAATAGAGAAAATGCAAGAGCTGACTCCTCCACCACATCAGCCTGGTTTATTGCCGAAGTGGCTTCACGAGCAGGGAGCAACAATCATTATTGCTGGCGGTATGGGGCAAAGAGCACAAGGTCTCTTCAAACAAGCCAATATTGAAGTAGTAATTGGAGCACCAGTAAAAAGTCCTCGAGAATTGGCTCTACTCTATTTGGATGGCACCATGGAGACAGGAACGAATCCTTGCGATCACTAGTAAGTGTTCCTACTTAATCTCAACGCGCTGTGCTTTTCCTATGGTCTTGAATTTGCCAAAGAGTGCTTTGTCTCGAGCATAGTCATCATGTAATTTTTGGTTTTTGGGTTGGAGATCCACGAGCTTTTTATAGGTTTCTTGGACTTTCCAACCCATAGCGAATTTTTTGTAGACCTTAAGCCTTATGCGATGACTACCAATGTCTTTGGGGCTGTGACGAACACCTGCTGTGGCATATTGCAGGGCTTTACGATAGTCTCGTAATTCGAGATAGGCTTGAGCCAGTTCACGAGCACCCTGTGCGTCATCGTAGTCTTCATACTCTTTGTGCAGTACCTTTATTCGTTCCAGTAACTGTTCGCGCTTATTGTATTTCAGAGATCCAGGACCAAAGGCACGAGCAATTTTCGAAGCAGATAGAGCACGCTTACCTAATTCTGTTGTTGGATCAACCTTAGGAAGCTTATTAAAAGGATCCTCCTCTTCGTAATCTCCATCGTCGCTTTCGTCAATAGAGGCGACGAGTACTGCTTCAGTTGCTGATGTCGCTGTCGATAGATTTGTTGAGTTTTGGGAAATCTCTGCTGTCGCTGTTGTGGGCGCCTGCTGCACCAAAGCCACAAGGTTTGCTTCACTAGAACTCATTGAAGTGTTTTCTGCAGAGCTCTTTACGTTTTTGACCAAAACAGAAATTGCTCCTGTTGTGTGTTGCTCTGTTTCCTTTGCAGCCAAGTGCTTTGCTGGATGCTCTGACTTGATAGCAGCAACTGTTTTGACACAACTGATGTCATCTGCTGGAATCAGGATTTCTTTTACAGGTTCATTAAAAGATGAACCATTTTTAAACTTTCCATCAATTCGGAGATAGATTTTTCCCGGAAGTAAGTTCTCTACCCGAAGTGTGTGCTGGCGTGCAAACCATTGCTCATGGTCTTGCTTAAAAGTCTGCCGACTGGGAGTGTATCCCACTCCCAGTCGACAGCAAGTTGGGTTGTGTGTGAAAAAGGTCACACATAGTCTGCCCTTATGTGGGCTAACTTCAAGATTTTCAACAACATTCGAATGGACTTCTACAATCTGTTCAACGTTGTCAGTCTTGTGTACGACAAAGTTGAAATGAAAGAAGGCTATGGCCCCAACAACAAACAGCAAACCAATTAGGTATAGGAGCGTACTGCCAGACTGTCTCTTATTGAGTCTCATTCGATTCATCTCGTTTTCCTTACACAGCAACTATTGTTTTCGAGAGCGGTTTTCCAGATCGCGGACGTTCATTCTCTTTGGAATAACATTGATGGGGATGTTGCACATGATGGCGTTGCCAGAGCCATCGATGACTTCCGTAGTCAGTGTGTATCGAGGGCTGTCGCTAGTTGCTGGTACATTGGGGATACGAAAGATGTATGAGGGAGGTTCTTTGAAAACTTCTTTTTTACCATTGTGTTCTATGGACAGTTTCCAGGTTTTGGCTTCCTTTTCTCTGTAGACGTTGCGTGGGTCGTTGTCATCTTTGATAGATACGTCAAAATTGGTTCGAACAGAGACTGGGACATAGAAACCTTCTCCCAGAGAGGAATCCAGTGCGCTATTCATGGTGTATTCGTTTTTGGCTTTTATGTCTGGATTCTTTTTCGAATCTTCCACAAAGTCTGCATCTTCTGGCGCGACCATACCAAAATAAGTTGTGAATTTGATATCTGCAGGTGGTGCTGCGCCATCAGCAGCCCCAGCCTGTGACCAATTCCTGCCTTGTAGAGAGACTTGGGCAGTTTTATTGTTGATGGGGTATGCATCTAGGTTCTCTGGATCCTCTTCAATTATGAGTGTATTGTGCTCATGGTAGTCCTCTGGAGTGACAACTACTTTCATGGCAGGAGCAGTAATATCTGTTACTTCCAATTCCACATCGGTGCCAGAGTTGACTCCACCGCCGCCCCAAGTGACAACAGAAGAGTCTACAGGAGTCATTCCTGAGTTACCCAAGTTATAGTGGCCAGGAGTTTTAAGGACACCAGAATAGGAAGTACTTCCATTGCCAGCATTGACAGTTTTTCCTGAGGCATCTGTAAGTGTCCACTGAATGTCTGGTGCGCCCGCAACGGGGATGCCAGCAGACTCGAGTGCTGCTGTGTTGTAACAAACTGAGTGTTCAGTTATTGAGACGTTAGTTGCATCTTCTGCAATACGAAACTTCTCATTCACGCCATCTGAGACCACCTGATATTGGTCTGACAGCGGTTCTCCATCTTGATTGGTCAGTAGCATTGGCGTCGTTCCATCTTCTTCTATTCCAATGTCCTCTGGAGTTATCTCTGGCGTGGTCATCTCGGAGGTTTCTTCGGACTCCAAATCATCAGTCTCTATCTCTTCTGTCGTTGGAGGGAGATCTGCAGCAAGAGACCAAGAAGTAAATGTGGATATTGAAGCTGTCAGAAAAACGGAAACAATGAGTACGTGAATAAGTAACTGTTTCACTAAGAACCATCCTTTCAGAAGCTAGAACTGCACCTTTTTACCGAGTCGTGTTGACAATTAGAGTTGTTAGGTTAAACTTTCACTAGGGAAGACGACTGATAAATCAAAAAGGGTAGAAAAAACGGAAAAAATTTTTTACAGGTAGGTGATGGCAGCGGTAAGCCTATGGCAAAAAAAACGGTAAGTCATCAACAGCTCTGTGATGTCATCCTTTCTTCAGTTACAGAAGGTGTTTTCACTGTTGATGAAAACTGGCGTATAACGAGTTTCAACAATGCAGCAGAGACTATAACAGGCATAGCCAAAGAAGATGCTATTGGGCAGCTTTGTCACCAAGTCCTCTGTGCCGATGTTTGTGATGGCGCTTGTCCACTAAGACGCACTCTCGAAGGTGCAGGGCCCATCAATGGCGAGCGTGTAACGATAGTAGATGCACGAGGAAAAAAACGTCCACTATCCATCTCAACTGCTGTTTTGTCTGATGAGAGTGGAAATGCTCTCGGTGGTGTCGAAATCTTTCGTGATCTTTCATCCATATCTGCTCTACGCAAAGAGTTGACTGGTAAGTACCACTTCGAAGACATTTTTAGCCGTAATCACATCATGCAGTCCATTTTCGACATCTTGCCTCTAGTAGCCGAAAGTCCTTCGACAGTTCTGATTGAAGGGGAAAGCGGCACTGGTAAAGAGCTCGTGGCAAGAGCACTTCACAATCTCAGTTGTCGCAAAGATGGGCCTTTTGTTGCGGTCAATTGTGGGGCATTACCTGATTCGCTTTTGGAATCTGAGCTCTTTGGACACCGCGCTGGAGCTTTTACTGATGCTCGTAGAGACAGGGCAGGGCGCATATTGCAGGCCAAAGGAGGAACACTGTTTCTCGACGAAGTGGCAGATATTTCTCCCGCCTTTCAGATTCGTCTGCTTCGTTTTTTACAGGAGCGAGTTTTTCAACCTCTTGGTGCGGATCAGACGATAAGTGCCGATGTTCGAGTAATCGTAGCTACTAATCGCTCTCTAGCCCAATTAGTAGAAGAGGGAAAGTTCAGGCGAGATCTCTTTTATCGAATAAACATCGTTCACATTCAGATTCCACCTTTGAGAGAGCGTTTGGAGGATATTCCCCTCTTGGCTACCCATTTTGTGGAAGAGCTAAACAACCTGCAAAATAGGGATATAGAAGGACTCTCGCCAGATGCATTAGCTTGCCTAATGTCTCACTCATGGCCTGGGAATGTGCGGGAGCTGGAGAATGTGATTGAGCGAGCTTTCATTTTCTGCCGACAACAGACCATCGAAGCCAATCATCTACCTTCTTCCATCTACGTCACACTTCCAGAAGAGGTCAGTCCTGACGAGTCCTTCAAACAGGTGGAAGCAGCCTTTTTGTTACAAGCTCTCAAACGTAATGGTGGGAATAGACTGGAAACTGCTCGTCAGCTCGGTATTCACAAGACAACACTCTATCGGCGCCTAAAATCTTTGGGAGTATCTTTGCCTCCCAAAAAAGGTAAAGAGAAGATGCATTAAATGGGGGATACGATGAAAGTCGCCCTTCCACTATGGGATGGCAAAGTCTCGACAGTCTTCGATTTTGCTCGTGAAGTCGTCGTCTTCACAATTAATGAAAATGGCAAACATAATCGCCAGTCCTTTGTTTTTGCAGATACTCAGCTAATGAGCCATTTTCAACTATTGACCAAAGAGAGAGTGAATGTCCTCATCTGTGGAGCAATATCTCGTCAGCTAGCAAAACTGGTGGATCATGCTGGGATAAAATTGCACATCAATGTCTGTGGTCCAATAGACAAAGTATTGGCCGCTTGGCAAAAAGGTGAGTTGGAAAAATACCGCTTTCGCTGTCTCCGCAAATGCAAAATGCATGGGCAAAACCGAGCCCGAAACTGTTGTCATGGGAGCCAAAAGAGCTCTGAATCGTAAACAGTAGGGTCTATCTGGACCACTCTTTGTTTGTGATTTCAGTGGTACAATCTCTCCATGGCCAAAAGTCCATATAGAATAATACTTCTTTGTTGTCTCGTGCTCCTGGCACTGGGACGGTTGCCCTCAACTTGTGAACCATTGAGTCAAGACCAAGCAGTCTTTACTCTTGGCGGAAAACTTCTCTTACAAGGCGAAACTCTCTATAGAGACGTCTTCGACCATAAACCGCCAGCCATGTTTTTTATATACACGCCCATCTATTGGATTTTTGGTCCATCAGGTCTAGGCTGCGCACTCATCGATCTTTTACTTCACTTGCTGCAGCTAGTCCTTCTTTACCAACTACTGCGAAAGCTCGCGGACGAAGAGACAGCAGCCTTCTCAGTCATCATTTTCACCTTCCTGTTGTTAGCGCCTGTTTGGTCAAGAGGCATACGGCTCCTGCAAGCAGAGGTGATTACCAATCTCCTTGTTCTGATAATGATGCACTGCTGTTTCTCTGGGCGAATGGACAAAGGCGCAACAATATTGGTCGGTTTTTGCGGAGCCATTCTCTTTGCGACGAAGTTTTTGCCGCTGGCATTCATAGTGCCCCCACTGTTGCTTCTCGAGAAGGAAGAGCTCAAGAGTAAGAGGCTTTGGTTCTACATGTCTCTTGGTTTTTTCCTGGGTTCTTTACCTTGGATTTTGTATCTCTCCGTCACCGGAGCTTGGTCCTTTTTTATCGCCGCCGTCATCCACTTCAACCGTTGTTACGCCGGTGCATTGACCAATCCCCCTTGGACAGCCTTTTCTGCCAAGATGTGGGCTCTTTGGTTACCTCTTCTATTAGCCATGTATGAATCTATACATGCAAAAAAAGATGACTCCCTCACCAAACACCGCTATGTTCCCATGATCTGGCTGGCCATTTCTTTTTTCATCCTCTTTATTCAGCGAAAATTTTTCTATTACCATTTTCTCGTTTTGCTCCCACCGCTCTCTTGGTTGGCAGCGTTAGGAATCTTGCGTATCTACCGCTTCTGCCCATCTGTTTCAGAGCAAAAACGCAAGCTAACCATCGCCCTGACAGCAATCATCATCCTTCTCCAACTAACGGCCTTAAGCCACAAGTATTTCTCTTTTCACGAAAAGTATTTTTTCCTACGTATCCAAAAAGATGACTTCCCCGCTTACGCTGAAAAGACTCAAGTGACGACGAATCGCACTCTTCTCGAAACGGTTTTACTCGCTGCAGCCATCAAATGTTATTCAAAACCAAATGAAGAGCTCATGGTCTGGGGAATGAATCCGCTACTCTATCTGTGGGCGGACCGAAAACCTGCTACAGAGTACATTTTGCACAACTGGTTGTTACTCGACAAAGCTCCTTTTAACCGCTGGGGAGACAGCAAAAAACGACGTGCTTCATTCCTCAAGAAGATGCAAGAAGATCCACCCGCTTGTTTTGTCGTAGCCACAGGAGACAAATCCGTTTTGTCTGCAGAAGATTCTTATTCACAGCTACGGGGCGACAAAGAGCTCTTTGCTCTTCTTAAAAAAAATTACAGAGCAAAGCTGAGAATCCGCAATTCACACCTATGGGTGCATCGCTCCAAATTAGCCAACTAACTTGCCACTCAGTCGCCAGGTACGGCTTCCCCAGCCTTTTCCCCTGAACCACCTTCATTTTGGTCAGATGTCAGATGGTAGTTGATAATTCCGTTGAGTGATATGAGTACAGCAAGTGCCAATGCCCACTGAGCCAAGACTGTGCCCGGAGAATATTGGGCAATGGGATTGTACCAAGCAATCTTTGTCTCCCAAGTGGCTCCTTGATGTAACCACCAACCCGTCAAAATGACAAACATGATTGGGATGATAAAGGTGATGGCGATGGACCATAGTTGCCTATCGATAGTCGATTCTTTGGGGAAGATCATGTCTGCACATTCAGAGACTGAACGTAAGATGACGGCGATGGCAATGAAGAGACCTGATACGAGCAGTCCCACACCCCAGACCCAATCTTGATTGTTGAAAAAAGGCATATAAACGGCTGAGGGAATGCCAAACAAAAAGGCGATGATACCGATGGTGGTCACAGCCTTACGTCTATCCATACCAAAGTCGATGAGCATTCGAGCACCCAGTTCGACCATACTGATCAAAGAAGTAAGGGCGGCAAAAAAGAGGGCCAAGAAGAAGATTGCACCAAAGAGCCATCCCGCTGATATGCCGCCAAAAAGACTGGCCAAAGATGTGAAGGTAAGTCCTGTGTTTCCTTTGGATAAAATATCTTTGGCAGCTTGTGTCGTGCCACTCAAGGCAAAAACCGTGGGAATGACAACGAGGGCTGCCAACATGGAAGCCAAGTTGTTGGAGAAACCGATAATCGTACAATCGGTAGCTGGTTTACTTTCCCGTACGTCTGAATAGACGGCAAAAGTGAGCAAGAGTCCCCAACCTGCTCCCGTAGACCACGCCGACTGAGAGAAAGCCTCCAACCACGTTTTAGCCTGTAAAAATGCTGAGGTGTCGAGGTGGAAGAGGAAACGTACTCCCTCCCAAGAACCTTCCAAAGTGAGGGCGCGGATGACGAGACCAACCAACATAACGAATAAAGCTGGCAGCAAGACCTTGTTGGCTCGCTCCAACCCAGCCTGAATTCCCTGGGCCACTACGAAAGCTGCAATGACCATCGCCAAGAAATGAAAGAGGATTGGTTGCCAAGGTGTGCCAGTAAAAGCATTCCACCAATTCGTTGCAGCCGTTGCATCGGTGGGTACCATACCTGCCACAAAGTAGGTGAAATAACGCAGACACCAACCTGCCACGACAGAGTAATAAAACATGATGGCCAAGGTTACAAATGCAACCCAAGCACCGAGGAAAGTGAATTTCTCGCCAGCAAAAGAACGCAAAGCGCCTACGGGGCCTTTACGTGATTCGCGGCCAATGACCATTTCAGCCATCATCAATGGAATGGACCAGATGAACAAAGCCAGCAACCAACAGACGATGAAAGCCAATCCCCCGTTTTTACCTGCTATACGGGGGAAACGCCAGATGTTTCCCGTGCCAACGGCCATGCCAATACCAGCTAATACAAGCCCCATGCGCGATGAGAAAAACTCCTGACCCTCAGTTTTCACCAATTCCTCCATCACTCAGTAAATATACGTTTGAAAAAGTCTGGTTGAATAATGCGCCACTCATGAGCCTCGGGATCGAGCAAAGGCTGCGGAGGAGGCGTCCGGCGCAAGGTTTCCAGACCAAGCAATGCCGCTTGTTCATCATTGTGACGTCTAATCGAACTTTCCAGACCTCGTACTGTCTCTTGGGGAAAGAGCCCTCCCACATCAGGAATGAGATCCAAAATGACCGCCTGGGACATGCCTTTATCAACGAGTTTCTCAATGACTTTGCTCGTCGAATCTTTCACGTCTGACAACAACTTCCCATATTCACTCTCTAGTTTGTGGAGCTTCGTCGTCAACTCGTCGCGAGCCTTTTTTGTCTCTTCCAGACTCGTTGACTCTTCGCCCAGCTGGCCTTCCAATCCTTCAATGGACTTTTCGAGCTGCAGCCGTTTTTCATCAAACTGGGCCTTTGTCTCTTTCAAAGAAGCCACCGTCCGCTCGTGTAGTGCTTTGAGCAACTCTGTGTCGCGGACGAGCTCTTTCAGCTCTTTCTCCAAGCCAGCGATGGTGTTTGCGTCTTCAGCCCGCTCCCTTTGACTGGCCACTTTCAGCAAGAGAACGAGCAGCTTGCCACGGGCAGCCAATAGCCTACTCTTTTCATGCTCTTCATCAACCCAAGAAGACAATTCACAGACTTCGTCTTCGCGAGTTTTCAGCGAGACTTCCAAGTCACTGACCAAATTACGCAACACAGTGGTCTCTGATTTTTCGGCTGCCAAAGAATTCTCTGTCTCAGCTAGCGAAGTTTCCAAGGAAGTGACCTTCTTCGAAAGCTCTTCATTCCGTTCAGGCAAAGCGGCCAAATCTTCAATGGCCTGACGACCGTTTTTTAAGGTAGGCAAAAGCCGCTCTCGATAGAGTCGCCTTAAGAAATTGCCCACCTGTCACCACCTCGAGCTTTCAGCTCCAGGATATCATATGAGCTCGTAGGCTTAATTGCGGTTCGACAGATTCTCCACGGCCGTCTGTGCATTGTTGAAGGAATCGACGACGTTCGTGTTCCCTCGCTGGCCATTGATGTTGTTGCCGTACATGTTGTATTGGTCATTCATCCAGCCATCGAGAACGTTCTGCAGATCTCCTTGTGACATGTTGCCTGAACCTCCACCTTGGAAAGTATTGGAGTGAACTAGCTGACCATTGGAGAAATGCATCGAACCTCCCCGTACCCACCAATCACCTTGCGTCGGTGTGATAGTCGAGATTGGCGGAGTATTGCTACTGGGAGTGCCAGGAGAGCTTGGGCTCGCTGGTGGAGCAACTACCACTGAAGTCCCATTGGGAGAGTTGAGCACGACAGGTTCACCAGGATTGGGAGTTTGCACCACTTCCAGTTTGTCTACGTGAGGAATGATATTTCCTGTAGAACGAATGATGGGACCATCAGTGTCACCAGCGTGGCTATTAATCAAATCTGTGATTTTGTCTTCATATTCACTGGCTGGAATGGAGCCATTGACGAACTGATCAGTCAGTTCGTTGATTTGATTGATTGTTTGCTGTTCCTGTGGGCTGGGATTGAATGTGTCTGGTGCAGTCACCAAAGGTGCTTCTGCTCTATAGGCTACGACCTCTTGGATGTTCGGAGTCATCTGCTGAGTGGAGGGGTACTCGAGATTGACGAGCAATGGTAGGGCCTGTGTCTCTTTGGCAGTAGCGTCTGTACCGACGATAATGGCTTCCAGATAATAGTTGGAGTCAGGAGAGCGATAAACCGTAGCTGTAGCTTTGGGATCCAGCAATCGGAAAGCTACTTTACGCACCAAAACTCCAGAGATATTTTTCCCTGGCAAATCACCTGTACCGTCAGCATAAGCCTGCATTACAGAAGGATCTTCAACGATGGAGCGGCGAATGTGATAGGCCCCAGGTTTTTTCGAGGGCACAGTGGCATAAACGACAGTCACACAATCTCGTGTTCGACTGGACAAATCAAAAGCAGTGTCACTTTCTGGCGGGCGAGGAACATAAAAAGAAACTGAAGAACCGCTGTTGGAAACCTTCACAGGTGCAGTGTGATCACCATACACTCTTTGAATGGCTCCATTGGTCAACTTTGTTATAGGCGTTGTCACTATCTGCCTCAAGTCTTTTCCAATGACCTCCGCAGCAACTAGAGCCGAAGTCATGGCTTCGTTCTTTTTCGTCAGGCGATAAGCCTGTGAGTGCTGAGTGAAGAAGATGTTGTAAAAGACCCCCAACAACATGGCAGAGACGATGACTGCGAAAATGACCTCAATAAGCGTGAAACCGGCTCTTTTCTTGTTATGCATACGATACGCCCTTCTCGACCTTAGATGGCGCCGCGTTAACGACATGGTCTTGCCGTTCGCCGAAAGACAGATTTTTTCCCCTATTAATTATGACGAAAAAATGTGCCAGTAGGGTGGTCCAATGGAAAAAAAATGGCCATCAAGAGCCGCGACGGCTCCAAATTCGCTTCCAGGCATAACCTGGGGCGATAAAAATGCCCAATTTTTGCCCGTATTTTTCGTCGAGAGCTCCCCCCGTCCAAGGTTCAGTCTCAGTATCAGGCGGTCTCACTATCCAAGGGCCGACAGAACTGCCCGGTTCTATATGGGAAAGAAAGACACAACCAATGATTTTGGCGTTGCCAGCGTTTTTGATAGTGCCTTTTGGCGCAACCAAATCTGCTTCTATTTCTGCTGACGAACTGCCACCCACCTGGAAGTCAAAGTTTGAATTGATGGTCACGATGGTCACGCGACTTTGAGGATTAGCTTTTTCCATAGAGCGAATGACGATATCCTCAGTGCTCGTCGTGACGATGACTCCGCGACCTCTGAACGTGTGAGAGAAAGTCACACCCTTTTCAATGTAATAAAGACCATTGAGGGTGATCTCACCATCTTTGGAATTGTCATAAATGAAGCGGCCAAAGTCTGGATAATAGTGACTGGCCTTGTTTTTGAAGGATTGCCATGTCAATTGGCGATAATAACCATCATTGACGTAATTGGAAGACTTGCCAGCATCCAGCTTCTTGAAACCTGCAGCCCTCATCCTATTCATCTCAACGGCCAAATTGGCCTGATCCTGGGGAGTCAAAGAAGACAAATCCACACCTGAATTGGGATCTAAAGACGAGATCACATAAGCGTCAGACTTAATTTCAGCAGCCGTCGTTACGATGGGGCGTTCGTCTGAGGTCATGTCACCAACAGGGAAGGCGGGCAGACCAGTAGCCCCACCATTTTCATACTTATCAAAATACTGATGAAACCTATCAGCCGTGGCCAAAGAAGGTCGCTTCACAAACAAAGTGTATTTATTAAATGGATAGGGCGGATGAAGGAAGAGCACCCTGAAGTTCTTGGCAAACTGCACTTTCCTCATTACATCAGAGCCGCCACCACGGTTTTTGACCGTAACGGCCCCCTCCATACCCAAAATGCCAAAAGACTCATTCCCCTTGGCAGGAGCATCAGGATAAGTGGTCTGCTGCAAAGCTCCAATGGTGAAATCTGACAAATCAGCGTCGCCTGCGTATTCTTTATTAGAATAGAAGGTCTTCGTCCGTGGAATGCCATAATCAACCTTCCACAAAAACTTCAGCCCTTTGCCAGTCGGCCCAGCGACAGAAGGACTCTGATCGCTACTTTTACTGAATGATCGCAGTTTTTCGTAGAGCTGCCCACCCTCTGCCGACCGCCGCTCAAAATCATTGGCCGAAGTCATGGCAAAATAAGCGCATTCTTCCGTAGCAGACTCCGCAATGATATTGGCTCTATTACCCAAATCAGAGGTGGCTACCTCGTGAGTAGCAGAGCGACCAGTGAAATACTGGGACATCATCAATACACAAAGAACCACAATAGTGCCGATGATGAAGAGAAATACTACACCAACGCCCCGACGGCCTAGTTTTGTAGTCATGGAGTAACCTTTCCGTACCTTAAAGAATACGGAGGTTGGCCAGAGACAGTCAACCGGCCTTGAAGCGAAGGTGGGACAAAACTGGAACTGAAAGCTGTCGAAAGACAGTATAAGTGCGTTAGTATATTAAATAGACAACTCCGCGACTTGTTAGGGGAATGAAGTGGCCGAGGAGAAACAAGAGAATCTAGTTGCATTAAAACGCGCCGTTTCGGCGATGCGACCAAAAATCGACCGACTACTCAGTGGTGGCGAGAAACGAGAGCTGCTCAAGCTCATCTCGCGCGGCATGATCAAAAACGTCAATGATCTGCGTGCCTACCTAGGTCGTGTCGAACAGATGAAATCCAAACAGCACAAAGAACAAACCTGCCAGCTCGCTGGCAAAGTCATTGATGCTGATAACCGCCGACCACTCGGTCGTGTACGTGTAAAAATCCAGCACACAACCTATGATGAAGAAACAGATTCTAGTGGCAACTGGATCTGGGAGGGTTGTGTAAAAGGACGCCAATACGTAATCGACGCCACCTGTCGTAGTTACCGACCAACCTCGCTCCAATACAAATCAACAATGGACGAGGAACAATTCGTGACCATCAAAATGCCTCCAGTCCAGCGCGGCGGCGCAAATAAAAACAAAAACAAAGGCAAGAAAGGTCCCGGCCATTGAGTTGGGACGTGACCTCTTTCCTTATTTCGTGACTAAGCATTTAGAACGGGCGAGCAGGAAGGAGCACCAGTGAAAACAATCCTCAGCCTTTTCGTTCTCATATTCATTGCTAACATCAGCCTACTATCAGCTGCCTCAGATGTACTCCTCGAACTCGAGCACAAATCCGACGGAGCAGTTAAATACGTATCCCTCAACGGTAAACGAGTCTTCGACGCAGCCAAACACCGTCGCCTCACCGTCTTCGAGCGTTACCCCGATAAGTCAGTGAAACGTGTATTTATACATGGACGGAAAGTTTACGAACAAGCCTGGGACAAAAAGGGCAAACCCCTAGGCAAACCCTTCATTGTCCTCTCCACGAGGGACCGCGGCCAGCTGCCACCAGCCCGCCCCGTCCCAGTCACCCGACCAGCTCCCACACGCTCCTACACACCCGTGGACACCTATGGCAACAAACACCTGCCCCCCGGCACGACAGC
>CAZXTJ010000175.1:0-13427 GCA_964643655.1 uncultured bacterium
GTCTTGGTCTGTGCGGATTTCGTCACTAATGCGAATATGCCTATCATCCTTGTCGATGACCACTACCCAAAAGGCGTTGTAAAAATAGGATGGAACACCTTTTTGATCACCTTTGAAGCGCTGTTCACCCTCTATACGAAAGGATTTCACATCACTAAAACTCAAGAGTTTTCCTTTTGATGTGAGGCCAAAAAGTCCCACTATACGCTGAATGGACCTTGTTGAGGGGCTGACAACAAACTGGCAATTACCAGTTTTGCTGATGAGGTATCCAAAACCATAAGCCAATAATCCCAATAGGACAAGGAGCAGATAAGTCATTGAAACCTTGCGGAAGAGAAAAAGAAAGATACCTATGGCTGGTATTACGCTGCCTGGGACTGAAAAATAGGGGGCAAAAGATGTGATGAATTCATCATAGGGGAAAGAAACGGCTTCAGAGGCTTTTGGTCGCGCCCTTTCAGTGCTACCACCCAGTCTTTGTGCGTGTTCTGGATTTTCAAGACTGCATGTGAGGCAATATCGGACCTGGCGCCAGCAATTAGGGTGATAAGAGACATGGCATTGGGGACATTCCTGTGGCGATTTCTGCACAGGACGATTGCAAAAGGGGCAGATAGAGCTAGACACAGACAACCTTCTTCAGACTAGGTCCAAACTTGCGAAACGCTAGATCCCATGCTATATTTCCGTTCCGTTGGGATCCAGCCTCTGGAACTACCTTCGGACAAACAATAACATGAACATAGTGTTACTGTTTGTTGGTTCGTAAATCGTGAGGGGTTCACGTTCTTTGGGGGGCCAAGGAGTGTAGTCATGGAGGCCGACCCAAGGTCAGTCCAGATCCTTTGCGAACGCGCTTTAGCTGGCGAAGAGCTTTCTAGAGACGAAGTCGTAAAACTACTCGGGCTCAAAGATCTCCGTAATCTCGAAATTCTCAGACAAGCTGCAGAAGAGGGTCTTCGTCGTTGGGTTGGACCCGCCGTGGACATAATGTATACCTTGTCCATCTCGAGCTTCTGCGCCCATAACTGCCTCTACTGCGATTTTCGAGCTTCCAACTCTTCTCTCGAGAGGTTTAGGCTCACTTCAGAGCAGATAATCTCTTCTATCAGGCCTTTGACAGATAATCCCCATGGAACTATCGTCCTCGATGGTGCTCAGGATCCCAACCTGGACTTAGAATTCATCGAACCAATCTTGGAAGCTCTTCGTGACAATAGACCTCCAGTGCTCTCCTTGGGTGAGCGGAAAAAAGACTATTACGAAAAGCTCCGTTCTTATGGTGTTCAACGATACATTCTCGAGCACAAGACTGCGTCGCCCATTCTATATAATGAGCTTCATCCTGAAAGAGACTATTTTGATCGACTGCAGTCCATTCGAACTCTTCTCGGTCTTGGTTTTAATGTAGGAACTTCAGTCACAGTTGGTTTGCCGCAGCAGGATCTTTGGGATCTCACAGATGATTTCCTCCAAATCCGTGATCTCGGTTTGGACACGATAATCGTCGGACCATTTATTCCTGGAACGAAAAGTCCACTGTCGGAAAGCCCAAGAGGAACCATTCAAGCTAGTCTCAATGCCATCGCCGTTGCGCGATTAGTTTTGAAAGATGCTCGCATTCCTGGTGGTTTGGCCATGAGCATGCTCGATAGTGGCAGTGGTGTCGAGGCCTTACGCTGGGGTGCCGATTGCATAATCTGTGATGTTGTCCATCAACCCAACGAAGGCAAGAGCTGTTCAGTAAGCCCAATGTGCGATTCCATTACGACACGCATACGTTCTTTGGGCAGGCGATTGGCCAAAAACGAAAGAATGGCTCATAACTGAGTAAACTTGCACATAGAGCTTGTGCATGGGCCCTTGAACTCCGATAGTATCCTTAGATGCTAGTCCTATTCGAAATATTGTCCGTTGTTTTCATCTATTTAGCGGCAGTCTCTGGGCTTTATATTTTTAACCAGGGGACAGCCGTCTTTACCCTTGTTATCCCTGCCAGTGTCCTCTTGCTCATTATCGCCAACTGGTATTGTCTGGTTTTGGCCCTCTATAGAGGAAAAATAGGCCAAGGCAAAGTCTTTAGGCGCATAATCGTTCAGTCTGTAATCACCGTACTCATAACCGGAATTTTTTATCTGGTTTTCCCAGAGCACTCTTCCATAATCAAAGGTACATACAGCAGAACCAAAGCTGCTGAACGAGTTAAAGTAATCAGCAAAGTCAAAAAGAGCACAGCCATGACTCGTCAATGGGGCAAATGGTCCATTGCGGCAATCAAAGAAAAAGACGCCTCCAAAGAGGGGATGGTCGATTTTGGCATCATACTTCTGGTTCTCTCTCCATTTTTGATTTGCGCAATCGCCTTACGCTCCTTTTTCGAGAACCAGTTGCGGACTTGGACTCAGAGAGTTTTTCTCCGTCATCAAGGACGAGTTGCATCTTTTCTCGCCGAAGAGGAAGAGGTCAAAAAAGCATTCATTGCTTATGAGGGAATATGGCATCCCTTCAAGTTCCTCACTGCCAAACCAACTATGGTGCTCTGGACAGATGCGCGTGTCATTCTCATCCAAGAAACATCGGGATTGGGGCCAGCAGCTGTCATTCGCTCCGTGCCAGTCATCTCCATAAGAACAGTTCGAGGCAGCGATAGATTGTTACGACCTGTCGGTGTTTCCCTTGATTTGGAATTGCTCAATCGACTTCGCCTGAAACTATGGGTCCTTTCTCGCAAACTGGGAGAAGAAATGGGAGAAGCCCTGGCCAATGCCGTGCAACAACTCAAGGCCATTCAAGGAGCATATGATGGGCCTGTCATTAGGCACATCTGCCCATTCTGTTTTGCCGAAGCAGGTAAAGGCGTTGTCTCTGAAGAGATCTGTCCAGTTTGTAGCCGCTCTCTGAGGAAAGACAAGCGTGAGTTATGTCTTTCTGCACTTCGTTACACAGTCATCACATTTTTCCTCATTTCAGCCATAGCCTGGCTCTTTGGTCCTACTGTAACTGCCATTTGCCGTGGGCCAAAGGGTGAACGTATGATCTTGGACAAACACCGCTTGCGTGTTTTCAATTCCTCGGGGAATGTGACGAAAGTGGGAGTATTGCCTGGCGACATTCGCCATAGCGGTGGTGGCAGTTTCCTTCTACCCATTGGACCGACAGGAACAATAGTGGGGGGAGCAGGCGGAGTCTACCGCTTCCGCAACGGTAAATTCACCAAAGTCATCGCTGGTGCTAAGTATGGAAAAATCGAGGCTGCCAGCAAATCACCCACTGGAGGTTTGGCAATAGTAGCACGCCAAGCTGGACGTTGGGTTTTGCATGTGACTAGCCAACTCACTGGCGGTAAAGTAAAAACTTCACCGATGTCCTTCCTGCCCATTCAACCGCCTTCTCATCTCCTTGGTACAATGCGCAAAGAGTTACTCTTTGCCATGGAAAAAGGTGGAGTTGCTCGCTACAAAATGAATGGTCAGCGTTCTGGATGGGTCGTCCATCCCAATGATTCAGGCATCATTGTTGGTGGATTTGTGCTGAACGATAGAGCTTTGAGATTGGTGGACGTAGAACCTTTGAGTCCATGGCATTTCCGCTCAGAACGTGTTGATTTGGCTCAAACCGTTGAATTCGATGGTGTCGTGACCAACTCTTCTCCTCTTGGGGACAGGCGAATGCCACTATTCATCAATAGCATTCTCGATAACGAAGGTGTTGCTGTCCGACCAGAGCTCCTCTGTCGCGGTGGCGGAAAAGATATGTGGATTATGGACACTTTGAGCGGCCGACTTGTTCGGGTGAATGCCTCTGGTAAAGTACTAGACGACTTTACTCGTGGCCGTTTGGCTCAGTGGCTGAACGAGGTGAGAGTGTGGCGCGGAGCTCAATGGGGAGCTTTGGTTGCCGGTGTTTTCATTTTTATTCTGTGGATTGCCCTCAAGGCTTATGTAGCCTTTTCTTCTCGGAGTGGCTAGACATTGATTCGGTGCTGTAGGAGGTAGTATTCTCAAACCATGAGCACCTTAGATAGTCCTGTCCTTGTATGTGATGATGAAGTACATCTCGTCCAGCTACTCTGCGAGTTCCTGGAAGAGTACGGTCATAAAGCCATTGGTGTTTACCGTGGCGGTGATGTGCTGGAAAAAGTACGCTCAGAAAACGTTGATGTTGTCCTCCTCGACATTAGTTTGCCTGATGTAAATGGCTTGGAAGTTCTTCGTCAGCTAAAAGAAGAGGAACGGCGGCTTGGGCGCGTAATCCGTGTCATCATCTTGACTGCTCATCAAGATCCAAAACTTGCCCTCGAGGCCATGACCCGTGGAGCCTACTTTTTCTTCAACAAACCAATCGTCTTCAAAAATGTCATAGAGCAAATACAGATTGCCGTAGACGAAATCGTACAAGAGCGCGAGAAACTATCTTCATTGGCAGAACAAGGTGTCAGTGAACCAGCCGATGCTCTCGATCAACTCTTGGCAGCTAAAGAACAGCCTCAGTTGGCAGCAGTACGTTTTGCTTTCAATCGCTTGGCTGTTCTGCAAAATGCACCTGAAAATCCAGGTGTCATTACTCTGCGAGATAAAGATGAAAAGGCAGTATTTGTTGAGTGGGTGGACAACATTGCCCGCCGATTGACCTATTTCATCGCTTTGAATCCAGCTCTATCAGAACAGTGCCGTTATGCACGCACATTCGAATATTTTCTCACTGAAGATCAAGCTCTCGCTGGAACAATCTTCGACAAACTCGTCAATGAACTTGGCGCTTTCCCGAAGACAATGAAGGAAGCACCTCAGGGCTCGAAATATTTTGGCAAAGACGAATCTGCTGTTGGTGGCTCTTCAGACAAAGCCGTTACACAGATGGTACATGCTACGGAAACAAAGGCATTACAAGACGTCAAGCGAATGCTCGATGCCTCTCCAGACGATCCCAATCTCATGGATTGGTATGCATTCCTTTGTTATTCCCACGGTCAGCTCGATGAATCCATTGAGCTTTATGAAAAATTGCTCGAGCGGGGAAGTAAAAAACTGGAACACCATTTTTACCTAGCCAATGCGAAATACAAAAAAGGCGATGTGAAAGATGCCATAAGTCACTGGCGTTTCGTCGTTCAGAAAGCACCGAAGAAGAAATTGGGCAAAAAGAGTGCTTTACGTATCAAAAACGCTGTGGCTGAGTTGGGTTAATAGTCTTCTTTGCGCAAAACATCCAAGTTGCCGTAGATATAATCTAGGGCTGATAAAAATGTGACTATTGTCACAATCATCATTCCCCACCAAGCCACTACATTGATGGGCATTGATTTTGGCAGGATGTTCCACGCTGAATCTGCGCAGCTAAGTAAGAGCACTACGATGATGACAGTGCCTTGCACGATAGCTTTGACTTTCCCTGAAAGTCTCGCTGCAACGATGATATTGCTCGATGCCGCATGAACTCTGAGGAATTGGACGAGGCAGTCCCGATAAAAAATCACCATAATCATGCCAATGTGCGCCCAGCCTGCCATGAGGAAACAGAGGAAAACAGTAAACCGTGAAATGGAATCGGCAAAAGGATCGAGGATTTTGCCGAAGGCAGTTACCTGTTTGTATCTTCTGGCCAAAAAACCGTCGAGGATATCTGTTAGTTCAAAAACGATGGCGATGACCAAGGCAGCGATTTTGTTGAAAAATGTGTCCCCCAAAAAAGCAACGGCAAAAAAGGGACTCAATACGACCCTTGTCATTGTTACTTTCGTTGCTAATTTCATTCAATGAACCTTTCAGGCGACACTACAGGGAAAACGCGCCCACATTATATGAGGGATGGCATGCTATTGCAACAAAGCCGCACTCAGCATTTCGTCTATATGCTGCAAAATCTCAATGACACCGTCAGCTTCAGGTGTGGAGGCAATATAAACGGCTTTGTCACTCAAAGACTTGGCTTCTTGCAGGGCAAGAACCTCTCGTCCACTCTTTAAGAGCTCTTCTTTGGCTTCTGGGGCAATATTCACTGGGGCAAAAGAATGATCAGCACCAGCCAACAAAGGTAAATCGTTGACTGAGTCAGCTACGGCAATCAAAGGCAGACCATTGGCTGCCTTGCGAAGACCAAACAGTTTGTCAAAGCCATGGGGAACGATATCTACTGCCACAGAGGAGTAGGTGACCATAAAGACATCTTCATATCCCCACTCTTTGACGTAGTCAGCGACGACATCTCGAAAAGGACGTGGTTCTTTCGTAAAAAGGCTGATAGTGGCCAAACGCCGACCAAACCTCGTAACCTTTGGCAAAGCCAGTGACCTGAAACGGTCTTCGAGCTCATCTCGCCTTTTGGCAACCTCAGCTGGAATAGCTAATTTTTCAGGACCGTCAAGGCTGTCAGTAAAGGTACAACCCGTTTCGAGAACAAAACCGGACAGTCGTTCCAACAACTCTTGGGGTAAGACCTCTTTGACAAAGGTCAAATCATTACCCGTACAAGTCATAGCAATGACACTGTTCTTGAGCTTGTCTAGAAGGGCACAAGTCTTCTCGAGACATTCCTTTGGGTAACACTCGTCAGCCCGTAACAAAGTGCCATGTAAATCGAGACCGAGGACAAACTTCATTTTGCTCTCGCCGCTCTGACTACCTTCATCAGCTCTTCCACTCGAGCCAACTCGACTGGTTGGCGGATGTCACCATTTTCTTTCAGGCTAGTGCCAACGATAAAAGCATCGGCTTTGGCAGCCAACTCAGTGGCCGATTGGGCAGTTACACCAGAACCTATGACCAACGGCACGCTGACATGTTTGCGTAAACCATCGAGCAGAGCTGAATTGGCGGCTCGTCCAGTAGTGGAACCGGTGATGATGATGGCACCAGCACCACCACGTTCAACCATCTCTTCTGCTTCAATGAGCGGGTCACAAGGAGCAATTGGAGCCGAGTGTTTCACATCAACGTCAGCCATTATGAGTACATCGTTTGCACCCAAATTGGCTCTCAACCTAGCCAAAGGATAAGAGATGCCCTGGATTATTCCCTGATCGGTAAGACGAGCACCAGAGAGCACATTGACTCGCACGAACTTGGCCCCTGTCACTGCAGCTATAGCTATAGCTGAAAGGCCATCATTACGCAGAACATTGACGCCAATGGGAATATCTGCCGTGACGGCACGAGCTGAGTTGGCCACCTCTGAGACAGCTAAAGTCATGGCAGAGACAGTCTCTGTCTCTACACGAGAGGGAGTGAAGGGAACATCAAAGAAGTTCTCTACCATGATGGCGTCAACACCACCTTTGGCCAACAAAGAGGCATCTTTACTCGCAGCCTCGAGGACATCACTCAGTGAACCTGCAAAACCCGGTGAGCCCGGCAAAGCCTGCAAGTGAACCATACCAATGACAAAAGGTTTAAGATCAAAGATAGTTTGCTGTAGTTTCATAGGGAGGAATTTTACCATCTCTTCTTAGAAGGAGTAGTGATTAATATGTTCAAGGGCTCAACAATGGTCCTACATCTCTTTTTACTCTTGTCACTGACCCACAGCCTCTGTGCTGCACCAATTTCCTTTCGTTTCGAAGGTGATAACTCAATTCTGAACGTGGCCCTCGAAGCTTTGGGTTTTGCCTCCTCTGAAGCGACCAGTGAGCCTGAACCTCTGAAAGGTTTTCGTATAGTCCCCATCGTAAAGAGTGGCGCTGAGGTGAAGGGGCTAAAACGCTCACTGAGAGCTCCTTCTGGGGAGAAGATTGTCGTTGCTGTCGATGAAGGAGTATTGCCCGAGCAAGTCATTCACGCCTCTATGACTAGAGAGCAAAGAGGTGACGATGAAATGGCAGTCAAACTTTCTTTGCGTTTCAATGAAGAAGGAAGAGAGCGGTTGGAAAAAGTCTCCATACCGGGCACTTATGTGGCTGTAATGGTAGGTGAAGAGCTCTTTTTACGCTTGTTGTGCAGAGGGAGACTGACAGGTGCTTCAATGGTCGTGACGGCCAAGGTCAATCGGAGAACTCTTTTATCCATTGAACGGGCTCTTCGTATCAAGTCGAGGCCCAAAGCCAAGAAAAAATCGGAGAAGATACTCAACTTGGCTCGCAAAGCCGTTGAACAAGAGAAGGCAGGAGACAAAGAACATCTTGCTTGTACTTACCTGCAAATAGCTTGGAAAGCAGTACAGAGTGCCAAGAAATATTCGAAAGAGGCAGATGAAACGAAAATGAGCCCAGGTCGTTCAGCTTTTGAGAAAGGCATGGTTTGCGCCATGTCCCTAGAGATAGACGAAGCCACAAGGCAATTCGAAAAAGCAGCTGAGTACCCCCATTTCCGCCCCATGGCTTTGTCTTATCTCGGCGATATATGCAAATTACGCGGTAAGAAAAAACAAGCTCGGCAACATTACCTAGAGGCGAAAACATCTATCCCAGATGAGAAAAAAGCCCATTTCAGCTGTATGTTGAACCATATAGACAAAAGATTGGCAGCTCTCGCCAGATAAGCTCTTTGCAACTCTTCTATATGATCATGCGTAGTAGATAACGAAGATAGGGTGAAACGTTTGCGCATGAAGAAAAAAAATGTAATTTTAGTTGGCTTGTCACTACTCCTATTCCTGTTTTCAGGAGGATTTTGCCAAGCAGCTTCAAAATATGACGCAATCATTGAAGCCCTCCAAGCCAAGTCTGGACAATCCTTTGACGTAAAAATCATCAACTCGCCAGACATTTTTTCTCGTGTCCACGTTGGTACGAAAGAGATAGAAGTCAGCCGCTCTTTGCTCGACGCCGTCTACAAAAAGTCTGGCAAAAAAGGTGTGGCTTTTATGTTGGGCCACGAAATGGCTCACTGTTCTGTTGGTCCAAAAATCAAAGGCGCTGCAGTGGAATTCGAAGCTGACAGATTAGGCTTCGATTTGGCTCGCAAAGCTTATCCTGGTGTTGACGGCAACACTGTAAAGAACGTCCTCAGTGTCTACGACAGTGTAGGGGCTCGCTCGAAAATGGAAGTTTTCCTCAATCGAGTAAAAGGAGCAGTTCAGTTATCCCATCCTACAGACGCTGCCCGTTTGACCCATTTGGCCAAACAAAACGCATATTCCAAAAGCTTAGGCTTTGACAAAGTTGCTCGACAAACGGGCCATCAGGCCATTGATACAGCTCGCAGACGTACTCGTGGCATCACACAAGGTGCAGGAGCAGCCATCGGCAATCCTGGAGGAGTCAAAGGCGCAATCGCTAGCGTCAAACGGGATATGTTAAAGGGTGGTTTGTTGATGGATGTGGCTGTCACAGCTGGTTTGTCCATCATTCAAAAAGTATCTTCTGGTGGCAGTCTCAGTGAAGGATTGTCAGAAACTGGTAAATACCTAACCTCTTCCACTTTCATCGCCGGAGATCTAATGGGCGGAGCTCTGGGCGCTGCCCTGGGATCCATGATCCCCATTCCTGGTGGATTGGCTGCCGCAGGGCTCTTTGGTCAAGCTTTCGCAAGTTTGCCAGCTCTTGGTGGGGCCATGCTCGGTGCCCATATTGGTGTTACAGCCATTACCTTGCTCAAAGAGGGGCGTTTCTCCTTGTCCAATTTGGCCTCTTCCATAGACCTCATTGGTGTGGGTTTTCGCTCCATTGGTGCTTCCATGGGTATGGCTTTGGGGTCACTGATTCCCATTCCAGTCGTGGGCACCATGGTGGGCGGTATTTTGGGTGGAATGCTGATGGACAAGGTTCTGACAATGATCAGGGGAAGACCTGCCATGGCTTCTGCTGAACGCCTAGAGAAGAGCGAAGTTGGCGGAGATGTCAATGTCTCCAGCCACGATGAGAAAAAAGCTTCCACAGGCAGACCTATTACAATCGAGCATGTCAAAACCGCTCGAGACAAAGCTTACGCTGCCTTTGTGCGCGCCACAAAGGAAGGAAAACCCCAAGAAGCAGTAGAGCACCTAAAAGAGTATCAGAAGTATGAAAAGATGATTTCTGATATGTTGGCTGCCGAATTAGAAAAATAATCAGCGCATTAATATTCGAACGCGCAACATGAGCTTATCAAGCAGCTTGCAGGCATTCTCTGGATTTTTCGCAAACAACTCTTCTATGGCTGCAGCTGTGATCATGGGGAAGAGCGAGCTTCTATCGCCATCAGGTAAAGCTTCCAAGAGACGGCCGAACATAGCCATACGTGGTTTGAAATTGTCAGAGCTCGTAGCTTCAGTCTTCAGTTTTGGCAGCAGAGAGGAGATCTCTTTCATGGCTGCCCGCACTTTTTCGATATTTCGCGCTTCCAGAACAGTGCGTCTGCCGCCTGAGGAGGCACCACGTCCGCCACTAGCTGAGCGGCCTCCACCTGTTCGTCTTCCACCTTTTCTCGTGGGTTTGGTTACGCGCCGAGTAGCCCGTCTCGTCGGTTCCGGGGGAGGATCGAGTTCAGTGAGGAGAACGTTCAAACCAAAAGCACAGAAACCAACAATGAGGGCACCAGTAGCGACAGCCACTGCCTTCTTCTGCTGAGGAGTCACCTCAACAGAGACAGCGCTCTGCCCATCAGTCTTGAGAGACACTTGTTGTCTCTCAAAACCTCTACGTGGCCTCGTTCTCAGTTCTGGCATTAAAGCTTCATTCTCCGTTCCAAAGGGGATTTTGCGAGACGCCCAATTCGCGACTGAGGCACACCTCACCGGAAACAGTCGTCGAATATTTCAAGTCAGTCTTTGAGGGACGACCAGAGCCAACCTCAGCTGGTAGAGCCGAAACTACATATTTGAACATACAAGTACCTTTGACACGCCATACCTTGAACTCGCGAAATCGTGCGAGCTTGTATAAAGCGGGCCTTGTGGGATCGGTGATGGCTGGTAACTCTAGCGTCTTTTTCTTTTTGTCGTAAGACCAAGCGCGCACACTTTTGTCGATACCCGTCATTTTGCAGGAACGACCATTTTTGTCGATTTTCACTTCAACGGCCCATTTGATATCACGGCGCAAACGACCTGAAATGTCCATAACAGCTCGCAAAGTATCGTTTTTACGAGTAGTGGCAGCAGAACGTTGGCTGCTCATGGCCATGAGGGTGTAACAGAAATAACCCAACATGGAAAAGAAGGTGATACCCACCAGTATCTCAATGACCGTCAATCCGCGGAGTGAGCCCTTTTTCATAATTCAGGCTCCTCTTTTTGGTAAGCAACACCTAAGTCACTACGGGCTACGAACTTCATCAAAGCGTAAGAGAAAGTGCCCGATATGCTTGCACCTCGCTCAGAAGGTTTCCACGTTACGATAACATCGAGACAAACCAAACCATCTTCAATTTTGGTGACCGTCAATTTGCCTTTGAATTTGCCTTTTGCCACACCCAAATCTTTTTTGTATTGGGGAATGGCCATATACCAATCGTCTTTTCGATCATCTTCGAAAAGTTCATCAATTACACCGCCATTACTGGACATGGCTTCGAGATCTTCATAAGGAACGGCACCATAACGTTCGAGAATTCGAGTGGCCAAAATCTCGGCATAGACAGTGTCTTCAGATATTGCCGGAGTTTGCGACATCTTGGTGAAAAATTCATAAATGGGCACAATGGTCAAAGCCAAAATGGCCAAAGCCACCATGATTTCCGTGAATGAGGTGCCCCTGTTCCTTCTCATTTTGTCATCTTCACTTCTTGAGACAAAATGCCTGGAGAGACGAGAATGCGTAGGTGAGAGGGTTTGATGGTTTCGCCATCTTCTTCACGCTGATCGAGACGTTTGTTTCTCTCGAGCTTTCCTTTGAGGGCTTTGGGATTTGATTTACGTTTTTTCTGGTCCTCTACGCGATAGTGGGCCAAAACAACATTGCCAAAAATCTCAGGATTGTTTCCAAAAGAGATAAAAGAATCTGTTTCACCAACAGCATTGAGTGAGGCTTGTACTTTACGATCACCCAAGGTGATGGAAAGAGGTGTAATAATGGTTATGGAGTCGATTTTGTCGTCTGACAGAGTCGCCTTTTCCACATTGACTGCTGCAGTTGAATAAATAATCAATTTCCCCTTGAAATCAGATGCAGAAATTTCCAAGGGCTCAGAGTTTTCATAATGAATGATGGCGCATAAACCGCGTTCGATATATTTCTCAAAGAGACCATCAACTTGCTCTTGGCTAGTCGTATAAAAGGTGGCCTTTTTCTTGAAGAGTTCACCATCAAAGGCACCAAAAGCTGTGCGGAAAATGGCGTGCGCACCATTACCTGCAGGAGCCTCTGTCGTGAAGAAGTTGCGATGAGATTGGACAAAACCCTTAATCAAACCAGTCATTGCCGAAAACTTGGAATCAGCGGCCATGGCTCCGAGAGCGCCTGAGCCACCTTCAACGCCACCGAACATCTGAGTCAAACTATCACCAAGACCAGAGATGTTCTGCTCCATGCCCTCCATGTTTTTCATATTTTCTAGCTGATCACCAAAACTACCATCGATGTCTGAATTCCGAAAATTGTCAATGGCATCAGCATCTATGGACGTTGAGCCGTCTTCCGCAGTCGTTGTCACCTGGTCTGTAATGGTCTGTCCGTCAGTGGCATCTTGCATACCATTGAGACCTTCTTCTGCCTGGTCAGCATTATCAAAAATGCCAGAAGAGGCCATATCTCCCATGAAGGTGGCGGCACCTTCAGCAGAAGGTTTGAAGTTACCCTTCGTCGCCTGATCAATCTGATAAAAGAGCTGACCAACTATCATTACTTCCATAATCACTTTTTGGGCAATCAATAGAGCCTGACCAACAGCAAACTGTATGGGCACGACTACTTGTAGAATTTTGTGGACGGCCTCCAAAACAGCACCAATACCAATCCAGGAAGTCGCCATGTTTACCGTTGACGGTGGGATGATTGCCAACACGGCAGTCGTTACGACGAGCAAAGAACCGTTCATCGTTGAAATGGCCAGCAATGTCTGGAACATGCTGAACATGGGTGGAAAACGCTCGCGCAGGAAGTCCTCATAGTTAAAATCAATGAGTTTGTCGATTTTGTCACGACCAGGTTGGGCTATGAGGACGCTGTCTTGATGAAAGAAACCAGCTGGAATCTTGGTGCCACCAGGAATTTTTGGGGCAATGAATGGCGGCGAACCATTGATATAAGTCACAGTGGCGCAGGTATCACACTTGGAGGGGATGATGTCCGTGGCAGTTTTGTGTGTCTCTTTATAAAGTTTGGTGATGTTGTTGTGGTCATCAATGCCTTTATTGGTCTTATCAAAGATATCAGTCTGCATAGACTGGGCAGACTCGCCATTGATGTAATCGGGATGGAGGATAGCTAGCGCTGTCTGCCCAAAAGGATGAGGCGGCGTAACCAACACCACTTTGAAACTGCGGCGGACGGTCATTGAACGATAAGCACGTTTGCCCGATGTCCAAGAAGGTCTCACTGAAGCCCTGAAAGTCAGGATGCCACCACATTCACA
>CAZXTJ010000176.1:0-13424 GCA_964643655.1 uncultured bacterium
TCATAGAGGGGCTCTGTCTCAACATCTACGTCAGAAACAGAGTTTGTTTCATCTCCAGGAATTGTGGAGATAGGTGTTTGTTCTACTGGAGTTGTAGCTACAGGGACTGGAGTTGGCTCCGGCGCCATTGTAGCTATGGGTGGAGGTGTGGCAATGACGGGCTTGTGGAGAACAGGTGTCGTCTTTCTTGTCTCTGGAGTAGATTTGACAGTGGCACGAACCAATTCTCTACCTTGTGGAGTCCAGGGGCCAGGCAACTCTTCGACGAGATAACTGACGTTGATTTCTCCATAACTGTAGATGGGAGAGAGTGTGATGAGCCTAACTAATACTGGGCGACCCAACTCACGGACTCGGCGAACTATTTCATAGAATTTCACGAGTTGTCGTGATGAGATTTTTCTCATACGAATGCGTAATGAGTTTGGAGACACTCCCTTTTCCCGCATAACTGATATGACCTGTTTGTCAAAATAGAAGAGTTGGTCGAGTATTCTCTCTTCGGCCATTCGCCCATCTATTGAGGTTCGAGCAACTTCTTCTTCTTTGCCGAACACGAGCAGGTTTGGTTTCACCTGAAAGTTCACTGATTGCAGCTTTTCGTCTATTGATACGTTTCTCAAAGAAACTGGCTGAATACAACACTCGGCAACGACAGCACCTTCTTTTTCACAGGCTGCTCGTATCTTTGCTAGTTTTTGCAGAATTGAAGATGTAAGTGCTTCTTCTGCTTCCATAAATTTCTTGGTGTCTATGGTCACACCTTTGCTCTCAACGGCCTGTTTCAAATCCATCAACATTGAAAGAGCCAAGCGAGAAATCTCTTCTCTTTTTGCGTCCAATTTGACGAGAATTGGGGTCTCGATGAGGGGTTGCCCTTTATGAATGGCAACAAGAGCTGTCTCTTTCTTTTCGACTATTTTGGCCAAACGTTCAATTTCAGCTATTTTGCGAAGTTTGTCCTCTTTTAGCTGCAAGAGAGAGTCTTCAACTTCAACAATCTTCTTCTCTAACTCGCCCTTTTCATGGAGCAAGTTTGCTCTCGCTTTTTCGAGTTCTGCTTTTTCGTTTTTCAGTGCTTGCGCTTCTTCTTGAATGACCTTGTTATCTGCTTCAAGAGATTTGTTTTTGCGCAAAATCTGTCGCTGATCATTTCTCAATTCATCTTGTGTCTCAATGAGAGTGTCGATTTGGAAGAGAGCTATCTTAACGTTTTCGCTGAGGTAACTAGCCACCATTAAAGTAAGCAAGGTAATCAACAATCCAGTAAAAACGCTAATGAAGACAGCTGTTTGTTTAGGGCGCAGACCGAAGATAGAGATACGTTTTTTACCCCAATAAATGCCTAGTTGATCACCAATGTAAGCTAGGGCTCCACCCATAAAAACGAGGAAGATGGGGATACCCAACTCTGGCCAGTAAAGGGCGATTATTGCACCTACGAGCAAAAGAGCTGAATATCTAATGAGCCAGGTCATTTCTCCTCGTTATCCTCTTTGTCTTCCGTTTTTACAGCTTCCGCCTTTTTCCCTCGAGAAGAGTGGGGGACAACCCCTGCCATGCTGAATGCTTCTCCCAAGTAGAGTTTTCGCGCATCGGGATTGTTCGTGATCTCATCGACGCCACCTTCGACGAGCATCTTTCCTCTGTTCATGACGTAGGCGTGATCTGTGATTTGTAGGGTTTCACGCACATTGTGATCTGTAATCAAAATGCCCAAACCTTTGTTTTTCAGATAGGCGATGATTTTCTGAATCTCTGAGACGGCAATGGGATCAACACCGGCAAATGGCTCATCCAACAACAAGAATGTTGGTTCCGTTGTCAGTGCACGAGCAATCTCAACACGTCGTCTTTCACCACCGGAAAGTGCATATCCCTTACTGTCGGCAACGTGAGTTACTTTTAGCTCTTCTAGCAGCTCATCTGTACGAGCCTTACGCTGCGCACTATTTGGAATGATGAATTCGAGAATGGATGAAATGTTTTCCCGCACTGTCAGTTTGCGGAAAATGGAAGGCTCTTGAGCGAGATAACCGATGCCTTTTAAGGCTCTACTGTGCATTGGTAACTGAGTGACATCAACACTATCGAGCAATACTCGCCCCTCATCTGGACGAATGAGTCCAACGACCATATAAAAGGTCGTCGTTTTACCGGCTCCGTTTGGTCCTAGCAGACCAACCACCATGCCTGTTTCCACGCTGATGGAGATACAATCGACAACAGTACGCCCGCCATAAGTCTTGCGTACTTCGACTGTTCCGAGCTCACTCATTTATCATCACTTCCCCAGGACGAGAAACAGGATCCATCCGTACAGGAATGGTTCGTTCACCAGTCTTGATTTCAGGCTCTACGTCAGCTGTAACGTTACCAATGACGACTGTTCGCTTTTCTCTAGTAAAATAGACGATTTTGTCACCCTCTATGAGATTCACTTTTCTACCAGAGCTATCGAAGTTCCAGGCTTTGGCAGCGCCAATGAGGTAAAACTTGTTCGATAACTGGTCATAGAGTGCTCTCTCTGCACCGGCTCCGATTTGAGGTGTTTCTACTGTTATTCCACCTTTGAAAGTAGAACGTTTGGCAGCAGTCAAAGCGTCCATGGAACGACAACGAACACGTAACTCCACTACCTTCTTTTCACCCTTTATCTCGTATCTAGTGAGAACGACATCCTCTAGCACTTGTACACGTTTTTCCTTGGAGAAAATACGCACTTGCACACCTGTGAGAGTGGTTTCGTTACTTTTGTCATTCTTCTTCTCTTTTTGAGTGAGAAGAGGATTTCCCCAAGCAACAGCTTCGTTCTCTTTTGTTTTGAGGGTCAAACGAGCACATTTGAGGTTGAAACTTGGATCACGAATTTCAACGTTACGCCAAGCTTCCAACAAACCAATGCTTTTTGTGTAAACCATACGCCCTGCGTATAAGCGGATACCTTCTCGTTCGATGATGACGTTGCCTACGAGCTCTTGCCTGTTGTCCCCGTGAGAAACTGCGTCAGCATGGAGGACTTTGAAAGGGGCCTTTTCAGCCTTTTTTTGCGCCCAACTAAAGGGCGTCAACAATAGCAAGAGGAGCGCGATGGAAAAGACTTTCACCCTTTGTCCTCCTCTTCGAAAGAACCACGAACACCTTCGAGGACAATGTTGCGTCCCCGTTTGCCGTCGTGGAGTATTTTTCCCCCGGAAATTTCATTAATCGGTCTGCCATGTTTGTCAAAACTCCAGGCTTTCGCTCGACCTATTACATAAAAATTGCGTGAATCCTCGTAAAAGACCGCCCTATCACCAAGAGCACCAACTTTTTCCGATTCTATACGCACGTTGCCAGTGAAGTTGGAACGTCCAGCACCTTTGCGTTTAACTTTGGCATCCCCCTGATAGACGGAATGGAGGTCATCACTTCTGATCTCGAAGTCCTTCTTCAGTTCGCTGCCCTCGAGGCTATAACGAACGACGAGTACTTCTTTGTTGGCCTTCAGCGAACCTTTGTTTCGCTCATAAGTCATCTTTTTCGCGTGAAGTTCCATGAGTTGCCAAGTCGTTGGATCGTTGGGCACACGAAAGGAGGTTCGTGACGCTGAAGGTGTAGTTTGGGAAGTAGGTGTTGCTGAGATATAAACAATATCGCCTTTGACGTCATACTCTAACTCGTCACAAGTGAGTATGACCTCGGGATCGGTGACGGCTACCATACCTCGGGCCCACGCTCGTTCGTTGGCAGTACGATATTGAGTTTCATGGCAAGTCAGTTTGAGTCCCTGTCTGACGACGACTACGTTACCTGTCATCGTGTAGATACCTGTGCCAATATCAAAGGGGCAAATATCACCTTTGATGGTCACAGGCAGAATTTCACCAGTTGCACTTTTCATGCGGCGTACAACCTGAACGTTCCCACGAATGGTTCCCGTCCGCAGTGTTGTGGAGGTTTGCAGAACATCGCCAGTTACCGTTGTGTCCGTAGTGGTTGTCGTACTGTGAACAGGAACTTCCACAATATTCTCTTTGGGATAAAAGAACATCTGCTGAGTTTTTAATGTCTTCTCTGGACCTTGTCGTAGGTAGACATTACGTTGGAACTCGAGCTGTTCGACTTTACGTAGAACTTTGCGAAAACCAATTTCTGCCGTCAATATGCCAGGCGGAACGGTCCTATCGTCTACGACTTTGACTTTTTCCACACGAACGGTTTTGAAGTCCTTTTTCACTATGGCCTGGTCACCAAGGACAGTCATGTAGTGTCGCCCACCATCGTCATAGATTTTTATGCGTACAGAATCGAGGGTGAATTGTTCTCTCTTGGGTTCTTTTCCCCTCAACTGTTCCTCGATGACACCACTCTCAGCAGCCCAATAAAGGAAAGCAGCGACTGCAGCAAGCGCAATTAGTGCAAATAATCTGCCCATCGCTATGTCCTTTCCCCTAGGTAATTTTCGCCTGAATGATGTCGTGAAGCCTCAAGAGTCCAACGACTCGAGAAGCTTCTCCGTCAATGACTGGCAAGACAGTAATCTGGCGGCGTTGCTCCATCTTCCTCAAGGCTGCTTCTGCCAATTCACTCTGTTCTACAGTAGTTGGTTCTTTGGTCATGCACTCTGTTACGGAGAGAGCAAAAAAGCCCTCGCCTTCACGATCCAGCAATCGTTTGATGTCACCGTCTGTGATGAGACCGAGCAGTTTCTGCTCGTCATTGATGACAAAAACAGCACCAAGATTTGTTGCCATCATCACTTTGATTAACTCGCCCATATTCGCTTCTGGCGAAATGAGAGGTAACTCTTCCTCTGGAACCATCAAATCTTGGACTGTCGTCGTAAGACGGCGACCCAATGAACCACCAGGATGGAAAACAGCAAAATCTTCACGCTTAAATCCACGCTTTAACATCAGAGCAGCTGCCAAAGCGTCACCAAGAACGAGAGATGTCGTTGTGGAAGCCATGGGGGCGCAGCCAATGGGGCAGCCTTCTTCAACTATCTGGGCGAGCAAAGTAATGTCAGCGTGTTTGGCCAATGTTGAAGTTGGTTTACCTACTATTGCAATGACAGGAACACCACGCAGCCGAAGATTATTCAACAGCTTCAATATCTCGTCTGTTTCACCTGTTGCAGAAAGGGCTAGAACTACATCAGCGGGAATAATCATGCCCAGATCACCATGAACAGCTTCTGCAGGATGCATAAAAAACGAGGGTGTTCCCGTGCTGGCCAAAGTAGCAGAGATTTTTTTTGCTATGATCCCTGACTTACCCATCCCTGTAACGACGACTCTGCCCCTAATGGAAAAGATCTTTTCCACTGCAGCATTAAAATCATCACCAAGAGACTTGGACAACAACTCCAAAGAAGCTATTGCCGTTTGGATGGTTTTTCGCGCTCGTTCTAGATGCACTTCTCTCCTCCTCAGCGCTTCTTGCGTCGACTAGTCTTTTTCTTGCCCTTGCCATTTTTCCGCTCACGACAAGCTTTGATGAAAGAAGCAAAAAGTGGGTGAGGAGAAGATGGGCGAGAGAGAAACTCGGGATGGAATTGAACGCCAACGAACCAAGGATGTTCTGGTAACTCGACGACTTCGACATAACGTCCATCAGGCGAGATACCAGAGAGTGATAAACCAGATGACTCCAAAACGGAGCGATAAGTGTTGTTCACTTCGTAGCGGTGGCGATGACGCTCATAAATTACTTCAGAACCGTAAATGGACCTGGTGCGCGATTCTTTTTTCAACCTCGTTGGATACAAACCTAGGCGCATCGTTCCGCCCATTTTGTCCACATCACGTTGCTCAGGCAAATAGTCAATGACTGGCTCATCGGTGTCTTCATCAAACTCTGAGCTGTTTGCACTGTTAATTTTGCACATGTGGCGCGCCACATCAATGACTGCGCATTGCATCCCAAGACAGATGCCAAAGAAAGGTATTTTTTCTTCACGAGCCCGGCTGATGATTTCGACCTTACCCTCGATACCCCTGTGACCAAATCCGCCAGGTACGAGAATGCCATCGTATTCCTTCAGACAGTCACCTTTGGCAACCTTTTCAGAGTCTACGTAACGAATGTTCACCTTCGTCTTGTTAGCCAAGCCACCATGAAGAAGAGCTTCGTGAACACTGAGATAAGCGTCGTGGAGATCTACGTATTTACCTACGAGACCAACAGTTACTTCTTCTTTCGGTTTGGACAAGATTTCTATGATCTCGTTCAATCCCTCCTCTTGACTCTTTTTGACTTTGAGGCCCAGGCGTTTGGCTACGAGTTGATGAGCACCCTGCTCTTTCAGAGCCAATGGCACTTCATAGAGGAAACGACAAGTTTTTGCTTCGACGACCATGTTGGGTGGCACGGAGCAGAAGAGAGAGATCTTGTCTCGAACGGCTTTGTTCAATGGCTGATCAGTACGGCAAACAATCATGTCAGGTTGAATACCAATGGAGCGCAACTCTTTGACAGAATGTTGTGTGGGTTTTGTTTTTGGTTCACCAGCAGTTTGGATGAATGGCACCAATGTGAGGTGAACCATCATTACGTTTTCAGCACCCATCTCATTGCGGAATTGGCGTACAGCCTCGAGGAAAGGCAAACTTTCAATATCGCCTGCTGTACCACCTATTTCAGCGATGAGAACGTCTGGCTGCAACTCACGAGCCAAAGAGCTGATGGAGCCCTTAATCTCGTCAGTAATGTGTGGGATGACCTGGACGGTACCACCGAGATACGCCCCTCTGCGTTCTTTGTTCAGAACTTGCCAATAAATCTGACCTGCAGTGACGTTGTTATGGCGCGACAAATTCTGATTCAAGAAACGTTCATAATGTCCCACATCGAGATCGGTCTCTGCACCATCATCAGTAACGAAAACTTCACCATGTTGAAAGGGGTTCATCGTGCCAGGATCGATGTTGATGTAGGGATCAAATTTCTGGATGGTTACTTTGAGTCCTCCGCTTTTGAGCAAATGGCCCAAAGAGGCGGAAAAGATACCTTTACCGAGCGAAGAGATGACTCCACCCGTAACAATGACAAACTTGGTTTTTTGTTTGGTGGCTCTAGCCACGACTCCCCCTTCCGTAAGGGTATGCGTAAAGGCGGCATTCTAACATAGAACCATAATAATGACACGCGCGCAGGTATCTAGTTACTGCGATAAAGAGCGTCGTCGCCAGCCGAATATTCCATCGTTTCATCGGGGTCAATGCCAATGAGGTATGCAGCATCTGAGTTACCCTCTGTCTCAGGGATGAACAAATCAGATGTCGTAGCTGTCGTGGCAGCACTAGCACTAGTAGACAATAGAGTCGAGGCCACAGAAGTAGTCGGTTTCGTTGCTTTGGCAGATGCTACTGCTTGTCGCAGAAGCTGAGGATGACGTCTATCAATGACCTTTTTAATCTCTGTAAAAGCTGCTTTGGCAACAGGAACGGCCTGAGTACCTCCAGCACCAGCACCTTCGAGTAAAACGGCAATTGCAACTGAAGGTTTACGCGCTTCCATGACTCCAATGAACCATGCATGAGTCTTACGCCCGGGATTCTGCGCTGAGCCTGTTTTGCCAAAAACAGAAACACCTTTCATTCTTGCCCGCCAAGCAGTTCCCGATTGAACAGCCATTTTCAGGCCCTCACGAAGAGGCTCCAGATTATCAGGTGCAATGTTCAAATCATTTTCCAACTCTGGCTCGAACTCTTCTAGAATCTTGCCATCAGCAGAAAGAATGGCTTTTACGAGACGAGGTTTGTAGATCTTGCCTCCATTTGAGACTGCTGCTATTGCTCTGACCATCTGCAGAGGAGTGACCAGCATGTCACCTTGGCCAATGGCAACGTTCACAGTGTCTCCACGTGTCCAAGGAGCAGATTTCCTACGAGAGCGTCGACGCTTTTTGTTGGGAATAATGCCAGGTCGTTCATTGAGCAAACAAACACCTGTGGGATGACCGAGACCAAATCCATCACATATGTTGGCCAGTTTTTCGACGTCTATCTCAGCACCAATTGTGTAGAAATAGACATTACAAGACTGCCCCATAGCTTTTTCAAAGAGAACGTGACCGTGTCCACCAGGTTTCCAGCAATATGCAGTTCTACGACCAAGCGAAAAACTGCCATTACAGGTGATGACAGTTTCTGGCGTCAACACGTCACTAACGAGAGCTGCGTAACCAGAGATTAACTTAAAAGTCGAACCAGGCTGATATTCACCTTCGATGACACGGTTGATGAGAGGTGTCCGTCTTTTGTCTTTTAGACGTTTCCACTCTGCACTGGGGATGAATCTCGTAAACAAGTTGGGATCGAAATTGGGGTAAGAAGCCATGGCCAAAATATCACCATTGGCGCAATCAAGAGCTACAACACCACCATTTTTACCTTCGAGTGCCCTTTCGAGAGCCTTTTGGAATTCAAAATCGATGGTAAGTTGAAGGGATTTTCCAGCATGGGGTGGATAACTCACTTTTTCATCATGAGGCCAGCCAAGAGCATCAACTTGAACTGTTTTGAGACCATCTCGTCCCCGCAGCTTTCTTTCAAAAACCTTCTCTAAACCAGATTTGCCAATGAGAGCGTCACGGGGATAACCTTGTTTTTCATAGGCTTTCAACTCGCTAGTGCTAATGCGCCCCATATAACCGATGATGTGGCAGGCCAATGATTCATAGGGACAATATCTAACTGGCCCCTGCTCGATGACAATGTTGGGTAGGTAAACTTTGTTCTCCAACAAAATTGTTGAGGAGCGACGCCCAATGTCCTCTTGGAGCATTACAGGATAAAAATATTCACCTCGGTGGCTAGTGATTTTCTTTTTCAATTCAGAAACGGTTACACCAAGAATGGAGCCGAGTAATTGCAGCTGTCGGTGAGTGATGGGCAAAGAAGTATCGAGTAGTTTCACTCTGTAGGCACTGCGATTGCCTGCCAAAACGACACGATTGCAATCTAGGATGTCACCACGTTTGGCTGGAATGGGAAAAGTACGCAATTGGTTCTTGAGCGCTTTGTCCTCAAAGAGACTTTCTGATTGGATTTGCAGTTGCCAACAGCGAAGCAGAATGGAAGAGAAACCTAGGACCAAAGCCACTGCATATAAGAGAAAGCGTGTTCTCAAGAGCGTTGTCTTCCTGGAAACAAACCAACGAAATAATAAATGGGAATGCCATATATCACATTGACGAGAGCCGATGAAGTCAACATGCGCCACTGCAAACTGGCCAAATCAGCCGTAAAAATAGCCAGAATTACGTGATTGACAACTGTTGCAATAACGATGAGTAAGATTGGCACTAAGATAAAAGTCCGACGGACTGATGTTGAGAGACAACCAGCCAACCAACCAATCATCATCTTGGAAAGGGCCAATTGCCCCATTGCCACACCTGGAGAGGAAGCCAAATCCTGGATGAAACCACTGGCAAATCCCAACCAGAAACCTTGGTCACGGCCTCGAAAAATACCACAGGCAACAGCTGCAGCTAAAACCAAGTCAGGCTGGGCACCTGAGATAGACAAAAACTCACCGAAAACGTTCTGACATTCGGTGAAAACGACAAAGAGACAGAGCAACAGGGCTGTGCCGCCACTGGATGTCTCTTCTGGAATCCCAGGATATGAATAACTTGGACTAAGGACCATCCCACCCTACCTTGGCTCAAAGCGTTTCAGAGCCCGATTATACCACGCAATCTCTAACTTGTCGTCAATGTGAGTCTGATAGACGCATAAGGAGATTCAGATAGTATCACCAGTTTTACACTCTCCCAAATTTGAGCCATGTTTGAGTCTTGAACACTGTTTTTTCCCAGCTATTGCAGACTTATTGGTTTGGCGAATGTTTTGCTTACAGCTTTAGAGACACGAAAGGAAACAATAATGTTCAAATCTCTAAGCACCATCATTATCCTCTTGACTCTCACTTCAGTAGGTTTTTGTGAACCTGATTTCTCTGGATTGTTCGGAGCATTGGTAACTGCATCAAACACCGCAAGTAGCGGTAACAATGAAGAAAAGATCGGAGAACTACGTAAACAAATGACACAAGTCTTGTACAGACTGGACAGAATAGAGAATGAACTTGGTTTGAAAGCTTTTGAACAAACTCTCACGGCCCAAGACTTGGTTGCCAAAATCAGTGGAATGCAGCTTGATGACAGAGATGAATTTCTCGTTAAAAACGCCATTCACATCAACCCACAACGTGGAATCAACTCTGATGAATGGCGTGTGATGAAATGTTATCTGGCTGAAGATGATAGGCACAGAGTTCTCAACGTATTCTACGCTCTCAAGCTCCATTTCAATAGAATACAAGAGCGTAACGAAAAACTAGAGTTAAAAAGTTGGTACAAAGAGCAAAAGAAACAATTGAAAGCCAATGATCAATGGTAGGATTTGACACGATGGAGAATGAGGCGAAGCCCTAAGTAGCTAACGGAGCAGATGGGCGAAAATCCAGTGCGATTGGCGGCTCGGCAGCCCCAGGACTTGCTCCAATAGCCTCCGCCACGAAGGACGCGCCTTGACCCACTATCAGGCCCTACTGGATCTTTCACAGGTGAAGTGGAGTATTCCTTGGAGTACCAATCACTACATCAAGCTATAGAATCCAAATCTCCGTATTGGGCATCTGTTGTACCTGCTCTACAGGCATATTCCCACTGAGCTTCTGTCGGTAAACCAAACTTGTATTGCCCACCATACCGGCTATTGAGTTTATTGATGAACTCCTGACAGTCATGCCAAGACACTTGCTCTACTGGACGAAGCACTCCTTTATATTCAGAGGGATTGCTTCCCATAACGGCTTCCCACTGGAACTGGGTCACCTCAAACTTGCCTAGCCAAAAGCCCTTCGTTATCTGAACCTGATGCAGGTTTTCGTCACTGCCGCGACCTGACTCACTCGTGGGACTGCCCATCATAAATTCACCAGGTGGGCACCAGCAGAATCTAAAGCCAGCAACTTTCTTTTCATCACCAATTTTGGGTTCTTACCATGGGACATGTAGGCTTTGAAACTTGCGCGCGGTGAGGCTCCGACAGGCTGGCAGACACTGCAGGTGGATGGCAGCCTTGGCGGGAGAAGCGCGCGCCATTCTCCACAATGGACTCAAAACCTAGTAAGGTTGCTACAATACTGTAAACTACCACTCCTCCAAGGAATGATAATCAAAGGTAACCTCAGATATTATGCAAACCAATAACGCTCTCATTCTTCCATTGATCTGTCTGTTTTTGTATGCCAATTCTGCACAGCATTCCACAACGATGAACACTGCTATTTGGATAGGTGGCGCTGTTGTTGTTTTGCTCTTGCTTGGCTCTTTCTTTGGCAGTGACCAGCCTGATTGCGAAGAACAGAGCAGTGAACCTGAGGGGGACGATGAACGGGCACAGAAAGAGGATTTAATCGACGGTGAAGCACTGATGATGCAGGAGCCCAAAAATGGAGAAACGCCAGTGCACGTGGCAGCACGCAACCGTTCTTTAAGGGAAATCAAGAGTCAGCTCACACCAGACATGCTCACAGTGGCGAACAGGGATGTTGGGGACACACCAATACACATTGCTGCTGATTATCGTTGCCTTGACCAGATTATTGATTTGATAACTCCTGAAATGTTGATGATTCGGAATCGAGGAAACAAAACACCTGTGCACCATGCAGCGATGACTGGATATTTCGGAGAGATGTCAAAGTTGCTCACCACAGAGATGTTGGCTGTTCAAGCTAATGACGGCAAAACGCCGGTACATTTGGCTGCGGAAAAGGGCGAACTCGATTGTCTCAAGGAGCTGCTCACGCCAGAAATCATAATGATGACCGATACAAAAGGCGCTACGCCTGTTTTTGCTGCTGCCCAGATAGGTCAGCTGAATCAACTGGTGGATGTACTCACACCAGAAGCCCTGATGGCACAGACTGAAGATGGTCTTACAGCTCTTCATTGGGCAGCAAAAGAAGGGCAATTGGAGTTACTCGTCCCTTTCATTACTCCAGAAGCACTTTTGCTGCAAAGTGATTACCACAAAGAAACGGCTGTACACGTGGCTGCCGTCGAAGGTCGCCTCGAGCCAATCAAAGAATTGCTCTCTCCGAAAATACTCATGGTGAAAAATAGGCATGGGCAAACACCCGTGCATACGGCTGCAGCGAAAGGGACTATTGACCAGATAGCCGATAAAGTCACACCAGAGATGATGACAGTATATGACGACGATACAAAGACACCTGGTTATTACGCTGCAATGGAAGGACATTTTGCCAAAGTTGTAGGCTTGCTTACTTCGGAAGCGTTACGGATGATATGCGCCTATGAATGTGAAACCATAGTCCATTGGGCTGCGCGGAAGGGGCAACTTGGCCAAATTAAGGAGCTGTTAGCTGCAGACTTGCTACTGCTAAAAGATCGAGACTTTGAAACCCCTCTTGATCACGCAAAGAAAGCTGGCAAGCTAAAAGAGCTATGGGAGATTCTGACACCGGATCTGCTGACGGACAAAGTCATGCATTGGATAGTCAAAGAAGGTCACTTAAAAGATGTCGCCGACTCAATCACTCCCGAGCTTTTAATGAAGCGCGGTGAAGAAGGAGAAACGCTCGTCCACGCAGCAGCACGAGGCGGCAAACTCGAACAAATCATGGATTTGCTCACCCCTGAGCTGCTGGTACTGAAGGATGAATATGAGCGAGTCCCCTTGCTCTGGATAATCAAAAATGGTCAATTCGACTTGGTTAAAAACTTGGTTGACACCAATACGTTCATAGATACCTACACACCCCATAGCGGGTTAGTACATAGTGCCGCTTCCGATGGACGGCTCAACCAGATTCGCGAGTTTCTCACTCCTGATTTGCTTATGATGCAGGATCAGTTTGGAGGGACACCAGTGCACCGTGCTGCAGAGGAAAAACAACTTGGCCAACTCTCAGGATTGATAACCCCTGAGATGCTTATGATTCAAGACCAAAAGGGCAAAACACCCGTACATTTGGCAGAGGAAAAGGGCCAACTCGACAAGATTATGGACTTGCTTAAACCAGAAATGCTGATGGTCAAAGACAACGATGATTGGACACCGATACATCAAGCAGCATTGAACGGCAGACTCGTAAAACTCAAAGAAGCACTCACACCAGAAGTACTGATGCTGCAAAATGAAAAGGGCCAAACGCCTGTGCACTGGGCTCTTCATCAAAGAAATCAGCTCAAAGCAATCAAACACTTACTCACGGCTGAAATGCTGATGGTAAAAGATGAAGATGGAGAAACTCCTGTCCAATGGGCAGAAAGGTGGGGGCACGAGAAAAAGATCCCAGCGAAACTTCTAGAACAGTGTACTGAGCAATCCTGACTGTTGCGCGCCCCTTCTCCAGAAACAAGGTTGCTACAACATAGTGGACGTGTTAAACATCGT
>CAZXTJ010000177.1:0-13378 GCA_964643655.1 uncultured bacterium
CTCTTGCACTGCGCCAAGTGGCTCTAGAGAACAAGAGCTTGCGCAGTCGAATAGGTGAGAAATTCGCTTTTGACAACATCATTGGTTCAGGACAAGCGATGGAGCGAGTTTTTGAACTGGTTAGTCGAGTTGCCCCAACAAAGAGTATCGTGCTCATTTCTGGCGAGAGTGGGACGGGTAAAGAAGTCATAGCCAACTGTATACACGAGAATAGCCGACGAAATCGTGGTCCCTACATCAAGGTCAACTGTGCGGCCATCGTTGAGACACTTCTTGAAAGTGAGCTTTTTGGCCATGTAAAAGGCAGCTTTACAGGGGCCATTCGAGACAAAAAAGGCAAATTCCAAGCAGCCCATGGCGGAACGATTTTTCTCGATGAGATTGGTGAAATGTCTCTGACTACCCAAACAAAGTTGCTTCGCGTCTTGCAAGAATCTGAGGTTGAAAGAGTTGGAGCCGTCACACCAGAGAAAGTGGACGTTCGAGTGTTGGCGGCTACAAACAAAGACTTACAGGAGTTAGTAAGCAAGGGGCTTTTTCGAGAGGACCTTTATTACCGCTTGAAGGTTGTATCCATTCATCTACCACCACTGCGTGATAGACGACAGGATATTCCTCTCTTTGTAGAGCGATTTCTCGCTGAGTTCAACGAGATGCATGGTCGCACTATTCGTTCCATTACACCTGCCGCTCTAGACATTTTTCGTCGTTACCATTGGCCCGGCAATGTGAGAGAACTTCGCAACATGGTGGAAGGGTGTATTGTCACAGCTGCTGATGACAAAATAGACATTGATGCGCTTCCTGCAGACATTATGCTCTCTTTGGAAAAAGGTCACTCCTTTGGTGTTCCTGTTGGTATGACATTAGATGAAGTGGAAAGAGAGATGATTAAAAAAACTCTCGATATGACTGCAGGCAATCGCACCAAGGCAGCTAAAATACTGGGTGTTAGCCTGAGAACATTGCAGAGGAAGTTGAAGCTCATGGATAGTCAGTCAGGCAACATGGCTGATGGTGAGGGGCAGTAACTTTGAGGCGCACAACAAAAGATTATTATCGGCTCTTGGGGATTTCTCGCAAGGCAACTCCCGCTCAAATCAAAAAGGCCTACCACCGTATGGCCAAACGCTTCCATCCCGACAGAAATCCCGGAGACAAATCTGCTGAAAACCGTTTCAAGGATATCAATGAAGCCTACGAGGTTCTTTCAGACGCGCACAAACGTGCCCATTACGACAACATCCTTCGCTATCAAGCAACAGGTTTCGACTTCATCGAAAGAATGGCACGGAAGGCTCAACGACAGGGTGCTGCCGGTTTGGATCTCGATGAATTGAAAAGAATGTTCACAGGTAAAGCCCGAAAAAAGGGCAGTGGCAAAAAAGGCGCAGGGAAAACGGCCAATGAGGGCATTCTCGACGGTTTGGGCATAAATGGTTTTTCTGATGTATTGGACATAATCTTCGACCGATCTGGTGAAGAAAAAGCAAAGAAAAAGCCAAAAAAATCTGCCAAAGGTGAAGACATTCACTACTCGATTACAGTCAATTCGACAATGGCCAAAAAGGGCGGTAAAGCCAAGCTCTGTGTCCCTGTTGACGAAGCTTGCAAGGCCTGTAAAGGTACAGGCGCCAAAGCTGGTACAAAAGCACCTGTGTGCTCTGATTGCAAAGGTAGAGGTCAGATACCTCAGACTCTGGGTACTTTCGCCATAAACAGACCCTGTACTACATGCCTTGGCCGTGGGCGTGTCATTGCAACACCATGTCCCGAATGTAAAGGTAGTGGTGTCTGTGAAGGCAAAAAAGAGCTCTCAGTCAAAATCCCAGCCAGAGTAAAAGATGGGCAAAAAATTAGACTCAAAGGTTTGGGGATGTCAGGCCCGAAAAATGCTCCTCCAGGCGACTTGTACCTAAAAGTTACTGTTGTTGAGGAGAGCCCCAAAGAGCCTCCAAAAAAGAAAAAGAGCTCTCAGACGTCAGTAGATGTGGAAGTGAATCCAGTCATGGCAATGTTGGGTGGTAAAGTGACCGTCCAATTACCAAATGGCGAAAAAATCAAAATCAGAATTCCACCTGAGGCAAAAGATGGCTCTACCCTCAGACTGAGAGGTGCAGGACCAGATGGAAGTGACCTGCGAGTGAGGATACAGGTCACAGGGGAAGACAAACTCTCTGACCGTGCCCGAGAACTCATGGAACAACTGCGTGAAGAAGAGAGGTCATCTTCATGAGCCCAATACGGAAAGCAGTGACACTGCTCCTATTGAGTCTTTTACTGTTCAATTCCTCTATTGCTTCAAGCGGGCCAGGTCCGCTCAGTGCAAAAAAAACACCCTTGAAAATCATTGTTTGCCCAGCTCACGACAACAGACAAATAAAAAGGGAATACCTGTTGCTCGTTGACAAACTACAAAAAGAGCTTGGGCGCAGAGTAAGGATCTTTGGCGTCCAACGTTATGGTCGATTGGTCAATCTGCTCAGACGTAAGGCTGTTGACATGGGCATTGTCTCTCTCGGTGCTCTTGGTGAATTGGACAAACGTGGACTCCGAGACGAAGTGAGAGTAGTTGCCGCTCAGGTTTTGGACAACAAATCACGGTATCGCGGTGTTGTCGTTGCAAGATCTGGTGACGGTATCTCCTCAATGGACGACTTGGCTGGCAAGACACTAGCCATTCCAGATTACCGTTCTTATTGTGCTTGGCGATCAATACAAGTTTGGTTCAGATCGCGAGGTGTATCACCTTCTCGTTTTTTATCGAGTATCGAACAAACGGGAGGGCATGTGGAAGCTCTGCGTCAGTTAGTTGAGGGCGACGTAGATGCAGCAGCAGTCTCAAACCTTACTTTTTATCAAGCAGAACAGTTGGGGATGAATGTGGACTCACTCGTTCCCATCTACAAAACCAATCAAATCCCTTTTGATGGTTTTTTTGTTGCGACAAAACTACCTGAGGAATTGGTACGCAAGATATCCGTCGCTGTTCTGGCTTTCAAAGGACGTACACCTGTGGGAAAGATAGTGTTGGAATGGAGGCGGGCTACTGATGAAAGTTATGTTCCTTGAGTCCGCTGTCTTTTACTTGTTTTTAGCTTTGCTTTTGGGTGCTTCGCCTCTATTGAGCCAACATATCTCTGTCACTTTCGAAGGTAGAAATTTCAGCAAAGGACCATCAGCAAGTCAGGTTCGTGAATTGGCCAACTCCATTTTGCGTGAGCGTGTAAGTCGTTACAGTCGCTGTGATGTAAGACTCACTGGTCAATCGACTGTATGTGACCTTCATTTTGTTTTGCGTCGGGCCCATATCAAGACAGTGTCAGGAAAACTAATCGTAAAAGAGCTCAGTGGACGCATTCCTGTTGGTAACCTACTTGTACTCTTACAAGGTAGACTACGGTGGCCAGAATCAATGTTGGTCAAAGATGTAAGAGTCAAAATCGACTCGAACAGACTGGCCAAATGGCTTTCTTCATCAACGTCCATTTCGACTGTACGTTCACTCCCATCAGGTGCATCTTGTCGAAGCAACTTGCGTTCTGTGAAATCACAGAAGGAAAGAAAAACAATCGTTCGCCATTTTCTCGATGAAGGATGTTCGGTCTCATTTGGTGGTGGACGAGCGAACATACGCAATGCAAATCCGAAAAACATTCTCTACCTCTCAGGAGTCCTTCCCGATGTCTTGGGTTCCATGGATGTTGAAGCCGTTGGTGTTCCAGTGGCACTGCCTAGTGGAGCCATTGGATATGACTGCTCTCTCGTAATTGCCGATGGAGTTCTCAAACCACAAGGGCCAGAGAGGTATTTGGCTGCTGCTGAATTCTCTCGAACTATGGAATTGTTGCGCTCGGAATTAGATGATGCTCTCGTTTGCAGAAGTTTTGTCAACGACAGCCACATTGCCGACGATGGTGCTTTGGAAATGAGGGGCGTTGCCGTTGTTGGTATGTTTGGCCATCTTGATAGAGTTCGTAGGCGTGGCCGGGCGGCCAAACGTTTTCAAGGGCAAACCATCAAACTCAATATATTCCGCTAAGAGGTCAAAAAGTGCGCAAGTGCCCCAAGTGTGGCTCAGAGGAAGAGGAAAAAAACACTGTCTGCTCCTCCTGTGGGTTGAACTTGGCCCTGCTGTATATGTCCTATCCCAAGTTGGCAGCTTTAATAATCTTGGGTTTTCGTATGGTGCAAGCCATGGAGGTTTCACTATATACACCTGGATTTAAGAGCAAGATTGGTTTTCTAGGGCTTTCATGTCTCCTTGGGGGAACGGCTTATGGACTTGCTTCCCACAAAGAATGGGGGCGATGGTTGGCTCTGGGAACAGCTCTTCCAGCTCTAGCGATAAGCTTCAAAGCACTTTTGGGAAGTCAGGCCACTGGCCAAACCTACAGACTCTTTGCCGAGAGCCTTTATTTGCTGGGCTTTTTACTATTTACGAAGGACTAACTCTCGACTTCGAAGTCTTCGAGCTTGTTGTCTTTAGTCAGCTTTTGAATCTTTGCTTCCGCCTCTTCGAGACGTTTGCGGCAATAAGCTGCCAGTTTGACACCCTTTTCAAAGCGGTCAATGGATTCATCGAGAGTCAGCTTGCCTGACTCGATGTTCTGTACTAGCTGTTGCAACTCTTCGAAAGCCTCTTCGAAAGAGCCATGTTCCTTTTGTTCTGCCTCAGAAGATTTTGCCTTGGCCATTGAGATCCTCCGCAGTGTGACCTTTTACTTCACACCTTAATCTACCATCAATAACTTTAATATCGATTTCGTCACCAGGAACCACGTCTCTCACGCTACGTACAACTTTGGGAGAGCCGCTCACTGTGGCGACGGAAAAACCACGTTTCAAAGTTTCTACGGGATTGAGAACTGACACCTTGTCCAACAAAGCAACAGTCTGCTGTTTTTTCATTTCCATGAAGTGCCTGATAGAGCGCAGCATCCTATCAGTTGTTTCATCGAGTCTTTGTGCTGCCAGCTCGACTCGCTCCTGTGGGCGTTTGTACAATCTACGTAATGCGCCTGATGTGAAGGCACGCTTCACACGTTCGAGGGAACCCCTGAGGCCTGTGGCCAAACGTGTTTTGAGAGAGTCAATCTCATTTACGAGTGCAGCTTTTTCAGGAACTGCTAATTCAGCTGCAGCTGAAGGAGTTGGTGCCCTCTGATCAGCAACGAAGTCGGCAATAGTAAAATCCACTTCGTGACCAACAGCAGAAATGATGGGTATTTCGCTTGCAAAAACTGCTCGAGCTACTATTTCTTCATTAAAGGCCCAGAGGTCCTCCAAAGAGCCTCCACCTCGTCCTACAATCAAAACATCACAAAGTGCCAGCTCATTCATTCGTCCAATTGCTTCTGCCACTTCAGCGGCAGCTTCGTCACCTTGCACGCGAACTGGGCATAGTACGATTTCAATAGTTGGAAAACGGCGTGTCAGCACATTGATGATATCTCTGATTGCGGCGCCAGTGGGCGATGTAATAACACCTATACGGCGAGGCAAATAGGGGATTTCTTTTTTGTGGCTCTCATCAAAAAGACCTTCGCTGTGAAGTTTCTTTTTGAGCTGCTCGAAGGCCATTTGCAGAGCGCCCATTCCAGAGGGCGTCATTCGGCTGATTTTGATCTGATAATTACCCCTAGGTGGGTAAACGGACAAATCACCCAGCACGACCACTTTCATTCCATGTTCAGGTTTGAAAGTGACCCGTGAATTGGCACCCTTGAACATGACGGCCTGAATTTGAGCTTTATCGTCTTTCAAGGTGAAATACCAATGGCCAGAACTATGGCGGGTGAGATTAGAAATCTCACCTTCTAGCCATACCGATCGAAAGCGACCTTCGATGACGTTTTTTAACCGTGCCGTCAGTTGATGGACCGTCAATACGTCTCGTTTTGCTTGTTGCTGTCCAGTTCTCATTCATTCCTCCAAGTTGGCCCGCCCATGGTAGCGGCTCCTTGGGAGACTGTCCAGTAAACCTACCTTAGAAGTGCCTTAAAGTTCTTAACACAAAGTTCTAACAAGGCTTGCCTTCAAATAGTCTTCCATATTAAGAGGTAATATGAGCTTACGAATTCATCGTCACAAATTGTGCGCAGGGGGACTTTTCATAGAGATCCTTGCGGCTTTTGTGTTGGTTATCATCGTACTCATTCCACTTCTCGGTGGTTTCACTACAGGAGTTCGCCAGACGCAGGCTGCCAAGAGTTACGTCTCTGCTCACGCCATCGGAACGTGGGCCATGTCTCAAGCCAAAACACTTGTCGATCACGGTATTGCTTCTTCGGAAACGGCTGCAGATCTCTCATCAGAAGTACAACAGCAGCTACCAAAAACGGCTGAACAATTGCGTTCTCTCAAGGTTTTGAGGACAATGAAAGCCATTGGTTCCACAGGCCGTTGTTTTAGCATTGGAATAACAGTTTCTTGGCTCGATCCAAAGATCAAAAGACGGCGGATAAGGCGTTTTCAAACCATTGCGAGATCGGAGATTTGACAGTGCGAAATAAGGGGATGACCGTTGTCGAGATGCTCGTGGCTGTCATACTCGTCAGTCTTCTATTTGGTTTTCTCTACAGAACTTTTCGAATTCAACGAATGGCCTGGTTCACAGTAGAAAAACTCGATGCCATACAAGCCATGCGAATTGCAGAAAGGCGTATACGTAAAGAATTGGAATTAGGTACGGCAGTTCTCTATCCGCCTCCTGAAATGGGTGGTGCCTCAACGGGACATAACTGTCTTGTTTTTACAGGCCCAACAAATAAACTGCGAGCTATCTACTGCGACAAAGAGGGAAAACTCAAACTGAAAGAACATGGGCAAAAGCCCGTTTTGCTCTGCGAGGATGTGCGCTCATTTGCCGTACGACATCCATTCCGTGGACAAGTGTGGTGTGAAGTAGTTGCCAATGCCAGGGAAAAAGGTGCAATCAGCTTTGCTGTCTCTGCCCATATCAGCAATGGCTTCTGTACTGGAAAGGGCCCATCATGAAAAATAGGCGAAGCGGATTTGCTATGGCTATTGCCGTCATCGGGCTCATTCTATTGGGCATTGGTGTTTTTGCCATGCTTTTCTTTTCCGGTAGTCAGGCCCGTTCTTTGTCTCATGACTTGGCTCAATGGCAGGCAAGAGAAAACGCCCTCTCTGGGTTGAAGTTTGCGGGAGAAAAACTGCGAGCTGGACGTTGGTATGGTGGAGGTTCACTCGTTGGTAACCTGGTGGCCAAAATGGGCCATGGTGGATATGTAGTCGTTTGCGAGGACATGCGCAGGTTCATGGTCGACCCTGGTGTGTACCAGGGGGTGGAGTATGACAAATTGGCTGTTCTCGACAGGGTAGACGTCTTTGCCCGTGGTCACAGCAAAGAGCGCTCTACAGTTCTTTATGCACGATTTATCATGTGCCCAGAGCCAGCTTTCCTGGGCAACTCCACAAATGGACTAGTGAGACCTCGCGGGTCTGGAAAAAACCTTGTCGAGACAAAAGATACTCTCAAACGCTTGGTTCGCATAACTGAGCTGAGAGAGGCAAAATACAAAGACATTCAAAAAAAGAGTGTTAGAGATGCAATTCGCTGGAAAATATCAGAAGAGTCAATCGAGTTTATTAAAAACTACGAAAAGGTTCGTTGGTCAGCTTCTCCACCAGCTGAAGTGGTTGGCAAAACCTTTAGTGACAAGACAGCTGAAACGATAATGGACAATTATTGGGGAGCCTCTTCACCAAATGCTGAAAACCAGTTCTTACACGATAGGGTCTATGACTTGCTCGTTGAAGGAACACCCATTCAACAGCGAGCAAATGCTCCCCAAAAGCGCTCAATACAGCTCGAGAAAGATCCCCCATCGGGCAACAAAGACTTGATTGTAGCGCTATGTAAAGCAACGGGGACTCCCATTGTCGAGAGAAGACCTCGCATTGATTTCCCAGCTCCTTCAGCTCTAGATGCTTTACATGAAGATAGAGGAACAGGTGTAGCTGACAAAGAATATCACCACAATCTTGCCTATAATCCCCAGGCAGCTGTCACTTACTCATTCAAATGTGGCAGTGTCGTAAACGATTTGAGCACAGCCCAAGCTTCTGGGGCTACGTATGCAGAACATGGGGGCAAATATTACCTCAATGTTTCTGTAACAGGTCCTATTGATGTTATCAAACCATACTGGCTCGCAGATCCAGCCACAAATGCTGACATGAGAGTAGATGACATTTTGGGCTTTTTTGAGAAGTATTTTAAGGAAGGCTCTTCTGAGGCACTTAGTGGTTCTTTTTCAGAAGCATTCGACGAAGATAAGGTTAACCCCATAATAAATGGCGATGATAAGAACGAAGAGCCAGGAAAGCCAGGTTCATCTTGGGAGAACAACCCCGAAATCGTCATCATACCTGGTCCTCCAGAGCCACTTCCAGGGCCAACTAGTGGCAACACCAAAGGCACGGAAGACGTTGGCAACGTCATTCACGTAAGCGGTGGCGGTGGTGGCGGTGGTGTGAGCGGCAGTGGCGGTTGGTAACGACAGTCTTCACGGACTCATTAATGTGGTCGATGTACTACTAGGTCCACAAGAAGATGAAAACACAGGAGACAATTCAAAAGAGTATGACTGCCAGCTGGCAGAAAGTCTTTCGTTATCCCAAACTATTAATTGCCATTGCACTATTAATCACTTTGGCGAGCTTGTGGCACGTCAAAAAAGTTGAGATTGGCAACTCTTTACAGGCTGTACTCGATAAATCAGCTGCTCTCCAAGAATATGAAAACTTCAAAATTGCCTTTGGTTCTGATGAGGTCGTGCTCTGTCATTTCGGAACAAAGGGCATAGACTACTCTTCGATGATGAGACTCTTTGCCCTCGTCGAAGAGGTCAAAAAGCTTCCTCATGTTGAGGCTGTAACATCTTTCCTCGATGCAATCCCTCGTGAAGAGAGGCAAAACAGGCGCTATTTCGATAATTATCTCAAACGTAAAGGTACCCTAGAAATACTGAAAAAACGGGCCAAAGACATTCGTTTGGCCCGTTCTCGTTTGGTAGCCAAAGACCTAAATGGATTGGCCATAGTGGCGCTCTTGAAACTCCCCCCTGGAAACATGGGTGCAGATCAGAGTAAAAGAAAAAAAATTATCGAAGAGTTCAAAAACTTGGTTCTCTTGCAGATGCCTGACAAACCAGTTCATTTCCTCGGTTATCCTGTTGTCGAAAGTGCGGTGCTCAAACTCGTTGAGCAATCCAATGAAAAGCTGATGCCTCTTGCTGTGGCCATAGGGGCGATTATCATTCTGGTCATCTATCGCCGCTTTACCTATATGTTCGCTGCAATAGCAGCCGTTTTATTAAGCCTCTTCTGGCTTGTGGCGGCATTCCCATTGGCTGATTACACTCTCAATCCTTTTTCGACAATGCTGTTTCCGCTCGTTTTGGCCATAGGTCTTACGATTACAGTGCACCTATTGTCTGCCTTCCAACGGCTAGGTGATGACGCTAGTGAGGAAGCCATAAAGGAAATATTCCCACCTAGTTTGCTCTGCACACTCACAACATTCATTGGTTTCCTCTCATTGGTATTGAATGAAGTGGATGAAATCCGCAATTTTGGAATATTTGCGGCATTGGGATCATTCCTCTGCCTATTTAGCATCTTTACGCTGGTACCAGCCATCATAGCTTTAAGAGCTCCAATGGCGAACAATACTGGAAGATGGGGCTCTATACGCATGAGCGGTAGATTAGCCATCTTTGTGAAAAAAGTTATTTATAGTCGAAAAATAAACTTGCTGTTGTTTATTGGCGCACTTGCAATATGTGCCTTGGGCTTGAAGCAGTTGCCCATAAAAAGTGCCGCCATAATGGGGTTTTATGAAGATAATCCAACAATAATTTCCAAAAAGATCTATGAAAAGAAGTTCGAGCGAATATTTGCTCTCGAAGCAATAATAAAACTGCCAAAACTATCGACTGCTTTTGACTTATCCAATTATGAGGCTCTAGGGCGTTTTCAAAAGGAGCTACTTCAGAGCCAAGGTGTATCATCTAGCCTTTCGCTGCGAGATCTCATGCTCGATGTGGCTTATGGGACAGTGGAACGTCCTTTGGAGCTAAAAACTAAACACGATATTGGAAAAATTAAATACCTCTTAGAGCCAAGGGCGTGGCAACCACTTTTGAAAACCTTCGCTACCAAATCAGGCGACACCTTGCGGGTGCACGTCACGTTAAAAGTGGAAGATGCCATATCAATGGTGAAACTTGCCGAAAGAGTGAGAACACTTGCTTTGGCAACATTCCCCAAAGGGACAGATGTGAAAGTGACAGGCAGGAACTTCCTTTCGTCCTTGGTCCATCTTAATACAATGAAAAACGAGCTCTACTGCTTTTTGTTGGCAATTGCAGTCATAGTGCTGGTTTTGGTTGTTAGTTTCCGTTCTTTGTCCGTTGGTCTCCTATGTTCACTGCCAAACATTATTCCACTTATTTTCACCTTTGGGGTCATGGGTTGGTTAGAAATTCCCTTCAATGTCTCAACTGGAATGATTTTGTGCGTCACCATTGGCATAATCGTCGATGACACCATTCACTTCCTCTTTTCCTACAAAAAATTCCGACAAAAGGGATTGGGAAGTGAAAAATCAGTGGCCCATGCTGCAGCCAAAGTAGGAAAACCCATTTTAGCTACAACAGTCATACTTTCATTTGGCATGGCAGTGCTCTGGTTTTCGCCATTCAAAATGGTTGGTCAATTTGGTTTGTTCACAGCACTGACCATAATCTTTGCTCTGGTAGCCGATCTTGTCCTGTTACCACTACTGTTGACAATGTTTCCAAATGTGTTTAGCAAAGGCGAATAATGGTGCATTTTTGATTGTTGAGTGGAAAAATATTTGTATATATTTGGCATGAATAGGGATTTAGTTTAATAATTAACAATTGGTGGCACATGTAACCGAAACTATTTACGGATAAAAATAAAATTGGACTCTTATCAGGGAGGTCGTTTTGCTACAAAATAGCAGTTTTAGAGCCTACTTTCTCTGCTTGATAGTTGGGGTAGTCGCAATAGTCGTTAACGGTTGTGGGGGCGGAGGTTCAGGCTCTGGCTCAGGTGATGCCACAGCTCCAGCTGCTGCCACCAACTTCCGAGCAGTTTATACGCCTAGTGGAGTCCTGCTAAATTGGGTAAATCCCACAGTTGCAGACTTCTACGCCGTCATGATTAGACGGTCAACTACTGCTTATCCAACCGATCCAGGTAGCGGCGATTGGGTTTATACGGGCTCTGATGTCACTACTTTGGATTCTATTGCCAGCTCAGCTGTAACAACTTACTACTATTCCCTTTTCTGTTTTGATACGAGCCGAAATATTTCTACGGCTGCCAATGCAACTACAGCTGGTGGCAGTGCAGGGGGAATAAATAATTTGGTTGCAACAGTCGTTCCAGGAGGAATTCAACTTTCTTGGGGACTCACAGGGCCTGCCGCTGGATTAACCCTTTACATCCGTCGCTCTACAGCAAGTTATCCTATCTCTTTAACTGATGGAGATGCTGTTTATACAAATCCTCCAGATGTCCCTGGTAGTCCTTTCATGGATCCTAATGGAGTTGTTTCTAATGCCACACATTACTATTCAGCCTTTGTAGATGACGGAACGACAGTTTGGGGACCAATTGCTGCTTCTGTGTATGTTTCTGCTGCGGGGCTCGTTTCTCACTCAGATGCTTCTGGAGCTGATCAGGTCAGTGATGCACAGTGCGTAATGCCCGAGATTTCGTCAGATGGGAAATATATTATATTCCAATCGAATGCAACGAATTTGGGATTGTTGCGCATTGCTGGAGTTGACCTACCAGATACGAACAATGTTGGAGACATTTTCAGGTACAACATTGAAACAGAAGAGGTTGACATTATAAGCCAAGTCGAGTGTCTCAATGAATTGTTGGGTCCAGATGCGACTAATCCGCCTGCAGCAGTAACAGAGAATGCCGTCGTAAACGGTGACGGAACAGTCTTTGCTTTTGAAACAACGGCTACAAATCTCACTACACGAGATGCGCAACCTAGAAGACGTCAGGTGTTTCGTGTGGATATCAATGAAATTGGTGATGAGAGAGTCTATCTAGTGTCGAGATCAAATGGTTGGACGGATGTCACAGTAAATAACCCAACGGCGTTACCAATGGGTGGCGACTCATTCAATCCATCAATAAGTGATGATGGTAAATTCGTGGCTTTTGACTCCGAATGTGAAAACTTAGTTGAGAGCGCAACGCTTGCTTCAGTTGATACAAACGGTGTTCGAGACGTCTTTGTTTATAATTACGACGCTGCAAAAGGTCTTGACGAGAATGCTGCAACATGTGTCGATTGCGTCAGTTGGGATTACAATTCCATAATCAATAACAAGAAGGCAACACCTAACCTTGGGCAAAGCATAAAACCCTGTATCAGTGGCAACGGTAAATACATCGTGTTTGAGAGTACCTGTGTTGATATTGATGGTTATTGCCCAACTGTTTCGGGCAATTGGCAAATCTTTCGTATGGAGAATTCATACGCAAATACAAAGACGTTCAACCATCTGGTAAGTCGACCATGTTCGCAACTCGAAGAGGGCGATGGCGACTCAATAAATGCAAACACTGATTACACGGGCAATTATGTTGTCTTCCAATCAACTTCAAGAAATCTATTGAATTCAGAGACTAATGCTACAGGTGCCTTGTCGCAGATTTACTATGTAAATATGGTTACTTGTGAAAGAATCCTTGTTTCTATCGCCTGGGACGCGGCATCTTATTTTCAGGGATGTAATGGAAATTGTACAAATCCCTTTATCAGTGGAAACGGTCGTTACGTGGCATTTTTGTCTGCTGCTTCCGATTTGATAGATCCAACGGTGGACAGTGATACAAATGGAATTGTTGATATCTACGTGCGTGATATGCAGGCTAGACAGACCATACGTATCAGCAAAAACTTCGATGGTACGCAGGTTGTTGGTGCATTCACCTTTGCTGAGCCCAAGCTCGATTATGATGGTGAATACATCACTTTCCAAACGAACTACACCTTTGGTAGCGCTCTTGACACCAATGGAGTAGTTGATATTTACAAACGCAAAATCAGATGATCTTAAACCTACGTTAAAAGGGCTAGAGCTTGTTGCTCTGGCCCTTTTTGCATGCTATAGCTTTTATACAAGTTTCATGTGGGCAAGTGGGGGTGTGTCGCTGCCCGTCCCGGTGGCGCTGCTAGTAAAGGCTCGATAAGGTGGGGACGTCACTATTGGCGAGGGCTTTGGTTCTTTTGCTGTGCCTCTCTTTTGTCGTGCCACAAGTTTTAGCTAAACCCCTTGATGAGAAGGCC
>CAZXTJ010000178.1:0-13328 GCA_964643655.1 uncultured bacterium
GTATTGGAAGGAGTCGTAGGTGTCGTAGGTGACTTCCACCTCAATGGCTCGGATTTTTCCATCGAGACGTTTATGAGGTGTTTCATAGGTGAGTGTGTACAATCGTTTCTTGGATTCACGGATCTTGTTGAACATGTTGTACATCTGGTCATTGTAGAAGTTCTTCAAGTCCTCTTCTGTCACTGTGTCTGAAATCAGCTGAGTGACGATAGCCGTCTGCTCTTTCAGATCGTCGTGACACATATTCTGTATGGCCGTCAAATCGAGATCAGATTCGTCGGCTTCGAGGTTCTGGAAGTCGTCATGGGTCTCTACTTCGCTGTCTGTAGTCAGCATTGAATTGATTGATGACTCGAAGTTTTCGAAAGTTGCGTCATCATCATCGTTAATCAAGCGCTTTAGAAGAGTCATCATTTCCAGGTAATAGGCTGACACTTCAGTATCGTCAAGATCAGAAGGTTCGGACGCTGATGCACTTTCATCTATAGTCGGCATTTCCGGTACGACTGGATATGGTGCAACGGGCTCGAAATAAGCAGCTGCTGTTTGGTCACTAACGTAGCCCATAACGTCTGCATCACAATTGTCCCGAAGGTGAATTATTCCATCATCATCTTTCCACATTTTTGGGAAAGCGATATTGTAAACAGGTAGTTGATAGGAGTTTGCCAAAGAAGCAATTGCCTCTCTTCGTTCTGAACTGGAAGTATTGATACCATCAGTCAATGCAACGACGCATAGTGTGTCCAATTCCTCAAAATAGCTATCAATAGCTGTAATGGAGAGCTCCCACGCATCAAAGAGTGGAGTCATTCCACCAGAGTCGGTTCCATATTTTTCGCAGAATGTTTTTAAAAGCTCTTTGTCATTGGCCTCTGTAGCAGGATGAAAATACATTCCATCGTAATCAGCATCTCCTTGGAAGAAGAGAACGGCAGCTCTATCTCCATCGGGAATAGTGTCACAAAAGGAGACACATGCGTCTTTTACGTTTTCCAAAACAGGAGTCATTGAACCAGAACGGTCAACTGTCAAACAGACAGCCATGGATCGCAATTCGGAGCCGTCCAAGGTACAAGTTATCTCTTCCAGGGCTGAGTCCGGTTCTTCATCCATCTTTTCCTTGATAATGATGTTGCTAGCTTGGACGTTGTAGTAGGGAGTTCCTGGCACATTGTCGACTACTGTGAACTTCACATCGATGAAGGGAAATCGTGTGGCGTCTACTTCTTCGACAATGATGGAGGTCTTCTTGGGGGGAGGGTCGGCAAAGACGGAGGAAACTGCTAACAAAAGACAGAGCAAAAATAATGAGCGTTTCACGAACGCCCCCTTTCGTCGATTAGACTTGTCGTCCTCAACTTTTATTATATGACAACTGCTATTGGTAGAGATCCAGATAATGCAAAGGTTCAGCCAGATTCTCACTTTTTTACAGAATTCTTTGCTGAAGCCTATCTCGTCTGAAAAACTCAGGAATTAGAGAAATTCGAAAACGTTCAATTGTTGAACGTTTGTGCCGAATAGGCACGTATGGTGAGAGAACCTCGGGAAAAATTTCCTGGTTGTAACGAAACAATGCGTAGCATTACGAAGGTTTACGTAATGTTGTTGCGACTAGCAATAAATATAGCGTTGTAACGTGTTGGCGAGGGATGTGCATGGATTTCCCTTGGAGGTAGGAAATCATGACATATTTGACACTGTTAGGCTTTTCCGCACTAGTCGCCGCTTTATTCGTTGCTGCCCACACTGTTTATCAAAAATTCCTTGCTCATCCAGCTGACATGCGTGAGCTGAGGGGTAAAATCGTCCGAATCTGTTATGGAAATGCCATTGAGATTGAAATCGAAGATGGTCTTTCCGTTTCAACAGGACAAGTCTTTACAATCTTCAAAAAGCTCAAGCTTCAGCAGTACGCCAGTGTTACTGATGAACGCTCTGAGACAAAAATGTTACTTACTCCTGTTGGAGAAGCCCGGGTTATCTCCGCTTCAAATGGTCTCGTTGCATGTAAGTTTCGCCCTATCGATGGATATTCATGTAATCCACGTTTGGGTGACATCGCTGTGTCAACTGGGAAAAAACGTGGTCGAGCTCGGATGGCGAATACGCCACAAATACCTTCATCACCCACTTTGCAGCGATTGAAACAATTTAACGCGAGCAATAACTAATTGTTGACTCATTCAGGTGCTGGGTGTATATTACTCGGCTTTTAAGTAAGAAGTAGGCAAAAGCCCTGAGGGGGGCTCTTGCAAAACTAGTATCATTTTCTAACTTAAACTAACGCGAGAATTGAATATCGAGTAGTTGCGTGCCCACATCCATTTTGGGAGGCAACTCGATGAGACTCATCAACACTGTAGCTTTGGTCCTTGGTTTTTTCGTATTCGCCAATTTCGCTTCTGCCATTGAATTAACAGACAATCAAATGGCTTACATCGACACTTGGCTCACCGACAACGGTTTCAATCAGTATGGTGACCCCAAAGGCACCACCTACATGGGCGGCTCTCCACTTTTTGACGAGCACTCAGGTGCAATGGTTGACCGTTACGAGTACGTTCTTCGCAACCATCCTCAATTGCTCGACCAAATCCAGAATCTCAGCGGTCGCAAGACTTTGGTCGAACTGGAGACAGAGTATGAGATGGCTTGCAAAGATTATCAACTCGAACTGAATTCTGAGGCACCTGACAAAGCTAAACTCGAAGCGCTGCAGGCAAAAATCCGTACTCTGCGAGCACGCATTGAAAAATTGCATGCACTTATGGGTACTGCTGAGCGCAACTTTATGCCAGCTATCTTCTCTGAAGAGATTTCAGCCGCTTTGGACTCCTGTGATTATGGTCGTGTTTGTGAACTCGTCCACAATCTCAAAGAACTCGGTCCAGATGCCATGAAATATGAAGCAGAACACCTGTTCTCCCTCAATCGTCAGCTTCGTTTCCGATTGGTCAATGAAAGTGGCGATAAGGTGAGCGAAGTTCGCCAAGCGCTCACACTTCTCGAGCCAATGCTCGACACTCTCAAGGTCTAGTCTGTTTCAAATAAAAAACCGCCTTTGAGGCGGTTTTTTTTTGGTACCACTTTGGTGCCGTCTCTGGTTCCAGGCTGGAGCCATTTTAGAGCAAACTGGGTTGCTCGTTTAGAGCAAAACCCTGAGAAGGCCCATTAACAAGGCAATGTGGCCTTTGTGTGAAAATTGGCAGCCCCTTTGCATTACTGGTTGGTGTCCACAGTGGACCTCTCGAACGAAAGTTCGTTGCTATGTTTCCGGCCCCAACCAAGAGTGACTTGGTATTTTTTAAGCGCCTCCCGTCGAGGCGCTATTTTCTTTTATCCGAAAAGTTGTTTGGCAACGTCACTAGCTGGGCTGACCTCAACATATCGAATGGCATGATAGGGCAGATAGATGGTTCTCGTTTTTCGTTTTTTCAGCTCGAGCAGTTGTTTATCATCATGGACGACGCAAGTATATTGATTGGCTTCCAACTTTGTAGTTCCGTCAGAGGCAACTTTGACGTAATAACTGTCTTTATGGCTCCAAGTTGGGACGACTTGATAGGTTTCGTCTTTTCTCATGACTTCGGCTAACTTCAACATTTCCCATCCTCCTACATAAAAGAACGTTCCCTCTACATCATCTTTTGTTACAAAGTACCATAGCACGTGATAGCATCTTCAGCAGAAAGGGGAGTCCTTACTGATGCTTCGTTTGATCCTCGTTTTTGCTCTTTTGTTTTTGACATTCAGTGGTGTCATTGGTTGTTCAGAAGAAGAGGTCAAGGTTGGTCCACCTCTAGTTAAAAAACATGGGACTACTGAAGCTGGCAAAGTGACAAATGCTGCCACAGCAACTTCTGTTAGTGGCGGCCCCACTTTTGACAAAACTCTGTCTTCATTTGTGCCTGCAGGTTTCAGCCTTTATGCATCAGCGGCAGATCTCTCTTCCCTGAAAGATCATTTGACTCATGGCCCTTTTGATAAAGAGCAACTTCATCTTCTGCGAGCATCCATGCCCACATCGCTCTCCACAGGTTTGGCTTCAGTCGTAACAGAACTCAACGAAATTGCCATCAGTAACAAGCTGGCAAACAGTAGTGTCCTCGAGCTCTGCCTCGGTGGTTTTGTTTTTGCCGCTGCCCCTGACGTTGAAAAAGGTAGTGCCCGTTTCCTTTTTGTGGCCAATAGAACAGGGGCCATGGTCTCACTCTTTGATAAATTCTTGCCTGCTCAACGAGACGGAAAAAAACATGAATTAGCCAACAAGCAGGTTGTTAGAGAAACTCTCTTACGTGGTGGCAGCAGCCTCTTTTCTTGCACCAACGGAGCTTTTCAAATCGTCGCTAGCGACAAAGACGTCTTGATGGCTGCCTTGAAAGCCGCTGAGGGAAAAGTTCCTGGCATGGCCAAAGCTCCTCTCCTTGTTGCTTTGAAACCTCGTTTGGACAAGAGTGCCAGGGCTTATATGATTGCAGATTTGCCAGCTCTCGTTGGTCACAAACCTGCGTTCCCTTCTGTGCCTGGTGCAGTGGTGAAATTTTCGGGACCTCCACCTAAAGCTCCTTCCGTTCTTGCGCAGCTCGGTGGTTTGGCTCTCGAGCTAGTTGAAGGACGAAAATCTCTTGTTCTCAATGCAAAGGTAATCGAAGCTCCTGGAGGAAAGTTCTTTCAGACTCTTACTTCTTATGGTGCAACTGAAAACGTTATTGGACCCCAAATCATCGGTGAATCCGTTCCATTCTGTTTGGGGTTGCTGACAGATGTAGAGAAACTATTTTCATTTTCTCCCTTGGCTTCTTTGCCACCTTCCCCAATGACCTCGGCTGTAGGAAATATGTCGGCGAGAGCCGAAGTAATGGCGAAAGAGTATTCTCTTTCTTTTGAGAAAGACATCAAACCTTGGATAGGCAAAGAAATCTCACTTCTCTTTTTGTGGGAGTTACGTTATCCCCAAGTTGCTTTGATGATTGGGACAAAAGATGCCACACAGTGTGTGGCCCTCTTTGGTAGACTGCGCGAGACTCTTGAGCAAAAGGGATTTATTTTTGCCAAGAGGACAGTTGGCTCTCATAGTGTTTATTACACTCGTTACCAAGGCGCAGATCCTCGTGAATTCGAACCTTGCCTCACTGTAACACCCAATTTTCTCGTCTTGGCAACTGGCAGAAGAGCTCTAGACGCTTTGTTGGTGGAGCAAGAGAAAGTGGAGGGCACACCAGGATTTTGTTCGGTCTTGCAGCATTTAAAAGGAAAACTGCATTATTGTGCGCGCTTTTCTACTCGTTTGCTCGACCGCATTATAGAACCTCATGAACGTTCTTTGACTCTCATGACTCCGGCAAATCATGGTCTTTGCAATGCAAACCTCGTGGCAGTTGAGGGCGGTAAGACCCATCCCATGTTGGCACGTTGTCCATCAGGTGGTTCATATAGTTATGATGGTACCACTGCCTACTGTTCCGTCCATGGAACGATTACTGATCCCAAAGTCCCGACGCTTCATTTGAAAGCAAGAATACGTACGGTCAAATATTTCCGCACTCGTTTTCAATCTATAGCCGTCGGTGCGGCGAAAATGTCTGATGATCTGTATCAGATTTCAATCGTCTTGCAGGAAGCTCCTAAAAAAGACGACTAAATGTCTTTGGGAACATCTTTGGCGCAGCGAAAACCAATGACTCCCATTGTTGCAGGTTTTCCTTTGCGCGGGCGATATCTGTCGTGATTCCATCTCTGCCAATGGGCTGGTGCAGGATATCGATTGAATAGTGGTCTTGGTTCGTAGCGCCAACTCACACCTCTTAATATGCGTAAATTGGGAACGATTTTTTGGGGTAAAAATCTCGTCTTTGGATAAAGTGAAAATGATGAGGCCGTCCATTCCAAAGCGTTGCCGAGCATGTCGTGGCAACCGTAAGGACTCTTGCCTTCAGGGAATGAACCAACAGGCGTGGGTTGATACTTTTCCGTCAAGAAAGTGTTGGCCAAGTCCTTTTCATAAAGATGCCCCCAGGGAAAGATGTTTCCATTGGGACCTCTAGCTGCCTTTTCCCATTCGAACTCAGTAGGTAAACGTTTACCAGCCCACTTGGCAAAAGCTTGCGCTTCGTACCAAGAGACGTTGACTACAGGCAAAGACATGAAATTGTCAGGCTGTTTGTCATTCATCCAATAATCGGGCGGCGTAATGCCGTGAGCATCAACAAATCGTGCCCATTGTTTGTTTGTCACTTCATGGACATCAATATAATAAGCTGGTAACTCTCTCTTGTGCCGGGGACCAACCATGGCATCTGCCCAATTGCTGCCACACCAAAATGGACCTTTGGGAACGAGGACCATTTTTACTTTCAACGGTTTGACGGTTTTATCAATGACGATGAATTTTGGAGCAGGTTTTGGCTGTCTCCGTTGTGGTCGTTTTCCTCTTGGACGACTGACGGTGATGGGGCTGGCTGGTTTGGCGAAGACTGAGCTTACTAGAAGGCAAAAAAGAATGATGGACCATAGATTTCTTGTCATAGAGTCCCTTTCGTTCATCTTCATTGTACTCCATAAACCTTGGTAACACTTGACCTGGAAAAGTCCGCAAAAAGAAAACCTCCCACCGAAGTGGGAGGTGGGGGTGCCGAGTGGAGGTGTTAGGCTGTCGGAAGTGGGATTACTTTTCCCAGAGGTACTCGGCTAGTATAATAAGCGGTATCACCAAGAGATGGATTGTAAGAAAAGCCTTTTATCGGACGAAACTTGCATAACGAGGTGTCGCGCGTCGTGGAGATGACCTTCACCTGTCCAACAGGCGTATAAACCAATCCATTACGGCTGTCCTGCCAGACTTCACGCATAGAAAGTCTTTTGTAGACTGTAAAAATCTGACCTACAGCTACTTTGTCACTTTCACCAACGTCCAACTGGACAACACCGCTGCGACATACACGGTTTATGGCTCCATGGACTTCAACAGTCCACAGGCCTGACATTAGACTAGAAAGTTTTACGTATGAGAGATAACCAATAAAGAGAGCGACGGCCCAGGTGGCCGGTGGTAGTTGTTCGATTTCTGCTAGAAGCGAAAGCTCCATTTTCCATAACCTCCGCACACCTATTAGAAAGGTTCGTGCCACATGTGTACAGGATGGCCTTTTTCTGTAATGAAGGGGCGTTGACTATTTTGAGATTGAGGGAGCTAGGGCATAATTCCCTGCCATGGGGGGATTTATTCCTGGGAATCTTTCCCTACTGAGGAGAAGTTCTCTACCAAATCTTTGGGTAAATGAGTTAGCAACAGAGCTGTCAACAAACCTATCAAAATGCCCGCAGGTACTGAGGCTCCCATCATGAAAGGCAGTTGGTACCACACTCCGCTATGACTGAGGATAGCGGCGGCCGTGAGCAACTGGCCCAAGTTGCTGGCCAATGCCCCAATAGCGCTCACTGAGATCAAACCCAAATGGTTTTTGCCAAACCGAAGTGTCACTGACATGGCCAATCCCGCCACAGTTGCACCAATCCAACCGAGGAAAAATGAGGGAGCCAAAAAGGTGCCCAAAAGAAGATTGGCAGCCACTTGTCGAACGAGGACGAGCAGCAGGGCTGAAGGCAAACCAAATAATAACAAAGCAACTAGGGTAGTACTATTGGCGAGACCTGGTTTCAACCAAGGAAGTGGCCGAGGTAAGGGAGCCTCGACCACCTGCATGGTAATGGCGGCAGCAGCTAATACTGAAAGAAGTACTAACCGTCTGACCCTTGATTGCACAGTTATCGAATAGACTGGCGCAAGTGGCGTTGCACTTCTCGCAGTTGATTGACGACGGTGTGTGTATCTGGGTAATAACCCTGATTTAGTGTGCGAGCTACGTATTGCAGTCTTCTGACCAGATCACGATTGAATTGTGTTGGTCTGCCGTCATTACGAACATCTCTGATGAGAGTGCTCATGTCTCGACGAGCCATTTGAATGGAACCGTCTTGGATGGTGTCAATTAGGTCACGAATATCTCTGATCCATTCGCGCCTATTCTGTTTCTCTTCGTAAGTTGGTCCAGGGTTGTAGGGTGGCTGATATCCACTGCCAGCAGCGTCCTGTACCTGTCTCAGCACACCGTTGAGACCAGAGAGGGCATATGAGATCTGATTGTAGTCAACTTGGCCCATTATTCTCTGCACAGAGGCTCGCAATTGGCGGTCAAAGTTGGAATAACGAGGAGCAAGGGCTTGATCAACTCTTTGCAGAGCTCGTTTTGCCAATTGGGGGCGATGTTGCTGCAGATAGTGTTGAGCGTTGCGCAAGGTGCTTTCGAGACTTCGATAAAAAGCCTGATCACCTGGATTGGGCTGTGGAGGATAGGGTGTTGGGGGATATGGGTTTGGTGGTGTGGGCGGATATGGATTGGGCGGTGTTGCCAGAGGAAGTTTCCGCAAGATGAGGTTTATTCGTCTTCGAGCAACATCAATGTGTCCCAAGCGAATATCAGAAGAGATTGTGGCCACTTGCTGGGCCAATCTCTGGTAACCATATTCATGTGAGTTCCGTAAAAAGCGCTGAGTATTTTCCAGCACCTTGATAGCACCGTAGTTGTCGTATGAATTGAGTAGACTCTCTGCCTGCTGAAGATCGGCACGAATTCGCTGGTTCATCCCGTGGTTGACCAACCCTTTGAGGATTGTTAGCACGAGATCTTCCCAAAAACCGCGTTTTACAGGGGGCTTGGCTTGAACTGTTGTTGCGCAAAGGCTGACCAATAGGAATAGAGCGACGAAAAAAGACCTTTTCATCAGAAATCCTCCCAAAAATTTTGTTTTTAAAGCACTAAAGAATAGATGGGAGAATGAGGAACGTCAACCCGTAAAGATAGGCTCAGACTGACTTTGGCTTAGTGCCTTTAAGGCCCCGAAGCAAGTTGAAAATGACCTCTTTGGGGTTGTTTGTCCGGCAGACTAGTCTTCCGTCAACGTAAAGTTTGCCCTCTTCGGTCAATTCGACGTACATGCTGTCCTCCTTTTGCGATGTGTTCGTTCATGAAGGACATCGGTCAGCAAGGTTGAAATCGTTACTGTGTTACACCATCCAATTGGCTCTTACCACGTATCATTATGATGACACGGTTGGGCACACAGGCACAGCTTTGGCCTGGATTTTTCAAAGTTCCTCCCAATATGCATATTTTGTTGGGGCAGGGAGAGGATTTGAAGGTGGCTCCTTCATTTGTCAGCTCGATGACACTTTCTCCCATAGGGCCAGCCACTTTGACTACCCTTTTTTCACCTTTTGCAGGCACAGCTAGGACTTCCACTTTCCCATCAGCTGTCCTGATTTCAATTTCTCCAGGTGGAGAAGTGTTGCTGGCAAACTTGTACCAGCAAAGGAGAGTAGCGCTGATGATGGCCGTCAGTACCAGAACATCAGCCTTGCGAAAGGCTGGAGGGAAGTCCTTTCTCACTGTTCTGATTCCCCTTCGAGCCACTGAGCAAAACCTGATGTGTAAGTCACCTCTCCATTGGGGGCAATGACAGAGGCGTCCACATGTTTCAGTTTCTCAGCCAATGCAATGCCTTGGCGAGGACCCAGTACAAATACAGCTGTAGCGAGGGCGTCAGCAACCAAGGCTGATGAGGTGATGACAGTTGCGCTTCGCGAAAGTCGAGCTGGACGACCTGTTGCAGGAGAAAGCAGATGGTGCCATCTCTTTCCCTCAACTACCACATAACGTTCATAATCACCAGAAGTGGCCACTGCGCAGTCCGAGAGCTTCAGTATTCCACGAATGGCTTTGGGGTTGTCAGGATCTTGAATGCCTATTCGAAACTGATCAGTACCAAACTTCAGCCCAAAGGTGCTCAGGTCACCACCTGCATTTACGAGGGCAGCCTCAACACCATTCTCCTTCAATCGTTTCAAAGTGAAATCGACGATATAACCCTTGGCAACGCCACCCAAATCAATTGCCATTCCCGCTTCAGTCAGTCTGGCTTTCTTTTGTTTCCCATCGAAGTGGACTTTCTGCCAACCTCTCTTTGTTAGGTGGGTGTTTACCTCGTTATCACTGGGAATATAGGGCTTTTCCACATCAAAGCGATAGCTGTCGAGGAGAGGAGCGACAGTGGGATCAAAGGCACCATTTGTGGCTTTGACCAATTTGTCCGTTGCTTCTAGCAGTTGAATGAACTCTGGTGGAGATTGAAGAGGCTCCTTTCCAGCTCCTTTGTCAAAGAGCTTGGCAAAGGACTTCTCTTTATGCCTATCAAATAGGGCGTCGAGCCTTTTCATCTCTTCAATAGCTTCTTTTACAGCCTTTTCTGTTTTGTCTCGAGGGCCATATGCTGCAATCTCAACGAGTGTATCCATCAAAATGATGGACTTCTTCACTGGACCTTTGGGAGGAGGAGGAGAGAGAGAACAACTGCTGAGGAGAAAGACTCCCAGAGTCAATAGAAGAAGCAGTCTATTATTCATCAGTCACTCCTTGTTGGAAAAAGGAGAGAGCACATTGGCCATATTTTTTGCTTTTAAGGAGCTGCCAAGGAGAGAGTATCGATTTGGGCAACCATCTGGCATGGTGCTCCAAAACGAGAATTCCATCCTTTGCTAGAGGTGCGTCCAATAATAACTTGCCAAGAAAATCATCGTTGATGAGTCCATAGGGAGGATCACAGAATATTACATCAAAGGTGTCCTTGCATTTTTTGAGAAAGGTCTGCACAGATGTCTTTGCCAATCTGACTTCATCGGCCTCTGTGTCACTTCGCTCGAGGAGGCGCGAAATATTTTTTTGGAGCACGACCAATGACTGTTTATCTCTTTCCACGAGAGTGATTGGGCCAAATCCACGACTGTAGGCCTCTAAACCAACGGCACCTGAGCCTGCATAAAGATCAAGGAAAGCTCCATCATACGGAGCCAATATGTTGAAGAGCGCTTCCCTTGTTTGATCTTCTGTTGGGCGAAAGTTGCCCTTTTTGCCTGGACCCTGTAATTTGGTGCCGCGGAAATTACCACCAACAATACGCATTCTCTCAACTCCTGAAATAAACACAGCGACGAAAACGTTTGGTGATGAACTTTTGCAGCTCTTCGTTTTCTGGTGCAGATAATGAGGGATCGGCTTCAATTAGTGCAAAAGCTTCACGTCTCGTTTGTTCGAGGATGTGAATATCTTTGAGAAGATTGGCCACATGTAAGTCTGGTAGACCAGATTGCCTCGTGCCAAAAAAGTCACCAGGACCGCGCATCTCTAAATCTACCTCGGCAACCTTGAAACCATCATTTGTTCCCACGAGTGTTTGCAATCTCTGTTCAGCTTCTTCCGTTCCGGCATCGGAAACTAGGTAACAGTAAGAATCGTATTTACCTCGACCAACACGACCGCGCAGTTGGTGGAGCTGAGCCAAACCAAATCTCTCTGCGCCCAAGATGGTGATGACAGAAGCATTGGGGATATCGATGCCCACTTCGACTACCGTTGTTGAGACGAGAATGTCACATTGGCCCTGGCGGAAGAGCTCCATGATCTCTTCCTTTTCTGCCGTTTTCATGCGGCCATGGAGCAAACGAAGTTTTCGATGGGAAAACTGGCCACCAGAGAGTTGGTCATAGATATCTTTGGCTGCTCGGGCCTCTTCTTTGATGGAATCTAGATTTTCGCTTCTTTCAATACGAGGGCAGACGATGAAAGCCTGCCTTCCAGCTGCGATTTCTTTCTCTATATGTTGATAGGCTTTGTGTATGTGTCTTTGTCGTAACCACTTCGTCTCAACAGGAAGGCGCCCAGGTGGCATTTCATCGAGAATGGAAAAGTCCAAATCTCCATAAAGAGTGAGGCAGAGCGTTCTTGGAATAGGAGTGGCAGTCATGACGAGTAAATTGGGATTGAGTCCTTTGTGGCGCAAATGTGAACGCTGGGCCACACCAAATCTGTGCTGCTCGTCAATGACAGCTAGTCCCAGACGTTTGAAGGTCACATCCTTCTGAATGATTGCATGGGTACCCACTATAATCTTCGCCTCACCTGAGGCAACTCGTTCGAGGGCTTCCCTTCTTTCTTTCCTGCCCATAGCTCCAATGAGGAGCTCTGTTTTTAAGTTCAGGAAACCGCATATCTTGCGAATGGTGAGGAAGTGTTGTTCGGCCAAGATCTCAGTGGGAGCCATGATGGCACCTTGAAAACCTGCGCCAACAGCGGCAATGATGGCTGCGAGAGCAACAATGGTCTTTCCTGAACCAACTTCACCTTGCAGAAGACGTGACATGGAGCGTGGAGCTGCCAAATCGTGCATTATGTCCTCTAGAGCGCGGTTTTGCGCTTTCGTGAAAGTAAAAGGCAGGGAAGCTAGCAGTTTGGCTACCAAACCATCACTATCCGTCACTGAAGTTCCTGGTAACTCATCAGTGAAGAAGTGTTTTTTCATGGCCAGAACCGTTTGCAAAACAAAGAGTTCTTCAAAGATGAGACGTCTTTTGGCTGACTCTATGTCGCTCATTGTTTCTGGATGGTGGACGTTATACATGGCGTCTGCCAAATGCATGAGATCGTATTTGCGCACGATGGGCAAGGGGAGGGGCTCGTCCAATTTGTCGGCCCAACGTGTTACTTCGTCACCAACCAAACGACGTAGCCTTTTTTGACTGAGACCGCGACAAAGTCGATAAAAGGGCACTATCCGCCCAATCGTCTCTTGTTCTTCTCCAGGTTTGACGAGCTCAAATTCAGGAGAAACGAGTTGAGGTCTGCCAAAACGTTCACCAACTTTGCCAAAGAAGACTCCCATTACGCCTTTTTTGAGAATGCGAGTCAAATATGGTTGATTGAAAAAGACGACGACAACTTTGCCTGTACCATCACTGATAGTTGCTTCGATGACACCTTTGCGCCGTCTGCCTGGTCGCCTAGCCGTGACATGGTTCACAGTACCCATGACAGCTGAAGTTGCCCCAATTGTGAGAGCACGAATAGGCACGAGTTGCCTTCTGTCTTCGTATCTATAGGGGAAGTGATAAAGAAGATCTCTTCGTGTCTCGATGGCCAGGTTTTTCAGAGTCTCAGCTGATTGAGCTCCAACTCCTTTGACTTTGATCACTTCATCATCGAGGGTCTCTTCACTAACAGAGCTCTTTGTCTTTTTTCTCCCCTTCTTTTTCTCTTTTTCTATTGGTGGGGGAGCTTTGGATAGTTTCCGCTCCAGCTGCTGTAGCAGTGGTTTTATGTCCTGCAATAACTTGTGTCGGCCAGCTCGAGGAAGGTTGTGATAAGCGACCATTCTTTCCTTTATCTCTGTTAAGAGCAACTTGGCCTCATCTTCTGCTGTGGAAAGTAACTGAG
>CAZXTJ010000179.1:0-13314 GCA_964643655.1 uncultured bacterium
GTTGTACACAGTGTGCAGGTAGGTCATTGTTTCGGGGAAGATAATTTCACCGTAAGTGCGTGTTAGCTTGAATTCTGCACCAAAAGTAATCTTCAGACCAGGCGCAGCAACAATTGGTATGGGTACTTCCGCCTTATAGTGTTTTGTGTGCACTCCACGGAAATACTGAACACGCCACTTCTTTTTCTCTCTTTTATTGGACTCTTCAGGAGTTGGGTATTTGACGAGGTTGACTTCTATCTCAGCCAAGTTGGACTGACTGGCAAAGTTACAGACGGTTGTTCCTATTAGCGGCGCATTGTCGCTATTGTCCTCACAGTCGAGAATATCCATTTCTTCGTTTAGATTTTCAATAAAAGCTGGAGGTGAGCCACTAGCCCCCTCACCTACTAGCAACTTTGTTTGTGACCCAACAGAGAGACCAAAGGTCAAATAATCGCCATCATTATCTGGATTGGGATGGTTACGAATGACAGATTTTTTCAAACTGGGTGCGAAGTTGCCAATCGTGAGTGTACAAGCCGTAGCCGACATTTTTGTCTTGTTGTTTTCTTGCTCTCTCAATCCACCATCTTCTGTCGTAATACGCCGATAGAACTCACACTTCGTTGGTGGTCGCTCTCTTGAGCCTTCTATTCCAATCATTGAACCTAGTTTTACTGAACCTTTGATATTGGTCATCGTTTCGAGCATATCGCCACGAACGACTGGTTCACTCATGAAAGGCATTATTCTCTCTAGCGTCTTTCTGATACTCTCGCTCTCTGTGGCGTAAATTTCTGCCAGTCTCTGCAGGTACTGAGCCTCCTCTTGGGTAGGTGCACCAGTACGATTTGATTTATAGATGTTTGCGCCCAAAGCCAGAGCAAAAGCCGCAGCATTTGCCCATTTGAGAGAAAGCCAAGCTGCCCATTGGTAATAATCATTAAAAACAAAGACTGTCGTATCTTTGACGAGATCTGCTTCCACAGCGGCTTCCAGGACAGCTTTATGACCACCTTTGATTTTGCCATTGATGGCAATGGAACCAGAAGCACGGAATTTTCGGTCATCACCAACACTTAGTTTTCCCGTATAAACGAGAGCTACTCCAGCTTCGAAGAAACTAACGGTGTCACTGCCATAAGCCAAACCAAGTGACAATGAAATGGTCAAGGAACCAGTTCCAGTGTCTTTGATAAGTTTCGACACACCCACATCAAAGATGGATTTGCCAAAATCGAGGGAGTTGTGAAGACTTTGATCTTCAGCAAAACTACTCGTTTCAGAAACGAGCGTGGGACCACCAAGGAGAAGAGACTTCTTCAGACTTGGATTTCCACCAACGATGGATCCCAGTTTCAAGAGCAACGGAAAAGTGAAATTGGCGAAAGCACAACTAATCTTGAGACCCTTACGGGCTTTACCAGAGAGGGTCTTCTCTATCTGCTCCCGTTGAATACCCAACAATTCTCGCTGTTCGAGCAAACGCATCATAAGGGCAATGTTTTCCCTAATTTGCTCTTCAACTATGTCTAACTGTCGTTTTCTTTTTTCTGGAGACGTTTCGACTTTCTGAATGTACTCCCAGATTGACCTAATCTCAGCCAAAGCTGAGAGAAAATCGATATTCATGGCTTTGATGTCGTCAGAGAGACCTTTAATGCCTTCAATACCTTTTTCAACGTCAGCCAAAGCCTGGGCTTTGTCACGTTGAGCAATAATCATGTCAGCAATGACTAGGTTGGCCGTCTCTACATCTTGGCGCATTTCGAAGAGCTTTTCAGTGAGTGCCAGAATTTTATCTGATGACAAGAATTGTAGAGCGTCTTTCTTCTCTTTCAGTTCCTTCTCGAGATCGACAATTCTCTCTGCCAGCTTTCGTCCAAGTTCATTGATGTCGTTGAAAGCCTTTTTATCTGAGTAACCTAGCTGTGTTCTGCGCAGCCTGTTCACTCCATAATCGTGACAATGGTCCAATATTTTTCTGCGAACAGCCTTTTTCCCACTGTCGTTGGCTGCATGTAACTCGTCAGCTAGCTCTAGGGCTTTTGTCGAGGCATTATTCAAATCAGTGAGCTGACTTTCAATCTTGCTTTTTTCTTTTCTGAGTTTTTCACCAATTTTATTTTTGGCTTTGTTCCGTGCGTCTATTGTTTTTCTACGCTCTTTGGCAATCTCTTGCAGAAGCTCGACTTTGTCGGACTTTGCCGTTTCGACGGAATAGCCTTTGACAAAGCGACGTAACCTCCTCAATCCATATTTGTGGAGCAAGTCGAGAAACTTGGCTTTCAGCTTGGTCTTTCGTTCTTTCGCTTCAGCAAAATCAAGACTTCGTTGTTCGACCCAACTAACACTTCCACGACCATCACCGCGAAGCTGCGACATTCGTCCTTCGAGTTTTAATCTCGTCTCTTCATACAAAATCGCAGCAATGGGATCAGCCACTTGGCGCAGATCAACTGAGATGACCTCTAGTTGCTCATTAATCCAATCTTCGTAAGCACATATGATTGACAAGGTTCGATATCTATAGGTGTGCTTCTTGTGGAGGCCAATTAGCCTATTTATCCGCTCTACCTCTTCAGGCTCAGGAGCCCAGTGTGCTAGTGCAGAAACACTATCTGGAAAAGCCTCTCCCAACTTGAGAAACCAACGCTGATACAATTGCCCCTCTCGCTCGCCACTCTCTTTAGTAAAATCTGCACGACAAAAGTGTATTGGAGAGAGATTATTGCCCCTGTATTTGGTCAAGTCCTCTTCAATCAAGCCAAAACAGGCAATGAGTGACTCGTCGAGGCGTTTACCTTCGGCCACATTGTTCCGAAAGTGACTAACATTGCAGAGGTTGTAAAAGACTCTGGTCAGGAGAGAACTTGGTTTGCACTCTTCTGGCGCTGCATGTGTCTCTTTTTTAGCCCGTTCAATGAGCCGTCTCTGCAGAACCAACCAATATTCGTAGGTGAGCACCAGGGAAGGACTGCTAATTCGTTCAACTATCTGATCTTGGGCAACTGAAAATGGAAAATTGTCCAAAATTACTGTCAGCAAGCGCTCGCGCAAAGTTGGCATATATGGGGACCTCACCTCATTGTTATTGTTTATTTAGTATAGGTACTTTTTGGCTTCCTTGACACCTCTTTCATGCCTTTGGTACAACAAAACGGTCTGTCGTAGGAGGTTTTTTGTATGGATGCTGAACAGCATGCAGCGGTAAAGGTTCCCGTTGCACCTGGTACACCAACGATTGAATATCGGCGCCTGCTCAAATCTCTGCGCGAGGACCGCCACAGCGCTGCTCGTCATCTCGATGTAGCCCGCTTTTTGGTTCGAGTGGAACATTATCACCGAGCCCTCTCTTCATTACGATTGGCCAAAGCACTACAACCTAGGCGCAAAGAGACTTATCTGCTTCTGGGCTGGGTTTACCAAAAAGTGGGCAATGTGCCGCAAGCTGTAATTGCCTACCAGCAGCTGCTGCGCTTTGATAAAAGCTCTGTTGCTGGTCACTTTCGCCTGGGCTCCATATTTCTGGAACAAGACAAGTTTGCTGAAGCTACACGTCACCTGAAACGTGTTGTGGAACTCGTACCGACAACAAGACGTGCTATTCGCTTGTTGGCAGCCATCGCGGAAAAAACTGGTGATCCAAACAGAGCCATGAGCCATCTCGAGCATTTGGCGACATTGGACAATAAGAACGCCCAGGTCTACGTTGACATGGGGCGTATACACCGCAATGCAGGGCGTCCTGACCGGGCAATCATAGCTCTAAGGAAAGCACTCGAATTAAAGAGCGAGCTTCTCTCTGGTCGAGTAGAGTTGGCTGGTCTACTTCTAGAAGAGAGTGCACCAGATCAAGCCCTCGAAGTAGTGAACAAGGGATTGGCTACAGACTCGCAGAACATAGAGTTGAGGTTACAGGAAGGTTATGCCCAGGAGGCCCTAGGCAGTCATGAACGGGCCCTGACAGCTTTTGTCACAGCTTCCAGGATTGCACCTGAAGATTTCCGTCCTCATCTGGCACTGGGAAAAGTTTATACGACCAAAGGCGATTTTGACCTTGCAGAAGATGAGCTAAAAAAGGCCCTGAGCCTAACAGCTCGTGACAAAGACGTCTATCGGGCTCTCAGTTTTCTCTATTTGAAAAGCGGTAAAGCAGAAAAAGCTGAACATATCCTTATGGAGATGACTGAAGTCTTCCACCAATCTCCTGAGGCCTGGCGTCTTCTTGGCGAGCTACGCGAGCGGATCAAGAAACTGGATGAGGCTTGTGATGCCTTCACCAAAGCCATCGAGTTGGCTCCTGCTGACGCTTCTTTATTCTGTGCTCGTGCTCGCGTCCATGTAAAACGTGGCGCCTATGATGAAGCCGTTGCTGGTTTCCAAAGAGCTCGAGAATTAGATCCAGATTGTGAAGAAGCTCGCGCTGAAACTGAGTTAATCAGGGGTCACAAGAATTACCGAGAAGCTCTCAATGCCCTTGAGTTGGCTGAATCAGCACGAGAAAAGGGCGATTTCGAAGGAGCGCGCAGGCATTTTGAGAAAATCCTCAAATTGGTTCCCAACAATGCTCGCTGGTTAGACGAACATGCTCGCTTGAGCATCGTCTGCGGAGACAACAAAGGCGCAATCGAGAGTCTCGAGAGACTGCTGACAATGGACCACAACACTGGTCGGACTGCACTGAGATTAGGAAAACTCTTCTCAGCTCTCAACAGCTTTGAAGAGGCTTGGCGCAATTTCGAACGTTGTGTCAATGAAGAACCCTTCAATGTTCCTGCTCGTATTCGCATTATCCGCACTTTGGGCCACAGGGCCATTAGCCGCAATCTATCTCCCGATAAGTTTCCACGCATTGAAGCGGCTTACAGAGCAGGTCTCAATGAACCGGCCAAACTATCTCTGGCCCATTTGGAACTTGCTTATCTCTATTTGTCTTTTGGTTCGCAGATTTTCCCAGCCAAAGAGTGGCAAGAGAAGGCACGTACCCACTTTGCTGCAGTGGGAGAAAAGTGTTCTGAAGAGATATTACGTTATCGTTATCTAGGTGAGTTTGATTTGGCCCGTAGACTGGGACAGGATGACACAGCCATTGCCGCTATGGTCCGCTTGTGCGAACTCCTGCCCTCTTCAGAGACTTACGCTCTCGCCCTACTAGAGTACCTGAAAGCTGTGGGCAGTTATGCTCGTGGTTTCCGTTTGGCTGAGCAGTTTTCCCACCGTTTTTCCACCAATGGTCTCATCAAAGCATTGGACTTTGAGTTTTTCGTTCAACTTGCCAACAGTAGGGACAATCCAAAAGCCTTCTGCCGTAAGCGTATTCAAGAGTTACAAAGAGCTGTGGCAACAAATGCAGATGATGGACCTTCCTTCTTGTCCTTGGGTTTGGCTCTGCAGATATTGAGTCCTGCTGGTGAACGTTTCGAAAGTGGCAGAAAGGTGACAGTTGCCCTCAACAAGGCTCGCAGTTTGGAAGCTGACAATCCCTGGCCACTATGGGCTTTGTTGAGAGAACAGCTTCGCCATTTGGACGGCAAACAAAGACGAATGGATGATGGTGTGACTGGTCAAGCTTCCACCATTTGCCGAAATGGCCTACGACTTTTCCCAGACTTTTCCCCCTTCCTCGAACATCTGGGCAGGACTTTGCTCAGCTCATCTGATCCCGTCGACGTCGATAGAGGACGGTCATTGCTCGAGCGAGCAATCATTGCTGATGAGGAGTGTGCGGGAGCTCTATTCACTTTGGGACGCCATTATGAAAGTCTCGGTGACACTGTGGCGGCCAGGCAGTATTATACAAAAGTCTTGGAAAGCCCTAGAGGTACCTTCTATGCCAAGAAGGTTATCGAAAGGCTTTCCCGAATGGTAGCATAAGAAGATGGATAGGATAGAAATGGCCCGAGGTTTGTTCGTCACGTTCGAAGGCCCTGAAGGTAGTGGTAAGAGTACTCAGGTCAAATTATTGGCTGCAACTCTAGCCAATAAGACAATTCCCTACGTAACGACGAGGGAACCTGGAGGAACGGAAACTGCCGATGCTTTGCGTTCCATATTGCTCAGTAGAGCTACAGGTGATCTGGGACCCAGAGCAGAGCTACTGATGCTACAAGCTGCTCGTGCAGACCATGTTCGCAAAGTGATCAGACCAGGCCTCGATGGCGGAAAAATCGTCATTTGTGACCGATTTACAGATTCGTCCATAGCCTACCAAGGTGGCGGTCGTGGATTGGACAAGTCCTTCATCAAAGAACTAAATGATTTTGCCACAGAAAATTTGCGGCCAGATCTGACTCTAATTTTCGACATTGACCCAGAAGAGGGTCTCAAGAGAGCCGGTCGTCAAGGCGCTTTACAACTCGACAGAGTTGAATCGGCAGGACTGGAATTCCATCGTCGAGTCCGTGATGCATATCTCACACTTGCCCAAGACCTTCCTGGTCGTTATCATCTCATCGACGCAACAAGAAGCGTGGAAGATATTGCTGAAGAGGTAACTTCCACTATTCTCGCTCGATGGGAGTGACCAAGTGACTCGAGAGCCTGGTGAATTGGCCCAGCAGACGCCACAAAACGAAGATAGAGAAGCTGATTCTCAGCGCACTGTTTTTGTCATCACTGGCTTGTCTGGTGCAGGAAAATCTTATGCAAGCCATGCTCTGGAAGATGCTGGATTTTATTGCGTAGACAATTTGCCTCCAGATTTGATCAAACAGTTCGTAGAGTTGGCGACACGCTCTAAAGGTCGTGCCCTCAAGCTAGCTCTCGTTTGTGATGTTCGTGGAGGAACACGTTTTAATGACTTGTTCCAAGCTCTTTCAGGCTTGAAAAAGCTGGGAGTCGCCCACAGAATTATTTTCCTCGAGGCCTCTGATGAAGTTCTTTTGAGGCGGTTCAGTGAAACGAGAAGACGACATCCTCTCGATTCTGGTTCTCTGCGCGACGACATTACTCGCGAAAGAGGACTGTTGGAAGATGTCCGCTGCCGAGCAGATGTGATCATTGATACTTCGGACTACAGTGTATCGCGCCTCAAAGAGCATATGATGGAGGTCATCGACAGCAAGGTGGCCAATGAGGCACTCAATGTCCTTGTGACCTCTTTTGGCTTCAAATATGGTTTACCAATCGATAGTGAGCTCGTATTCGACGTACGCTTTTTACCCAATCCCCATTATGTGAAAGACCTTGCTCCGCTCACTGGACAGAATGAACGAGTGCAGAAGTATGTGCTGCAGTCTGATTTGAGCAAAGATTTCCACTCACGACTCATCAGTTTCATCGATTTTTTAATGCCTCAATATTTGAAAGAGGGCAAATGTCATTTAACAGTCGCTTTTGGTTGTACAGGCGGTCGTCATCGCTCAGTGACCTTTGCTGAAGTTGTGACGAAACATCTGCGTGGCCAAGGTTTTCGAGTGGTCGTAGACCATCGAGATCTCGAAAGATAAATGACTGACTCTACTTTCGTACCTTATCTTGCCACGGGTATGGCTGGACATGAAGCTTATTTGGGGCATTTGGTAGTAGCGACCATTGCCATCTCTGAAAATGCAGAGAGAGCGCTCTTGGACTTCAGTGCAAAGAGAAAAAAGAGTGGGCGACGACTCTGCTCCAATCTCAAAGATGCTCTTCTTGCCATTGTTCCTTGCGAGATAATCTCCATCTCTCCACAAAAATACAACAAGATGTTCGCACACCTCTCCAATGCAGAGTTGGTAGCTGCTTGGGCTTATGAAAAGGCTTTGGCAAATCTTCTCAAGGCCTATCCCAAATACGACAAAATAGCAGGTGGCCCTGAAGCGCCAATGGAGATTGTGTCAGAAAAAATGGAACAGCATGGACACAGACTTCAGTTTGGTAAAGAAGCACCAGCTCCCATATTGGCCGCTGCGACAACTATGGCCATACTGACGAGGCGGGAAAGAGTGGAAAAACTCTCAGAAGAGTTGGGAACTACAATCCCATTGGAAGAGGAGAAGGCCTTTTCTTTTGCCGCTGGTTATCTGTCTCGTCAGGGCAAAGCCGGTTTGTCCCGGATTGCGAAACTACACTTTCCGCTTACTGAGAAGTTGTGCCAATAAGCTTCGTTTTTCATCGCAGTGGCGGGACAGCAGACGGCGAAAAGTACGACCAGAACGCAAATGTCTCTTCCAAACTTCACGACAATCCATGATAACCTCCCAAGACACTAGATATTGTGCTCTCTTTAACCCTGCACCCTATATATCGACAAATCCGATACTGTATCGAAATATTTTGTTTGATGAGAGGAGGTTGTACAGCTGCGGCACTTCTGATAGCATACCAGTGGATTAGGGGAGCACTGGGTCCTTTTAATGATGGGCGTCGCGAGATGAGCAAGCAAGAATTAGCCTTTCCCATTAAGGATTCTCATATCCTCATTACTACTGAAGAGTTAGTGACTCTGAAAGAGCAGCTCTTTTCCCGCGGCAACAAACGACTCCGCGAGATTAGTAGACAACGTCGCCAAGCTGCCAAAGCCCATTTGACTTCCTCTCAAAAAAATGAAGATGCTGCTGCTATTGCTGCCAAGTGGTCCTCCGAATTGGATGAGGTTGGTTTAGAGCGAGCAGTACTTTTGTGTGAAGTACCAACTGCTCGTGATTTCATTTTTTCAGTGACACAGTTTGCCTCTGAAAAGTTATGTGCTTTCACCAACTTGGATCCATTGCAAACCTGGTCAGCTGAAGACTTGAAGCGAGATGTGGCCAGGGGGTTTGTGGGCCTCAATCTGCTGCCTACATTGCAGCATTTTCATGTCTACGACAGGCGTGCTTATGGATTATATGAAATGTGTGAACAGCTGAAGGTACCAGTTATGGTGCATTTCGGTATGACCGAAGAGATCTTCGCTGACATGCGTTTTGCCAATCCCCTTGATTTACAGCCTGTTGCTCGCGATTTTCCTGAAGTGCCATTCATCATACCGTCCCTTGGCTCAGGATTTCTGCGCGAGCTCTTGATGCTCATGGGGCAATGTCCCAATGTATATGCCAATTCTGCTGGTATTCACCTGTGGCTCAACTATCAGCCAGAACGTCTCGACCTCGAAGACGTAGTCAAGTTACTGCTCGATGCCGCTGGTCCCCATCGCATCATCTTTGGTTCAGGTTCTGGCTCTGATCAATTCCACGACTCGACTTATTACAGACGCGAGATTCTCACTTTGCAAACGAAGTTGTTTTCTACTCTCTCTTTTGATGAGCAGAAACATATCTTTGGTGAAACAATGGACAAACTCATCGCAGGAATAGACCACGAAAAAGCCCAAGAAAAACGAAAAGGGCGTTTGCAGCTGCGAACTTTACGAAGCCCTGATTGAGCTCAGCACTCTTCCACTTCGAGCACAGGACATCCTGATCTATTGAGAGCAATGGCTGCTGCACCCAATACACCGGCTCTATCTTCGAGAGGTGAAAGCTTGATATCTACATCTTTCAACATCTCGCTCATGGCCAAGGTCGAAAGGAATTTGCGAGTTGGCCCCAAGACGGCGTCATCACCAGCCGAGATCATGCCACCGGTGAGAACGATGACTTGTGGATGGAAGATGTGAACGACAGATGCAAGTCCAGCGGCAAGATATCGGGCAGTATCACTGACGAGACGTAGTGCCAGTGCATCACCTTCTTCAGCAGCTTCGAAAACACTCTTGCAAGTCGGTTCAGTACCAGCAAGGGATGACTTTCGAACAGCAGGTCCACCATCATTGAGCGCATCGGCCGCACGTTTGGCCACAGAGCCAGCTGCAGCATATGCTTCCAAACATCCACGTGCGCCACAACCGCAGAGCCTACCACCTTCGCGGACAACCATATGGCCCAATTCAGCACCTTGCCCCTGACCTTTGAGAATGCGGCCATTGGCCACAATCCCGCAGCCTACGCCCGTTCCAAGTGTCAGACAAACAACATGGCGACAGCCTTTACCAGCACCGACCCATGCTTCGGCCAAAGCAGCAGCATTGGCATCGTTTTCAATATGAACTGCTACGCCCAGTTGTTTCGTAATCTCTTCAGCAACGTGAAAGTTCTCCCAACCAGGCATGTTGGGACATCGCAGAACTACACCAGTTTTGGCGTTGAGAGGGCCTGGAACACCAACGCCCAGCGAGATGACATCTTCCAAGGCCAAACCTTCGGCTTGCACTAGATCGCGCGTCAACACGACAATACGTGAACAAACTGCTTCAGCACCTTCAGTAGCTTCTGTAGGAACTCTTTTTTCTCTGATGATTTGTCCGCTTTTGTTCACAAGAGCGGCTTTGATGTTTGTGCCACCCAAATCTATTGCTACGACGACCTTAGCCATCACGACCTTCCTCTCAAGGCATCAACTGTCTCAATGGCAATTTAACATTTTTCAGTCGTCGTAGTCATGGATGAAAGCAGCTCGAGGAGCTCATTGCGTTCATTGAGTCTTGGTTCTTCAAGGACACGGTCTAAAAGTTCCTTTAAAATGGCTCCCACTCGAGGTCCCCCGCGAGAGCCAAGTGCCTTCATTACCTCACTTCCGCCAATTGCCAAATCAGCAACTGTGAAGGGGCAACCAGAAGCTCTTTCACTAGCCACGGCAGAAGAGAGAGTTTCTACATCAGAAAGCTCTCTTGCTGCCATCAAATCCAACAACTCGGCCACGACGTCCTCTCCAACATGAGAAACAAAACGTCGGACATCTGCAGCTCTCTCGATTGTCGAGGGAGTTATTTGACTGTGATTTACCAAGGAGAGAACGAGAGTGGCTACTGCTTTACTGAATTTGAGCTTCTTCAAAGACTTCTCTACAGTTTTGACATCGTTGACGAATAAAAGAGCCGCCAAACGGTTTGGTAGGGCTCTTTTAGCTTTCAAGCATATTTCAAAGGGAGCAGTCTTGGGGAAGAACTTTTTTAAGAGCCCCACCTTTTCCAATAATTCGAGGCCAATGGTGGGATTTGCCGCCTCCAATAGTTTGCTCAATTCGACCATAATTCGCTCAACGGCACACAAAGCACAATCATCAGCAAAATTGGCCATTTCCTCTAAAGTCTGTGCTTCAACCTGCATATCCAATGTGGCTGCCTGCCTGCAAGCGCGCAAAACTCTCAGGGGATCCTCGCGAAAACGATGTGCAGCATTGACGACTCCCCGAAGTTGCCCCTCACCTATGTCCTCGATGCCACCATAGGGATCGACGAGAAAACCTGCCCCACTTTTTTCATCACTCATCTGCCAAGCAATGGCATTGATGGTGAAATCGCGAGCTGCCAAATCCTCTTCAATGGTGTCAGAGTAACCATCACTCTCTCTCCCAGCTGGTGATAGAGCATTTCCTCCGCGGCGAAAAGCTGTAACCTCAATGGCTGTGTTGGCAAAAACTACAGTGACAGTGCCATGGTCCAAACCAACTGGAATGACACGAGAAAAGACCTCTTTCACCTCTTCTGGTTTGGCCGAGGTCGCCACGTCGTAATCATTTACAGGCCTACCCAGAAGCCAATCTCGCGGCGCACCACCAACGACATAGGCTTCATAACCAGCTTCTTGCAGGGTAAGCAAAACTCTTTTTACACCATCAGGCAGTGAAGGAGGTGTATAGGCTCTTCTCACTGGCTCAGGAAGGACCTTCCATGAAATCAGCAACTGCAGAATGAATGTCAAAGTGTTTGGCCCCACCAGGACCAACACCTAAGACCTGCTTGGCAAAGTTATCGATGCACTGAGAGATTTCTGCATTTTTGTTGCTGAGTACGAAAGGTGTGCCTTCGTTCAGTGCTGTCAGCACAGTTGGACCATCAGAAGATATACCGCAGACCACAGGATAAGGATCAATGAAACGGTGCATATCTGCCGGGCTCAAACCTACGTTGCTAGAAACACGGTTGAGTACTACTTTCACCAAATGGGCTGGATAATCGAGTTTTAGCAACTCGGCCAAATAGAGCTTTGTATTACGCAGAGAACCAATGTGATTTTGCGTGATCATCACATGCCAGTCAGAAAGGTTCAATGCGGCTTTGAGAGCATCGGTGAAAAGAACGGGCGCATCAATGATTAGATATTCGCAGTTTTTCTGCAAAAGTCTAATCAACAAGTCGATTTCAAAATACTTGATTTCGGGAACACGCAAACTCGTTGGACCACATAGCGCCATTAGACGACCATTATTGAAATAATCGACCATCAAAGACCGGATGGTATCGAATTGGAAGTCACTGACCATCATCTTCAAGATGTTGAGATAACTAGCTGGTGCTTTGCGGTTGAGCATCATGGCCACTTCACTGAGGGCCGAACTCAAGTCAAAAAGAATGACTCGCTTTTTGTAATTTGCAGCCAATGCCGCTGCCAAGTTGAGGGCTATGGAGGTTTTGCCTTCACCATCTTTGGCACTAATGAAAGAAAGTGTTACTCCTCTATCGTCCATTGAAGGACGTCGCTGAGGCATGGATTGGACGGCAGATGCTGCTCGTCTTCTTTTGATGGCCAATATCTTATGTGTAGCTTCTGCCCAATCAATGGGTTCAGCCAGAACGAGGGGAACACCTTCCTGATAAGCCAGCTGCAAGGTGTCGAAATCTCGCTCAGGAAGCAGTAGAACAGTATCCACAGTGGGGAACTTGTTCTGGTTGGTTTTGTGTATAGAGATTGGTTCGAGTCCACAATTGGATTCAACGATGGTGATGTCAGGTTTGGTTACCTTGACGAGCTCTTCATAGTTGGGATTATGTTTGGCATAGCAGAAGCCGACGAACTGGAAATCTGGGTACTCTCTGAAGATTTGCTGAATCTCTTCTGACCGTTCCGGAGTCGTCGTAACCAAAAATAGCTTCACTTGCTGCATTATCTCTCCCCTCGCTTCATGCCTCAATCGCTCCCCAGGGCTGGGGGGACCTGCATGGGAGGTCCAAATCACCTAAACCATGTTCCACAATACACTATCGACCCATCTGGACCCAAGTTTCAGAGACCATTGCACCTTCAGCCTTGGGGTTTTACCATCTGAGCCATGAACAAAGACGAGATAATCATATATGACGATGACGAACTTGTGGTCTTGAACAAGCCCGCTGGCGTCCTTTCACACAGACAAAGAGTAGATGACCAAAAGGACGCGCGCCAATTGGCAGAAGAGCTTTTGTTTTTGCCAGAAAAGACCCTAAAACCAATTCATCGCCTTGATGCAACAACATCGGGTTTGATGTTGTTTGGCAAAAACAAAAGGGCAGCCCGTTATTATTGCCAGCTTCTTGCTGCCCACAAAATCAAAAAGGAATACCTCACTATCGTCTCAGGTTCAGTCCAAGACAAGGAGACTGTCATTGGTGGC
>CAZXTJ010000180.1:0-13202 GCA_964643655.1 uncultured bacterium
GTACCAAAGAGTGGTTTCAATAGCTGACGTGCCTCTTTCAAACTATCGTTGGGCCACACGTCACTATCAAGGCCAAACTCATCATCAAAATTCTTTAAGATGACTCGCGCCAGAAAACAGCGAGCCCTGTCTCTCTGTTCGTCATCTTTGGTGGAAATGTATGTTTTTACTGTCTTGATGAGAGCTTTTCTCGACTTCATTGTGTTTAAAGTAGAAAAAACTTCATCGCGTAGTACTTCTCCTTCTGAGCCGAAAAAGTACTCTGCTTCTCTTTCGACGAGAGTGAGGTAGAAAAGTTGAGAATTTGCAGCTCTTCTTTTGCTAGCAGCTCGTGCCAGATAAAGAAGGGAAATTGCTCCTGTGGGAGCATTGTCACTCAAAGCCAGACGACGTTGAATACCAATTTTTAGAAGCAGTGCTCCTAAAACGTCGCACTCTTCGCAAGTGGGTACTTTGCTGCTCTTGAGCAACTCATCACGAAGGACTGTTACATCCCTGGCAAGAGATTGGGGGCTCTCAGCAACTGGTTTCTTGTCACCCTTTGGCCAGCAGAGACAAGCCAACAGAAGCAACAAAAGGGGAACCAAGAGGAGTGCTTTTCTTGTGTTTGCTTCCTTTGTTCTCTTGCTGACCGTTGGTTTAGTGTCTGAACCCTGGAGCGGCACAGGAGCCTCGACCAAAGTCTGGGCAACAGCTTCTGTATGGGTGAGAAAGTCCTCTTTTTGCAATTCCTTAAATGCTTGCTGCAACTCTTGGACATTCTGAAATCTCTTGGCGGCATCATATTGGAGGCAACGCATGATGAGCTGGGACAAATCCTTTGAAAATCCCTTTCGTACTTTGTGTGGTGCTTTGGGCAAAGGAGGAGGAGCTCCCATGGCCAGTCGAATGGTATCGTCGTGAGAGCGAGGTTTTTCTTGTGTTGCAGCTACATACAAAGCTACGCCCAGGCCATAAATGTCGGCTCGAATGTCAACATCTGAAGCCATCAACTGCTCTGGAGCCATGGCGCAGAAAGTACCCAGCCTATCACCAGTTTCAGTGAGTTGAGTGAGATCCGTTGCCTTCACGAGGCCAAAATCTAGGAGTACCGTTCTTCCAGACTCTTCCAAGTAGATGTTCGATGGTTTGATATCGCGGTGGATGAGCCCCTGTTCAGAATAGACGGACATGGCTTCAATCATGTGTTCGAGGATTCTCTCACATTCAGAAGCAGTTAGGGCATGCCTCGCAGAACGCTCTTCCAATGACTCGCCCTCGAGATATTCCATTACGAGATAAGGATTACCATCATCGAGCTTGCCACCATCGAGGATTTTGACAAGGTAAGGATGGGCAAAGTATTTCGAGACCTCAATCTCCCTTTGAAAACGGCGGAAAAAGGGTGTGTAAATGGAGCAATCCAGGTCTGATCTAATCACCTTGATGGCTACCTCTTTGCCATCGCTCTCGCGTTCTGCAGAAAAAACAGAGCCCATGCCACCTTCACCGATGATGTTCAGCTTTTGGTAACCACAAATCTCTGGAGTGACCAACTCATCGAGGATTTCATGCAACTTGCCGCCAACAGTTGGCTCGGCATCCCCCGAAGCTGCCACAATTCGCTTTTTGCCTTTGGCCACATCTCCTCCTGCTGGGATTTTGCGACTCTTTAGTTGACGATTATATCACTATTCCCACCCATGGACCTATAATGGCCAAAAGTTCAGGAGGATAGATTGCAAGTCGTAACCATCTCTGGCTCACAGCGTAAAAAGGGTTTCACCAACCGTCTAGTCTCTTTGGTTCTTGACGAAATGGAACAACTTTGTCCTGATATGGTGACTAACATGGTGCAAGCGAGTTCTTTGCGGCTCAATCCTTGTAAGGTCGATTGTGGACAACTTTGTAAAAAGAACCACTTCTGCTGCACACAAGATGATGACGTCATGTCCGTTGTCGAAAAACTCGCTGGAGCTGATGCTGTCATACTCGCCTCCCCTCTGTATATCAAGATTCCCTCTGCCTTCAACATGCTTCTCGAACGTCTTGTCGCTCTATGTTTTTCAGCAGAAACAGCAGCAACGGGCTCTTCTGTTTTTGATGGCAAAGTCTGCGGCCTAGTTGCCATGGCTGAATATACTGACCCACAAGAAATACTGCGTCATATGCATGATGTAGCACTTGTTTTGAAGATGGAGCCCGTCCACTTGAAAACCTACCCCTATTTGGGTGTTGGTGGAATTGGCAATCTCGATGAACAGAAAAGTATGGGCCCCCTCAAACCCTTTGCACAGGCAAAACTCCTTGCCCGAGCACTCATTGAACGAGCTTTAGTTGATCGGAGCCGAAGATAAATGGAGTTATGGCATGAAGAACAGGCTCCAGACCGTCAGATAGAGAAGGATTTGGGCCTGGTCGATGGCCGTGCCATTTGGCGAAAACCCTTTCTTCACGACTATCTGACTGGTATTCGTATGTTATTGGGCACCACAGCAGACGAAGAAGACTCTGGATTGACAAAAGCCCGTGACGAAGCCAAGAAAAACATGGCCAAAGCTGCAGAAAAACTTGGAGCCAATGCAGTCCTTGCTTATCACTACATGTTCGTCCGCCTGGGATTGATGACCATGGAAGTGCGCTGTTTCGGGCGCGCAGTAAAACTCATTTGACCTCTTCTGGCTTGCCACTGAGTTTTAATATCCGCTTCCTCATCGCTTCCCACTCTTTGGGGAGTTTATCGGAAATGAGGACCTCGTTCCTCTTCTTCCCGCGAAATACTTTACAACGTAGCTCCAAGGGATAACTGAAGCCCGAAGGTTTCTCAAACTTCACAGCCATTGGAAGTATTTCCTTGGCAAGAGACAGAAAGAGATCACCATTCATATCTATTTTGACCTTTTCAGGTTTCGGCTCTTTCTCGCCAGAGACATACTTTGTGCCCGTGATCCTACCAAGGTCATCTTTCTCGATAGCGTAACCACATCTGGCAGCTCTCATAGAGTAATGACTCTCGCCATCACGTTGAAGGAGGATATTGGTTTTGGTGTATTTAGTTCGGAATTCGAACTCTATTTTGTCCACATCAGACACTTTTGGCGCTCTCGTGCTCAGTAACTCATGCAAGTCGTCATATTCGCTAGTTGAAAGGCGATTGCGGATTTGTTCGAGAAGCTCGAGGGCTTCCAGATCACACCTATCCTGATTTAGATAATGCTGACCTTTTTCATCAAACTTTTCATAAATTCCTGTGCAGGCCAAGGCCCTGACTAACTCCAATTTGGCCTGAGGATAAGTATTGCCACTCATTTCAACTGCATTTCGGAGATGTTTCACCACATTACGTTTACGTGCCATCAAAAGACTTGCGCAATTTTTGGACAAATCAACGTAACGCCTAGCATACTCAATCTCTCTAAAAGCCGCAATATTCGCGCCTCGTGGGACTTTCAACTTGCGAACAAGTGTCTGCAAGCCTTTCGCCTTTTTGCAAAACTCGACGAATTTTTCCTCTTCACCAGTTTTAATCAACTTGCCAACTTGACCTTCACGGAGGCTGAGCAAAGCTGCATCTTTGAAAGCAATTATGGCGTCGTCGTAGTTTTCAGTATCGGCAGCAGCCATGGCTTGGAACATACTCATGGCAGCACACCAAGGAAAATAACGCATCATGCGTTTCTGGTCCTGGTACATTTGGGCTGATTTACCTTCTGTCCAATGGGCAATCTCAACAATGGTCGTCATTCCCAATCCCAGGCCCATGCAAATAGTCGAATAAAAACTCCAACTTATGGCCAAAACAAAGACCAAAAGCGAAGGCATGGCCTTCCAGCCCCAGAAAGGTGTTGGTCTTTCGTTTTTTAGCTCAGCAAATGCTGGCGGCCCCACTTCGATGAGTTTGTTCAATTCTGCAAAGGAGGCAACAGCAAATGGCTGCAAAGCTGTTTCTTTTTTAGTCGAAAAATGTAGCAGTGTAAAAACACAATCCTCTGTAGCCAAAGGACATTTTCCACTCTCAATTTCGATGAGTGAATTTTCGTCTGTGGCCTGTGGATGCAAAATTACAACACGCTCATTTGTCACAACGAGAAAACGACGTCTGAGCCAGCGCTGGAAGTCGAGCCAAATCAGACGGCACAGAGGAATTGAGATAAGGACAGTGAAAAAGAGAACCATCCATTGAACTGCACTGACAGACTCTAAAAAAGTATATGAAAGCAGCAAACAGACCATAATTGGTAGAGCACCAAAACGAAGATGATTTCGGTCTTTTGGGAACAATAAGAGCGAGAGCAACACAAAGGGCACAAATATGAAATTGCTCAATATTGTGAGCCCTTCACCGGCACTTGTCAAAGCGGCGGCCATTGTCAAATGAGCCATTGAATAACAAATTGCGAGCATTACTAGGGCCGAATTTTCTGGATGCATTGGCGAAGAGTTGGGTTCGGCAAGGATGAGTTTTATCTCTTCGTCATAGTTGAGTAGCTCTTTGATACGCGACATTTGTGAAGTCACTTGATTGTGTGCCCACTTGAAGTGGCCTGCACTAGCATTGGCTGTTTCTCGGCCATCACGAAAGACGTACCAAAGAAGTTTGATCCCTAGGAAAAGAGCAACAATGGCCATTAAATAACCAATGACGACAGGATCGGCAACTCGATAAAAGAGCTCAATATTCCCATGACCTTCTGGAAAGATAGTAAGCCCCTTGTTGTTGTAGTGACGTAAGAAAAGAAAGAACAAAATAGTTGGCACGAGTGCAGCAAGCATTTTGATGGAGCGTTTCTTCAAATCATTTTTAGCCCATGGTCTGTCAAAAACGAAGCCAATCAAGACAGCGAAAAAACCAAAGAATAAGAATGTCTCGAAATAATTGCGAAAACGATAAGGGTATCTGCCAAACACTGCTAGCAACTTCTGACCAGAATAATAAGCAACAAAAAGCAGCGGGACAATAAGCCAAAAGCCCCTGATTAGCAAAATCAAGATTGAAGGAACAGTAAAACCTTTGCACTCTTCTAATTGCTCTTGGTAATAGGAAGTCTCTTTCATTTTGCCCCCTCGTAAGGCCTAGAGTTATGCTTGCATTTGCTCATCTTACCGGATTTCTCGACTTTTGTATAAGCACTTGCGAAATGCAAGGCTAAGAAAAAGGTGGCATCTCGCCATGGCAACACACCCCTATTTTTGCAGTTTTTGCCTTTTGCAATAGCATGCCTATCACCGCCACATGCCACTACTGAAGCGGCTTTAGCTAGATATAGATGTTTATGCTCTAGTTGGTGCTTATATTGCATCTCACCCTATGCCTGTGATTGGGGTAAACGTGCTCGACTGCATCCTCATCGCAACTTTGCTATTTTTCTCTTCTGTAGACATAGTCCATGGAAATCCCGCCTTTGATAACACAGCTTCTGATTATGTGCCCACCATCTCAGTGCCTCGTAAAGGCAGAATGAAGATGGCCATTCCCGGTGGCGGCCAACTCATCGCAGGTTCTCGTACAAAACTTGAACTTCATGATGACGGAGTGGGCATCAATGTGTGTAAAGGTACAGTCCGCATTGAAGTAGAGGGCAAGTTCCGCCAAGGTCTACATGTGAAATTGGACCGTGGTGTGGCCCGACCACATGAAAACTCCATCTTTGTCGTCGCTTACAGTAAATCACGCAAGATGCGAGTTCTTTTTGTCATCTCAGGAGCTGTCACAGTCTCTGATGGCTCGACGACAAAGTTAGTCTCAGCAGGTCACAAAGCTGCATGGTTCAAAACTAGATTGGTCAAACGCAGCTATGGCAATAAGGTGAAAAAACGATGGTGGGCCAGTTCAGGAGCAGTTGCAGCTCAGAATCTGCCAATCACTGTCAATACAGAGTGTGTTGATGAACCAGTCAAAACAATTAGGCGAGTAAAAAAGGCCGCTTCTAATAAAAAGGTAAAGAACGAAAGTGCTCTCGATAGACTGAACACAGCAATTAAGACAGTAAATGCCGTTTCTGCGCGAGCCGAAAAGAAACGAAAAGTAGCAGCCAAAACATACAAAAGTCGTCGCCAATCAGGTCAACGACCAATAGGTAATGACAAAAACAAGACCTCCTCTTTGACAATACACCTTGCTTGGGCTCTTCCTCTTTCTTTTGGCACAATGGGACTCTTCTTCGTCTATGGCTCCTTAGTGCGCGAAAGAGTGAGTGAAGCCCTCAATAACTTCCTTTCCACTGCTGGTGTCTTTGGAGTCTGCTCCGTATGTGAAGGTGCCTCAATCTCTGAGATCTTGTTCTCCATGCCTTTGAACATAGACAGAGAACAAAGACACAAACGTTTGTCTTCAGTCTTGCCTCCAGAACTGAAAAAGCAGCTCCTCAAAGACATTGATGCTGAAGCTGCAGCTCGCAGATTATTAGGTGACTATGAATGCACAATAGAGGTTTGTCACAACCACTGCACTCAATGTGGTCATGCTGAAACACTTCTGCAAGCCGGTATGCGTGTTTTGGCCAATCTTGGTGCAGAAGTTTCACGTTCTGCCTCTGGTGACCTAACGATGAGTTATAAACCTGCTCTCGTTCAACCAGCTGCCAGTGGCGACCTCGTCGCTCGTTGGGATACATTGGCTCAAGACTCTCTTGTCAGTCTCTCACGACTCGATGCTTACAATGTGGCAATTGATCAAACCAATCCTGGAATGACAAACACTCAGATTGAGAGTATGTCATCGAAACGGGCTGGTCAAATTAGCCTCAGAAGTGCAGTGGCTGCAGGAGTTGCCTCACAAAAATGCACTCGCACAGAAAGACTCGAAGATCTTGCTGATGGCCTCGACCTATCGATGTTGCCATCTGGTATGCCCGCATAAGGCTTGACATCAAGCCCTTCCTCCCATCTAAGCTGGTCTCTTGAAAGCGACTGGAGGAAGAAATATGACCCAACAACAGGGATATTATCGATACCCAACCATTTTTGGCGATAGAATTGTTTTTGTATGTGAAGACGATTTGTGGGAGGTGTCTCGCAAAGGCGGTCGTGCAGTCCGTTTGACAACCAACCTTGGTTGGGCTGGCCATCCTCGGTTTTCACCTGATGGTAAAACATTGGCTTTCACAGGCCTTGAAGAGGGACAACCTGAGATATACACAATGCCCTCCCAAGGTGGTGCATTGAAACGCCTTACCTATTTGGGCGCCATCATGACCTCTGCTCTTGGTTGGAGCAAAGACGGAAAATCCATCTTGTTGCGTTCCAATCATGGCCGTCCAATCATTAGGCAGACGACTATCTTCTCACAGCCCATCAACGGCGGATTACCTCGCGACTTGGGTTATGGAGTGGCTACAGAGATTGCCTTTGGCCCAGGTAAAGGAGTCGTCTTGGCCCGTTGGACAGGAGACCCTGCCCGCTGGAAACGTTACCGCGGCGGACGCGCTGGTGTATTGCTCGTTGATAGAACTGGCAGCGACAAATTCGAATACCTCAACGAGTTGGCTGGCAACATGGCGGCCCCCATGTGGATTGGTGACAGAATTTACTTCATTTCCGACCACGAAGGTGTGGGTAACATCTATAGCTCAACTCCCGATGGCAAAGAGCTGAAACGGCACACTCATCATCACGAGTTTTATGCTCGCGGCGCTTCAACAGATGGAAAAAACATCGTTTACCACGCAGGCGGTGACCTCTTTGTTCTAGATCCAGCAAAAACAACTGGTGGCGAAAAGGTAGAATTCGACTTTGCCACTCCCAGGACACAAACAGCGCGTAAATTCGTTTCACCATCGCGATATCTGGAAAGTTATGATGTCCATCCTCAAGGTCACTCAATGACCATCACCTCCCGTGGAAAAGCATTCTCTTTTTCTCATTGGGAAGGTGCAGTCAATCAAATAGGCAAACGTGATGGTGTACGATACCGTCTCTCAGCCTGGTTAGCCGATGGAAAAAGAATTGCCTGCATTTCTGATGATGGTGGTGAAGAGGCTATTGAAATCCACAGGGCCGATGGCAGCGAAAAAATAAAACGCCTCAAAGAACTGGATTTTGGAAGGCCCTACGCTCTTGTTCCGTCACCCAAGGCTGACACGGTAGCTCTTTTGAACAATCGCGGAGAACTGTGGCATGTGGACTTGAAATCTGGCAAAGGCAAAGTCCTGGACCGTTCTGAATATGGTCCCATCGCTGGACTGGACTGGTCACCTGATGGACGATGGATAGTTTATAGTTTTGCTGCCGAGGAGAACAAAAGGAACATTCGCCTCGTCGAAGTGAAAAGTGGCAAAGTTCACAACGTGACCAAACCTGCCTTCTTGGATGTTGATCCCGTCTTCTGCCCTGATGGCAAATACATCTATTTCATGTCGGCCCGCTCCTTTGATCCAGTCTTTGATTATGTGACCTTTGATTACACATTCCCTCTGGGGATGCGTCTATTCCTCGTCACTTTGCAAAAGGATCTACATTCACCCTTCGTGCCCGTACCAAGAGCACCTGGGCAACCGCCGGCCAAACCTGAGGAAGCCAAAACAAAAGGTAAAAAGGCGAAGGCCGCCAAGAAGTCCAAGAAAAAAGAAGAAGAGAAGGCTCCACCAATCAAAATCGATGTTGAAGGGCTGACTGAACGAGTTGTCTCCTTTCCCATGGGAGATGGCCATTATGCTGCGCTACGCGCTCTTCCCGGCGGCAAACTGTTGTTCATGACTCGCCCCATCGAAGGTCGCCTCAATGCCATGTGGTTCCCAGGAAAACCCTCTGCCAAATGGTCTCTGGCTTCTTATGATTTGGTAGAGAAAAAACGGGACAACCTCGTCAGTGGCGTTTCCAGTTATGTCGTATCAGCTGACCACAAAACTCTCATTTATCGCTCAGGTCTGCGCCTTCGCGCGATGAAAGCTGGCGACAAAGCTGATGACAATACTGCTCGCGATGGAGCAAGTCGCAAGAGTGGTTGGATTGATCTGAACAGAATACGCCTCTCAGTCTGTCCCACTTCTGAGTGGCATCAAATGTTCGATGAAGCGTGGCGTTTGCAGCGTGAAAATTTCTGGACAGAAGATCTTTCTGGAGTCGACTGGAATGGTGTGCGGAAGCAATATCGTCCCCTAGTCAAACGTGTTGGTTCACGTGGAGAATTCTCCGATCTCATGTGGGAAGTGCAAGGAGAATTGGGTACCTCCCACGCCTATGAGTTTGGTGGCGATTATCGCATTCCTCCCGTTTATCCCGTAGGGTTGCTGGGAGCAGACTTCGTCTGGGACAAAAAGGCTGGAGGCTATCGCGTCGTCCATGTCGTCAGGGGTGACTCGTGGAATGAAATCTGCCACTCTCCTTTGGCTGCACCTGGCATCAATGTTGTCGAGGGTGACGTCATCAAAGCAATTGATGGAGTGACGCTCACTCAAGAAATTACGCCAGGTGAAGTTCTTCTTCACAGAGCAGCCACAGAGGTCTCCATTTCATTGGCTGCCCCCAAGGGCGAAAAGAAATCCAAAAAAGGGAAAAAAGCCAAAGGCAAGAGCAAAACCAAAACTCCTGACAAAGTAGTAGTCGTCAAAACACTGCGCAGAGAATCCCTTGCCCGTTATCGTGAGTGGGTAGAGAAAAACCGTGAATACATCCACCGGGCAACCAAAGGTCGTGTTGGATACATTCACATTCCCGATTGTAGTGCCTTGGGTTATTCAGAGTTTCATCGCTCTTTCATTCAAGAGGTCGATAGAGATGGTTTGATTGTTGATGTGCGGTACAACGGTGGAGGACATGTATCAGGACTACTGCTCGAGAAACTTGCCCGACGTCGTATCGCCTATTGTAAACCTCGTTGGGCCAAACCTGGTGCTTACCCAGAAAACTCGCCAGCAGGACCAATTGTGGCCATCACAAATGAAGCTGCGGCATCAGACGGAGACATATTCAGCCACTCCTTCAAATTGATGGGACTTGGCCCCCTCATTGGAAAGAGGACTTGGGGTGGAGTTATTGGTATCAATGTCCGTGACCTCTTTGTTGATCGCGGATTGACGACACAACCCCAATATAGTTTCTGGTTCAAAGATGTTGGTTGGGGAGTAGAAAACTACGGCGCTGTACCCGATATCGAAGTGGAAATCACTCCCCACGATTATCGAATGGGCCGTGATCCACAAATGGACAGAGCAATTGAAGAGATCAAGAAGATATTGAAGAGCTCTCCGCCGCAAAAACCCAAATTGGATAATAGACCCAATTTGTCGCGCCCCAAGCTGCCAGCTCACAGAGCGACCAGAACAAAAAGGGTAACGAAAACAACTAAAAAACCTGCAACTTCAAAAAGAAGAGCAGGAAGGAATAAATGAGTAAAACACTGATATTAACAGTGATGTTCATGGCGGTAGTGTCTTGTACCCTTCGTGCCGACCTACCGCCGGAACAGTGGCTCAAAATGCGGCAAAGTGGCTTCAGCAGCAGAGCACTGACTGAATACATGAAAATGAAAGGAACCAATGGTGGTTCCTTTTTTCCCATGCCAGGTAAAAAACCTGCATACAACGAGAGTGATATCGAAGCCCTGCAGAAGTCTCCCCTCGTGAGTGCTACCCATATCATCGGCAATGGCAAATGGTTTCATGTTGATTACCCTTTGGACGCCACTGCACCGCCTCATGTGGTAGTCCTAGGTCCTGATAGGTTAATCATTGCGGAAGCTATATTGAAATCCCAAAGGCGACTGAAATTGGCAATTCGAGCCAAATACCGCATACCTGATGCTTTCACTAATCTTAAGCGTTTTGTTCCAGCTTTTGCAGTGGCCATAGAACGATTGCCAGAGGTGGTCTACCACGAAACTTTTAGTGGCTACAAAGCAAATGATGACCTGATGGCCAAGTTAAAAATAGATCCAAGAGTTGGTCGTGTGGAAGCTCTTGGAGAAAAGATTAGCTGCCGCTGGGAGCGTGATGCCTTTGCTCCGAAGGAATTCAGCTCAGTTGCACTCTTTGATGAGAGGCTCAACTTCAGCTGGGCCTGTTTTCGAGGAAAAGGTAGTGGCAAAGGTCGTTTCACCCTGATCCCATCATTTGGTTCAATACTGAAACCAATGCCTGGAGATTTTGTCATTCCCTTTGATTTAGTTGCCAACTTTGCACCTTTCCGGGGCCAAGTGGTCTTCAACAGAGTGAAAAAACCATTGGTCATCTGCAATCTCTTTGGCAAAGGCAAATTCACAAAAGCTTTCCCCAAATGGCTCTTTCCTGGTCTTTATCGCTTTGGTGTTACTGTTCAAGGACAAGCCAAAAATGCAGCACCTCTGTGTTTTGTCATTGTGCGCAATGGCGTTGCCACAGGAGTAGATTTCCAGGAATTGGGTCTAAAGGTAGTCCGAGGTGGCAACAGACAAATCCATCTGAAGCAACTCTTTTATCACCATTACCGCCCCAAATAACGAGTCTGTCGCCTAGAAATCATCGTCCCCAAAATCATCATCGAAATCGTCGTCAAAGTCATCATCGTCGAAGATTGAGTCATCACTCTTTTTGACAGGCTTCTTCATATCGTCATCGTCGTCGAAATCGTCGTCGTCGAACTCATTGAAGATGTCACCATTGGGATCTTTTGTGATGAGATTCTCACCAAAGGGATCCATGGGACCAATGTCATCAAGGGCAACGAGGACCACGCGGAAACCACAATTTTTATATTTGTAGTTTGAGGTTCCTTTGTTTCTGTTGGCTGATCGACACTGCCATACTTCACTGAAAAAAGAACCACCACGTAGAACATGCCATTCAGGTGCATCAACCTCATCGGGCAAGTCGGGATCAGACAATCCACTCTTTTTCTCTAGAGACCGAATGAGATCCTCATCAGCTTTCAACATCTCATCGAGTTTTTCTTCATCCTCTTGTTGGCTCTCTTTGTCTAGAATGTCATCGATGTCATCATCATCGTCATCAGCAAAGACACTTGGATCGTCTATGTCTTCTGGCAAATCCTTCTTCTCATCTTCGATGGGAGGTTCTTCTTCTAATTCTTTGATGTCGTAATTGTCTCGCCAAGTATCTGCACACCACTCCCAGACGTTACCAATCATGTCATGAAGACCCCAGTCGTTTGGTGCTTTTTTGCCTACGTCTTGAGTGAGTCCATTGGCATTGTCAGCATGCCAAGCGATTTTTTTGATGGGTCCATGACGTCGCCCCAGAGTGCCAGCTCGGCAAGCATATTCCCACTGCACTTCAGAGGGCAGAGTATAGGCAAAACCTTCAGGAAGACGACCTGCAGCCTGTTCTTTCTCTGTAAGGATGCGACAAAACTCCATTGCATCTTCCCAGCTCACTTGCTCAACTGGACGTTCTTCACCTTTAAAAAATGATGGATTGTTTCCCCTGATAGCTTCATATTGCCCCTGAGTAACTTCATAAGTTCCCAGCCAGAATCCTTCCAGTATCTCAGCTTGATGGACAGGCCATTCGTCTTCAGCTCCTTCAGAAGAGCCCATGTAAAAACTGCCAGGTTCCACCCAATTGAATGACATGCCCAAAGTGTTGGAATAATTCTGCCCTGACCTTGGTGCATCAACTAATATTGGCCGCACAACGCTCTTTTTTACCAGGGTTACGCGAAAACCAACGTAACGTGAACGATAACTCTCGGCACATTGATTCCGAACAGCAGAGCGACAATCCTCTATCTGGCTGCCCCAAGAACCTCCGCGAACGACACGTTTGGCCGTGCCTTCACCCTCCCACGCCGTTCCGTCTGCTGGAGCTTCGGCATAATCGTCGTGCCACTCATCTTGGCACCACTCCCAAACATTGCCCATCATATCGTAGAGCTCAAAATCATTAGGTTTCTTTTCACCCACGGGGTGACTGATACCATCAGAGTTTTCAGAGAACCAAGCAGCTGCAGCAGCTGGTTTCCAATAGCGGCGACCAAGTGCCCCTGCACGACAGGAATATTCCCATTGAGCTTCAGTTGGTAGAGAATATGCCCATCCCTGGGGCAATAGGCCATTAGTCTGTTCGAGAGTCGTCAATTTTTTGCAATACTCTTGGGCCTGCGTCCATGTCACATTCTCTACAGGTCTATCTGTCGTACGATAAGTTGAGGGATTGGACGCCATGACCTTTTCATATTGCTCTTGAGTCACCTCATAGGCACCCATCCAAAAACCGTCGCCAATGGTAACAGCGTGGACAGGAAGCTCGTGTCCTATGCCTGCTGTGGAGCCCATATAAAAGCGGCCTGTT
>CAZXTJ010000181.1:0-13187 GCA_964643655.1 uncultured bacterium
GACCCACTGCCATGCAGATCACGACGCTGGCACATTGCAAAAACTATTCGAAGAACAAAAAATACCCATCTACACTTCTCGGACAATCATGGATTCCTTTGTCCGCAAAGCTTCTGCGATTACCGGTTTGACGCAATCACGTGTCCGGTCTTTGATTGACTACCACCCCATCACAATGGGACCACCAATTCGCATCAATGGTGCTGAATTCAGATTTAACTACACACTTCACTCAATTCCCGCCTTGGGATTCGAATGTTATTTCCTGGGCAAGAGTTTCGTCTATTCAGGCGACACCCTCAACGATCCAAAAGAAGTAGAGAAACTACATGGCATGGGTATCCTCTCAGCAGGTCGTAGAGACTCATTGCTGGATTTCCCTTGGCATCACACCCTCATATTCCACGAGGCTGGTGTACCGCCTTTGCACACACCTATAGACAGGCTAGTGGACCTTCCAGATTCAGTGAAAAAACGACTATTCGTTTTGCATGTTGGTCGCGATTCGGTACCCGAAGGTTCTAACTTGCGTGTAGCCAAACCAGGTCTCAGCAGAACAATACGCATACACGTAGAGAAAAACCCCCACTCACGAGCAATCGAAATGCTCACAGTACTCAACGGAGTGGAACTATTCAGAAACTTCCCTATGAACCGTGCTGCCGACTTCCTCTCTATCGCAAAATTGGAAACATTCAAATCGGGCGAAGTCGTGCTAGAAGAAGGCAATCCAGGAACGAAGTTTTTCCTTATCATCTCTGGTAAAGCAGAAGTTCGCAAAGGAAAACAAGCCCTCGATGAATATGGCCCCAATGACTATTTCGGTGAAACAGCAGTTGTCATGGACATACCCAGAACTGCTGACGTCGTTGCCAAAACAGCTCTACAATGTATGACCATTGAGAAAGCTGACTTTTTGTACTTCATCCGAGGAACTGACGTAGCACTAAAACTGCGCAGACTCTTCATCAACAGACAATTGGGTTTGGGCCTCGTACTCAACGAAACGGAACCTTTCAAAGGACTCACTGCCACGCAGAGAACACATCTGGAGTCGTATATGGATTCAGACTTTGCCATGGATGGTCAAAGATTTTTAAAAGAAGGCCACAAAGCCGAATGTGCTTATCTCGTTGCAGATGGTGAAGTGAACATCATGAAAGGTGACAAGAAAATTGTGCGTGTCGACGCCAATACCTTTGTTGCCGATGTTGAAGCACTGATGTCCAATGGCAAATACACCTTCTCAGCTGAAGCTGTAGGCAACGTGCGACTATTCATGATTAGTAGAAAAGCCCTATTGGATTTCGTGGACTTGAATCCAGGATTTTACTTCAAGCTGACAGAGTACGATAGGTAAGCTTTGGCTCAGTTTTGCCAACTAACGGCTACTCTTCTCTATTCGAGTCGCATTCCCGGTGACAGGCTTTTTCAAAAGGTCTGTCGTGGCAAATCCATAGATGTCTTTTTCTAGAGGACCATCTTTCAGCCACAACTCTCTGAGACCAAACTCAGAATGGGCGTCACCATTTTTTTCAACTGCTGTTCTGAGACTAACTTTCATCGTCTCTTCAATGGGCATCGATTTCGCATTCTTCTTGCTTATCAAAGATAGCCTGCCCTTGGAAACATCATCGCTCAACAACATCCATTGATGATCATGTTTTTCCTGCAACTCAGCTATGGAGACTTCTTTGCCGTCTGAAGTGACCAAACAAAGAGATTGCAGCAAGAGGCTCTTGTCAACGAGCTTGGCAGGCTTTGAAAGAGTGACAGTTAATCTATCCTTACGTCTGGGCAATCCCCATTTTCCTTTGTATTGGGCACGAATAATCTGGATGGGAGGTTTGTAATAAACTACAACGTCCCTGTCACTACCTTTTCCGCCAGCTTGAGCATCAGCGCCATAGCTGAGAATGACACCAACCTGTGAGTCGAAAAGATATTCATTGCCCCAAGGATCAACTGGTAACTCTTGCAGATAGCGACCGAGCAAAGGACTCAGTTTTGTGCCCGTCAAGGGTCTATTTTGCGCATTGTAAAGATTGACAGCGCTACGAATGACGTCCAAATCCATCATGGCCTTTTCTTTTTGTGCATCTGCTAGGTTTGTCTGAAAGAAAGGAATAGCAATTCCAATTCCTGCAATGACAATCATTCCAACAGTGGCCATAACACAAAGAGCCATGCAGCCAACAATACATACCCAAGAATTGCTCTTAGACTTTTTGCCCTCTTCTGTTTTTCCTTTTCCAGGTGTTGCCTGCATATTTCCTCCCCATATTTGAATTAACGCGGCATACGCAATTGTAGTCTGTGGTAAAGCGCAAACGAAAGCTAATCCCAAGTGTTGGCAGCTTTTCTTGCTAAGCGATGAAGGGTATCGGTGTTGCTGATTAACCCGCTGCAGCAGCCAGTACTGCCGCACCGCCAGCCATCAAAAAGGCTGTACCAACGACTGCCACGAAGCTTATGACAAAACGAGCTACTTCGCAGATGAGCGCTTTTTCAAAAGAGGTACTCAACATAGACTGAATAACAACAGCAGAAGCACAAACACTAATGGCAAACATGGCCAACAATACCACCAACGACAATTGCTGCGATAAATGCAGCTAGGATGACACCAACGCCCAAAGCCATAGCGCCACCAGCCAATGCCATTTGTTCTGCACCCTCCATTTTGAAAGTCCTTTCCGCTCAAAGAGCTTATTGTGACTATGAACATGAATCATAGGCACAAATTACTTGCCATACTCTATACAACGCTCCCATAGCCTGATCACTTCAGCAGTTATTGCTCAAATCCAATTATGAGTAGCCAAGATGGATCATTTCTTCTATTATGTGCGGCTTCAATGAAATCTAATCGAAAAGAGGGGTAATCGATGTATTTCAAACTTGCCTGCCCATTGCTGTTAATCGTTGTTCTAGCCTTTACTTCCGCGTCTTTTGCTGCAGACACACCTATAGAGAAACTCGAAGACGCTTGCTGGGCATTCACCAGGCTCTATGACGGTGGAATGAGCTTTCACAACAATGCTGACAAAGTGAAGTTCCGTGAAGCTCTTTGTTCTATGTCTCCTGCAATTACTGCTCTCTCAACAGGCGGAGAACTGCCTGGAGTGACAAACCACCGCAGAGCAGCCATGTATTACCTGAAAGAACATGCTTGGAGTTTCTCTTCTGTTGAAGACCACATCCCCGCATTTGTCTCTTTGCGTGACTTCAATGTGCTCAAAAAGGTCTGCCAGCAGGTGGGCAGTATCAACCAAGATGATGCTATTGAGGCTTATTTTCACAACTTGCCCGAGAAGAGAATAGACAACTACAAAGGTGTTGCAGCAATTGCCGTCATCAACAAAATGAAAGCTTCTATCTGGCTCGACGACGCTCTAGAAGTGCTTCCTTCTTTTATTAATTACACTGATTGTCAGGCTATTGAACAAATAGTGTTAGAGACTAGTGAGATGAGCGTTGATGACGAAATCGAAGACTATTTCAGCAGAAGGAACAGCGCACTCATCGTCCTGCAAGAGTGTTATGGCACTTTCTCAAGAATGTTGTCCTCTGAGTCACTAGAATTTCCCTCGATTACTTCAGAGATGCGTTACCGCAGGGCTTTGAACAGTATGGCAAACGCCCTCACTATCCTCGCTCCAGGATGGCAGCCACATTTGAGCAACCACCGTCGAGCTGCTATTCGGTACATAAAGCAGAATGTGGACTTCAATGCTGACTCTATCATCGAAGTTCTACCTGCATTCGTTTCAGCACGGGACTACGAGTTCATCCGCACAGCTTGCATCCGAATCTCTAGCCACCATCTCGATGATGCCATCGAAGCTTATTATGTGAATACTCCTGAGGCAGCTGCAGACAACTTCAAAGGTTCTGCTGCAATGCTAATCGTGGAGAAAGTGGATGACTTCTGGGTTGATGATGCCCTCGAAGTGCTGCCCTCTTTTGTCAGCTATTCCGATCTCAGTCCCATCAAAGACATTGTCCAATCAGCCAGCGGTCCTTCAGTGGATGATGAACTCGAGGACTATTTCAACGGTAGACAAACCAAGTAAGGATAATATTGCGAAACATTACTTTCGCATTGCTTTGTTTCCTTATGACCACTGTTCTTTTTGCAGGAGAAGCAGCTCAATTCAGTTAGTTAAAATCTAGACAACATACTTGTGCTGCCACCAGTGAAACTGTCCTAGTTCAGCACATCCCAAGTCTAATGCAGTCCTTGCCAAGGATTCGTTCTTGGATGGAAGCAGAAAGCCGACAGACATTTCATCAGGCTCTGGCAGTTCAGACAAATCTATGGATTTCGTATATATCGCTTCCTCTAGCCATATGCCAGAATAGTTGAATGTCACAACTTGTGTCTGTTGCCATCCTTTGCGGAACCTTCTAAGTACATCTCTTTGTCTTCCTGGCAAAGCTACATACAGAGAGAGCAATGGGTCATCCTTTTCATATGAACATCTAGTAAAAGTTATCTGGCTAGCCTTGTTATCTATTCTGATGAGTCCGCGAGATAAAGCTGCACCTCTGCTCAGACCGACACTTGTATTCGCTTCTAACAGTCGTCTTCCAAGTCCCTTCCCTCGAAAGCTGGGGTGGACGGCCATCAAGTCCATCTCCCAGCGAAGAGTCGACTCTGGGCTCAACGTCTCGAAACCATCAATGAAAGCAACAACTCGAGCCTCATGCAAAAACACATGAGAGGTATGCCTTTCATCCTCTATTGCTTTCACAATTTGGGGTACAGATATACTCTCTTCAGGCCAAACTAGTTTCTTTATCTCAGCTATGGCTTCAGCATCATCTGGTGTTGCAAGTCGAATGGTCATATTGCCGTTGACTCTGCAATGTTGATGTATTCGCTCAGTAGGAAATCCTGGGGAGAGATGAAAAAGGAGCGACGAAAGTCTCTTATGAAATGGGATTGGTCATAATAACCAACATCTAAACATGTCTCTAGCCAGCTCTTGTTTTTGTTTACATAGTGAATATCCAATGCTGACCTAATCCTAATTATCTGAGCTAACTCTTTTGGAGAAACCCCTAAATGGACAAGAAATCTCCTTTGCAGAGTGCGCACAGTACATCCCTGCTTTGCAGCTAAGTCTGAGATGGAGAGTACTCCTCTACTCTCTTTAATGTCAGAGACCGCTGCTTTTGTTTGTGCGTATGCGTTGACAGTATTTCTCGCTCTGAGTTGGCACATACTCAAAAGGAGCGCATACGTGTCTGTAGTTGTTTTTGCACAGCTCATTAGCTCATTATCAAAGACATCACACAAAGGAGAATCTGCTATGGGCAAAACAACATTGCGCATATCTGTCAGATCGCAACCAACAAAAGCAGCAGCGACATCGTAGTTTATGGTCGCGCCTATTATCGCCGTATCACAAACTGGCTTGATAGTAGCTCCGTAGGTGAGTGGACCACAGAGATAAAACCCTGATGAACAGCTTTGGTTGGACGTCTGTGACTTCAAATCGCCATGAACATAAATGATGTCTACACGGCCCTCAGGTGCAAATCGATAATACCCAGGACCTTTGGCTTGTCGGAAATACCTGAACGACCAGATTCTATCGACTATCGTCGATAGTTCACTCGGCACAGGCAGCTCTGTCATAGACCAATTGTCAGCCATCTTTAATGCACTCACTTCTTTCAGGACATCACTCACTCAGATTTTAATGAAAGCTACTGCCTTTGCCTAGTCATTTAACAGGTTCGTCGCATGTCGCATTTTTACAATACAAGCTCTATTACCTTGCTTATATTTCGTGACTGAATGTACCCACTGGCGAGTTTAGGAGTGTTCGTAATGTTTGGCCACAGACTCTTTTTGCCCCTCTGTCTAATCTGCCTTATAACTTTTTCCACCTTTACAGATGTAGCCTCCTGTCACCAACCCATAGCGAGGAAACACATTGTTGGCTCAACTTGCATCTCGCCTCATGTACCTCTCAACAGCAAAGCTTCATCTACTATCGCTGACAGAGATCGCTTCAAGAAGGTTTACGGAATAGACGAAGACTCTTCTTTCAATCCTAGGAATATTGAATGGACTGTTGACCTACGACCCAATCTATCCATAGTTAAACACCAGGGCAGACGAAACACCTGTAATGCTTTTGCAGCTACAGCTCTAATGGAGTACCTAGTTTGGAAAGACAAAAAACTGACGATTGATCTTTCTGAAGCATTCACTTACTGGGCTGCAAAAAAATTCACTCTCAACAATCCACAACTTCAAGATGCATATGCAACTTCTGATGGCCTAGCTGGATACCTGGCAGTGGAAGCTTTCGAGCATGGAACTATGGCTGAAGAGATATGGCCTTACGAGGCCTACAATTGGCAACAGACAGGATTTCACAAATGTCAACTGACGACTGGGAAAGCTTGCATGGAGTGTTTCACAGGTAGGCCTCCAACAGGAGCTGAAGCTCTTGATTACAAACTCAAACCAATTTTCATCAAGAGAGAAGAGATGGGTCAGTTTCTGATGGAAAAGAAAAAGCCTATTGTCTTCAATGTATGGTGGTATATGAGCTGCATCGACCATTCAACCGGCCTGTTACATCTACCTCAGCCAGGTGATGACCTTCAGCGGGGGGGACATGTAATTCTGCTCGTTGGTTACTCTGCAAAAGCCAAGATGTTCATTTTCCGTAATAGCCATGGTGATAAATGGGCACAATCTGGATACGGTTTCGTCTCTGAGGAGTATCTCTTGAAATATTACGAGGCAAAGGAAGCTCTGGCTGCTTCGAGTCAATATCATCCCAATATTCAAGAATACTTGAGAAAAGCGAGTATGGGTGTTTCAGGGGCACTCATCGATAAGTGATGAGTTTCAGTGGCAAACTCCTTGTATCTGCGTAAAAAGGAGGATGCACAATGAAACTCATCTATTACATAATTCCGCTTCTTGCCATCTTTGTGACGACTGTGGCCTGCTCATCGAACTTGAGTGCAGCTTTTAGAAAGACCATTTCTATTGAAGGTGTAACCTTTCCTTCCTCTGGATATCACGTCAAATGGAAGGAAACGGACACCCACAAGTTCAAGATCATGGTTGACGACGGTCGTCTTCTACGAAAGTGGAAATTCAAAAAACGGACGAAGGACACTCTCAAAACAGGAAAGAGCTACATCAACACAATAGGCATGAACTTCGTGTGGGTTCCTGCTGGCGATTTTGTGATGGGTCGTAATGGAAACAGCAGCGAAGGGCCTGCCCATAGGGTCAAAATCCAGAAAGGCTTCTGGATTGCGCGCACGGAAGTGACTCAAAAACATTGGCAGTCATTGATGGGTTCCAATCCCGCCAGATTTAGACAAGCTCTTCACCCCGTCGAGCAAATAAATTGGGACGAGTGTCAGCAATTCTGCAAAAAACTGACGCACAAAGAAAAGATATGTTATCAACTACCTACTGAAGCTCAGTGGGAGTATGCCTGTAGAGCCGGGAAACAGAGTTCCAGCTTCTTTAATATCAGCTACACGAATGCTTGGCATGGCGGCAACACTAATGGCAAAACAAGGCCAGTTGGTTTGTCCGAGCCAAACGCTTGGGGAATATACGATATGCTTGGCAATGTATGGGAATGGTGCCTAGACGATTATCATTCGTCTTTCAAAGGAGCACCTGCAGACGGCTCTGCTTGGATAAACAGCAAGAAGCGCTTCAAGGTTAGGCGTGGTGGCTGCTGGCGTAATGCACCTTTCGAATGTAATATCACTACTAGAGCGTATTATGGGCCTGACAAGAAGTACGACTCCTTGGGTTTCAGGCCAGTCATTGTGGGAAAAGTGGCCCCTTGAACTTCAAGACCAGTTTGACCTTGTGCCTTGTTTATCAAGAGCCGTTTCATTCATCAGCGTGACCAAATCATCAGCTTCCAAAAAACTCAAGAAGGTCCGCTTTTTTACCAGCTGGTAGCAAAGTGGGCCATTCTATCTTCTAGAGAGCACAGGCATATACATCCTGTTCCGCCTCTATAAAGCATTCACCCTATTTGGTCCACTAGTTGCTCTCGCGTGTACATAAGTTTTCGTATCAAAACGCAGGGGAGCATAATGAAAAGAATACAGGAAAGAAGAAGGCGCAATCTCATAGATAGCCTCTTCTCGCGTCGCGGACAGATTCTCGTTTTGGTTGCTGCAGGTATGGTCGTTCTAATGAGTGTGGCTGGGTTTGCAATCGATGTAGGCCTTTGGTACAAGGATCAGAGAACTTTAGAACATGCAGCAGAACTGGCAGCTATCTCAGGGTACAAAACTCTCATCGAAGAAAAAGGTGCGCTCATCATCAATGGCGATGGCACCATTGGTGATTGCCCTGTCAAAGCGGCCATTGAGAATAGCCTGAAAGCCAACGGTATATTTGATAGTGAGGTCACATCAGCCACCATCAAAGTCTCCAAGAGTGGTTTAGTAGATATAGCTCTACATCGAGAATCAGCCGTTCGTTTCTCTTCTTTTGCCCTCAAGAAAAACTTTCAAACCGTTGCCGGTGCAGGTGAGTTTCTGACAAACCGTATGGCCCCATTTGCCATTCCAGAGCAATACAATGATGAGGATAGGGATCAGCGCCCCAACTACAATTCTGCCGATTTTCAGCAATTGGTATCTCCACCCTATTCAGACTTTGATACATGTGCCTATGCCCCTGGAGCTCCTTATATCCTCTTATACAGTGTCGATACCAATCCGACGACCAACGACTGGATTGTCATCCCTATGGATGATGACATTGCTCGCATTCCAATTGGCGATGGTGCCTCCACGGGTTCAATGGGTCTCTTTGAAGTAACCTACGACACTACAGAACAGGGAGGTTCTCACAAAGGCGAAGCTCATCTGCCACATATATTGGATGAAAGCACTATCTACACGACTGCCCATTTGGCTGGCGGTTCGACAGATTACGTCCTCTGGCAAGACACTGCACTTACAATCAACGCTGACAACGAAGTGGACAAACTCTATCAATATTCTCTCTTTCGAGCTTATGGCATTATGTGGGACATTCTTGGCGCACCACCCGACGGTGGACAGTACCCTTACGTTCGCTGGATTAAAGGATTGCATGGTGGCGCTTTTGCCGTAGAAAAACGTTTTCTCGAAGCAGCAGGTTATTCCTTGGCCAAGATAACTGCACCTGATGGTTATAACAAAGACGACTATCGTCGCATTATCCGAACATCCAATCCCCAAGGTCTTACCAAAGGCAAAGCTCGCAAAATTGGCGGAGGAGTTGGAGGTGATGGTGACTCAGGAGTTGTGTGCATACATCTGCGATTTGGCGACTGGGACTCAAACATCGACGATAGTGAAGAGGATTATATCCGTCATCGCATCCGCAGCTCTGCTTTTTGGCGTTTTGTTGGAACCTTGAACCAAAACAACCAAGTGAAGTCCCTGGAGTTTGGTAAAACGACAACTGATGAGGCAACTAGAATTCAACCCAAAATTGGGACATATACTGGCACGACAGATCCTGTAACACGTGTCCTTGGGTATGCCGGTATTCCATTCGACGCCTTTTTCGGCGACTATAATCCACGAGTCACTTTGGATCCGAACACAACCTGTCTCGAGTCTTACAAACTATTCAACAAAGTTTCCCTATCAGGATCATATGCAGCTGATGCACAGACTATTGTCGATTACATGCGTGGTACTCAGGGTTACCACTGGTTACATGTTCACCATGAGAACTTTGCTGATGACATTGAAAATGACACCCATGTACAAGCTATGGCTTGGGCAATCCGTCAATTCTGCCAAGAAGGTGGCTTCCTCTTTGATGCTTGCCTGGGAGCAGAGACTATTGAAGCTGCATTGGCTTACATAGAACAAGGCGGTGGAGCAGCCGATTGTGCTGGTAGTTATTCAGGTTTGACAAAAACCTTGGCCCATTCGAACTTCCTCATTACAAAGGCACCACCGTTTTTCACCCCTCGCGTTGCCCTGCCTTCAGGTCAACTTGGTGACATTGCAGGTTACGCCTCAGCTCCTTCATACCCAAGTACAATCTTTGGCAACTTCAAACTGACTGATCCCCTCAACTCGCGAAGCCAGAATCACAAAGGATGGGCAGAAAACACGAATGTACTAGATTATGACCACCCTTCAGGAACAGCCCCCCCAGAGACAATTCCCTTGGGTGGCGTTGAGCCAATCAATGTTTACACAGGTTCGTTCATGAGTTTCCGTGAACAACTACTGCGTAATCCAGAAACACCGATTGATGGTCTTGGCCTCGAGACTGTTTCCAAAGCAGAAAACAGAGATGTCCTCTACGTACTTGGTCGCTTCAGAGAATCTCATGATGGTGCTGTGACTGGTGCAACAGTCGATGCGGCCATCTATCTCAGTGGCACTGTCCGAAAATCTGATGGGTCTCAAGGGGGACAGTTTGCAATGATTGGTGGACATCTACCTCATCATGGATCACCAAATGAAACGACAGATTACGACGTCAGTGTGCGCGAGTATTTCATTGAAGGAGCTTGGTACCACCCCACGGCAACACATATACCCTGGAAACTACGAAAGGTCTTTGCTGGTGACCCTGATGACCGTGGTGACGGCAAGTTATACCACACACCCACGTCTGACGTAAGCGACCCAACGGATTGCGATGAGGAGATTGTCATCTGCTGGCGCGGCCTTTTGTGTGGTCGTAACTGGGATATCCGCGAAGAGAGATATGGTGCATACATCCGCGGTGGTGGTTATTGGTGGTGGGGCACAGCTGCTCATTGGGATGATGAACCTGAGTGGCGTGACACGAGCCACTGGATCAATGGTGCTTGGGATGGTCCACCACCTGAATGGATTGATGAACCTGAATGGACGACACTTCCAATATGGGGCCCTGGTGGCCAACCTGGCTGGAGTGGAGATCCACCTCATTGGCAAGGGGACTCACCTCATTGGCAAGGTTCTGGACCATCTTGGACCGTAGCCCCAGGTTGGACGACTGCACCTGGTTGGACATCTAATCCAGGTTGGACCGTAGCTCCAGGATGGACAAGTAACCCAACATGGAATACCGAACCTGGTTGGACAACAGCACCAGATTGGGAAGAGTATTGGTGGTCCAATCCCAAAGGCCAATGGGTCATCGCACCCGAATTGGGCTACGGAATTTGGTATCCCGTTGGTTCTTGGCTTGGCAAATGGACCAATGGAGTTTGGGACAATGGAGACTGGAATGGTGGAGTCTGGGAAAGCCAATGGTACGGCGGCGTCTGGCAAGGCGGAGTCTGGGAAAGCGCCTGGCAAGCTGACAACTGGATAGCTGGCACTTGGATTTCAGGAAACTGGTATCCCGGCGACTGGCGCGGTGGCGTTTGGTTCGGTGGTACTTGGCAAGGATCAGAATGGGACGCACAGTGGTTGGAAGAAGAACAATGGTGGGCCGGTGACTGGGACGATGGTTCACCAGATAAGTGGAAACAGCAGACTGGCTGGAATTACGACAGAGACAACCTTCGTCACCAGACATACATTATGCAAGACAATGGCAATCCTATCATCACCCAAGCACAAGCCGAAGATTACATCGAGGTATTGGCCAACTTGAACTACTCCCAATCAGGCTGGTGGGATGCGCCTTCAGTATTGGAAGACTACGAGAGTAATGACTCAGACGAGCCTGGCGATTTGGCAGTTACAATGTGGTACAACGACAATATGGGAACTAATCCCGGCACCAACGTAATGGACACTCAAGGTGACATCACAAGCAATGATACAGGCTGGTGGGCCAACAGATTGGGCACGTCCAAATTCCCAAGTTTGGACAACCGCAGTGAATGGGGGCGTGGCTGGCCAACGATGTGGAAGAGTCCTCGCGACATAGACATGGACACTGCCACAATCGAAGACATTACTGACGTAGACTGCCCCCTTCGGACTTGGGACAACGACGACAAACAAAACTCACCTAATCACACTCACAACTGGGGACAGTGGGAAGACAACGAACCAGAACCAGACCTTGTCTCCAGAACCATGTCCTATTTCCGTCGTCCCTGCGAGATTGGTCACATCATGGACATGCATGGCGGCGAAGGTTCCATTGGAGAGGGTTCTCATGGTCGTGCAGCTCCATGGAGCGGCAGTAGTTACAACATCAACGACAATGATGAACGTGTTTGGATTGAATGTGATGTAGATACGACCACATACCCTGGAGTGACCTATCACAAAGCCAAATCAGGAGATGATGCTTGGGAAACCTTACGAAAACGTTTTCCGAGGAGCTACCTCTACCGTTTTAATAAAGGTGGCTCTCGACTAATTGAGATGTACGGAAGCCACTTCCGTGGTAACCACTTGAGTCGCCAAGGATGGTCTGGAGTGCGAATGCTCCGCTTCCCCTACGACTTCTGGCAATACACAATGGGTATGCCACGATGGTTGATATATCAGCTGTGGCTCATGGAAAAAGGTGAAATTGAAGGTTACGAAGAGGTATCTGGTTCACCTGCAGAAACACCCATCCTTCCTGTGATGGAAAACCACGGTTACGATATGTGTGTCCGAGACTTGGACAATGATGGAGTTACAGGCGACATCTACGAAAAAGGAGCCATCTATCGTGGAGTTCCAGACCGTGCATTCCATCGCCTTTACTTGAATAACATCCTTCTTGGAGCACTGGCCGCCGAGATGGGCAACTCCCAAACAGGTGGTGTGAACTGCGGAGCTGTGAACTGGGACCTCATGGATCCAGGAGACTTTGCCAATTCAGGAGCTTCCTTTGGCACCAACAGTTTTGTCGACATCATGCGATTGGGTCTAAAAGGAGGAGGACTTCGTGTTGGAGACACATTCTCAACAGCCCCTGCCAAATTGGTGGAGGCTGTTGATGAAGCCACGGAGTACATGTTCACCGATGAAACGGATACCCGTGTTGATGGTCAATCAACGGTCAAGTGGAGCGATTACATCGCATACAATGCGCCAACTCACTACTACCTCTACAACTGTTGTTCGAACTATTCTGACAAAAGGCTCTACAACCACAGTTCTTTCTTCAACAACAGGACTTTCCAAATCAAATCAAATCTTGGCGATTTCCTTTCAAGACCAATGCAAATAATGAGTATTGCCGTTGTCGAGCGTACAGATGGAACACATTCTAC